>JAJDZM010000231.1 GCA_022824615.1 Candidatus Binatia bacterium | reverse complement strand
GGACTCGGACGGGACCGATCAGGATACGCAAGATACCGAGGCGTCGGACACGAATCAGCCTACCACTGAGACACCGGCGTCCGCAGAGTCGTCCCAGAATCCACCGATAGCAGGGATTCCTTACGCCAAGGCAGTGGAGATATTCCGCCGCCAGAACTTTATGACCATAGCTGGAGTCATGGCTGTTGGGTTGGGCGCGAGCGGAATTGTGGTCACGACAAATTAACCAGACCTGATTCCCTCAATCTTTGAGGGCTTACCCGTGCGGACCGAGCCATTCACAGACAATCCTTATCTAGGTGGGGACGGAGCGAGAAGCTAAGGCTTGCTACGCTACAATGGCGCTTCCTCCTCAAACGAAAGTCCCTGTCCTGCGAGCCATTCTTGGGGGTCTGCTGTTGATCTCTGTCTATGGCATCTTACACCAGCAAGACCGCAATCCTGTCCGTCTGACCGACGCGCAAACGATGGCCATTCTCACAACGCACTGCCCCGCCCTGCGGCAGCAACCCGATGTGCTCGGTTGTCTCCCCGCCCCAGCCGGGATTCGGCTCATTACCGACCGCCCGGCCCTGATGCCCACCCAGGTCGCTGGTTTCCCCGTACTGACCGAACCCCCGCCCCCGCACCTGCCCCCACCCCCGGGGGTGATTGTCCTGCGGCCAGACGGACCGGACCCGCAACCCGCACTGAGCCACTGCCCACCGGGCTATACTGAACAGCAGAAATATCGCTGGCGCTTCTGTAACTCTCCGGCTAACCCGCAGCCCATTCCGACCAGCCTGATGATTCCGCCGGTCGCCGGAGTGCCGTATACCAGAGCCGAGGCTATCTTCCAACGCCAGGACTTCATGCAGCTTCCTGGGGTGCAGTCTGTTGGTTTGGGAGTAGACGGCCTCGTCGTGCAGACCTCCGAACCAGCTTTGATTCCGTCCACCTTTGAAGGGCTCCCGGTGCGGACGGAAAAGCCTGAAGGGGTCCCGCAACTTGACAATCATACGCTCACAAAAGCCCCGTCTGTACTGACAGGCGGGGTGGCGATTAGCCCCGCCTCAGGACCCGGTGGGGGGACCTTGGGTGGGTTTGTGTGGTGGGGGTGAACCCTGGCTGGTGACGGCGGCGCACATCTTTCCGTCGGCTTGCAGCGACACGTCCCCCTGCCCCCCGTGTAATACATCCCCCTGCACGGATGCGGAGGAGCAGGGTGGGGTCAAGCTCCTGCACGAGTGTCCCGATAGCCATACCAATGGCATATTAGTCAATCTTCAGCCAGAAGCAACCTCCCCCAAGGCGACCAATAGTCCCCTAACCCGCTGGACGCCGCTCACAGATGGGATGAAGCTCAAAGCGGAGGTCGCCACAGGATTTATGGATGCGTCTCTTTTCCCGACTAGTCGCCGCCTAGAGGAGGTTCGTCAGGGCGTGGAAGACTTCAGGCGCATGCTGACGGGTCGCACCGCAGAACCGCTAATGATGGGGAGTGTGACAACGGTCAGTTCCCGGACGAGTGGGAGTCTAACAATTAACAACACTTCATATCCCTTTACTTCTCCGTACCATGTGGTCACCAGCACCGTTACGATGCCTATGGCGAATGTCACTGTACCGCGGGTGGAGGGAAGGGAAGGCGTATGTAATAAAACTAAGCATTATCAGGAGATGATTAGGATGGAGCGTTCCACTCCCTCTGTTCCCGGCACGAGTGGGGCGTTGGTGATTGATGACAACGGGAATATCCTGGGGATGCATCTTCTCGCGACGTATACCCGTTCCAGCTCTGAGGATACCTATAAGACATGGGCGGCCAGAGCGGAGCACATTAAGGAAATACTGAGGTTCGACACTTGGGTCGGGTCAGAGACCATCCCGTTGCGGGGTGGCTTTCAGGTGGTGAAGAACAAAGCGACTCCTCCCGTGCCTCAGCAGCTTACGGGTTGGGCCGTGGACCCGCTCAATCCCGGGGCCGCCCTCCCGGTTGAAATCTATGTGGGCGGTCCGAAGGGGACAGGCACGCGAGTCGGGACGCTGACCGCCAAGACGACCCGCGCCGATGTGAAGGTGCGCGGGTACTCCGGCGACCACGGCTTTACGTGGGATATTCCCTCTACCCGCACGAGCACCCCAGAGTGGTATGTGTACGCATTGGATCAAGCCACGGACACGGCGACCAACCCGGCGGTGGTGCGGAAGCTACCGGAACTCAGGGGCAAATGGGCGGGGGTGAGCCAAAATGGCATAGATTGCCTGAAGAACTACGAAGGGTTCGTTGGATACCCCTACGATGACGCAGATAAAGGGCAGACGAAGAAGCAGGTGACGAAGTGGCCCACCGATCGAGACACTCGGAGAAGGATTACGATTGGGTATGGGACTCAAATAATTAATCGTAAGCTGTGGATGAAGTGGCTTCAATCCGGCCTCGGTGAGATGATCGCTGTTGATAAGACTATAGGAGAGCAACTCCTCAAAGAAGACTTAGGCGCGGCTACGAACTTGGTGAAGGAACAGATCAAAGTCCCGCTCTCACAGGCCGAGCTTGATGCCTTGGCTATCTTTGCCTACAACATTGGAGCGGGGAATTTCAAGGGGAATCCAAACGCAAAGAAGAAGGAGGATAAGAAGGAACCTTCTTCCGTCGTACGCATGCTTGATGGTGATTCGACTACCAATCCAGATCCCCTCTACAAAAGCATCGAAGAGGCGATGCAAGCCTTTCATCATGTGAGAGAGGAAAAGAAACAGTGCAAAACGGTGGACGGCAAAGAAACGTGTAAAAACGTTTCCGTCCCTGTGGATAGCCCGGGCCTGATCAAGCGGCGGCGAGGCGAAACAAGGCTGTTCAACAATGAGGACTACACCTGCACGTCGTAAGAATGAAGCTGATGCCTAAGCAGCATAGACTGATGCAGTTCCGTCCTCGAGTACATCTGTTCTTCCTGTGTGTTCTGCTGTTCATGTGGGGAAGTGCTACAGGGCAAGAGACCACGGAGTATGTAGGGCCGCATGAACGGACCAAAGACCTGACATCGATCTATGGACGGTATGAAATCTACGAGGCGGTCAAGTATGGGGGATCGATTGGGACCACTGCGGCGGAGGCCCAGGCGTGGGTAGGGCAGGAACTGGTTGTGACGGCCGCCCTGTTTCGAGCCCTCGGTGACCGGATCGAGAATCCGACCTACAGGGTGTGGTTCTACCCTTATCCCGATCCGGCAGACGGAGTGGTGGTGCCCAAGAGTGAGCGGTGGAGCAGTAATTATCTTTCAGGTGGGGGGCAGGCGGATGGGGATGAAATCATTGAAGTCTATGAGCCGACCGATGATGGACCCCTCGGCCCCTGGCTGCATTTAGAGATCATCGGGAGCGACGAATTATGGGTCGGGTTTGACGGGTGGTACTACAAGGCACGCAAGACCACCCGTCCGGTGCTGTCGGTAGGGCATGCCGACTACTGTCAAATCATGGGGCCATGCAGCGCCGGGCAAGGGGACTGCGACAGTGCGAGCGAATGTCAAAGCGAGTTGAAGTGCGTCGATGATCGCGGGGCCCACTACGGCTTTGCGGCCACCGTCAGCGTGTGTGAAGCGACGCCGAGCTTACAGGGTTCTGTCGAAGGCGTCTCTCATCTGCACAGCGGCCCCTTAACCCTATACGGGTGGGCCTATAATACCGCGACTCCCACCACCTCCCTCCCTATCGAAATCTACGTGGGTGGTCCCCACGGCACCGGCACCCTGGCCGCCACCATTACCGCCGACCAGTCCCGGCCCGACATCAACACCGCCCAGGGCCTGACCGGCAACCACGGCTTCGCCTGGGCCGTCCCCACCCAATACCAAGGCAGCGCCCAGACCTTCTCCGTCTACGCCCTGGACCAAACCCCCACCCCCACCCTGCGCACCCAACTGAGTCCCGATTCTGCCCCGCTCACCCTGCGCGCCGTCGGCACCGAAGGCTACTGTCAGCACCACGGCCCCTGTCCCGTCAACCAAGGCGACTGTACCAGCAACGCCGAGTGTCAGAGCGGCCTCACCTGCCTCGCCAACGCCGGGGCGAGCCACGGGTTTGCCGCCACCATCGGCATCTGTGACGACGGGGGGAGTTGGACCTTCTGCTCCGCCACCAATCCCTGTCCGGCTGGCTGAGGAGACTGTGAGACCGACAAAGAGTGTGAGAGCGGCCTCACCTGCCTGCATAACGTCGGGGAACGGTACGGCTACCCTTCCACTATGGATGTCTGCGCCGCGAAGGCGGGGGAAGAAGCGTACTGTCTGACCACCCAGCCGTGTCCGACGGGCAAAGGAGATTGCGACACCGACGCCGAATGTCAGAGCGGGCTGACCTGTGTTGAAGATGTCGGGGCAAGCTACACCTTTGCCGCCGATGTCGATGTCTGCCTCGCCGCTACCGTCACCCCCCCGACCACGACCCAGGCCCAAACAATTTACCGTCTCGCCACCACCACGCCCACAGCCCCCAGCGGCGGCACCAGTACCGAGAACCATATCCCCAGCGGCTGGAGTACCAGCCAACCGACCCCGCCCACCACCCAAGGCGTCTACCAGAGTCAACGCATCGTGACCTACCAGGGCAGCGTCTTCCAATCCGCCACCACCTGGGGCACCCCAACCCAAGTCACCGTCCCCGACCACCACCCAGACCCAAACAATTTACCGTCTCGCCACCACCACGCCCGCAACTCCCAGCGGTGGCACCAGTACCGAGAACCATACCCCAAGCGGCTGGAGCACCAGTCAGCCGACTCCGACCACCACCCAAGGCGTCTACCAGAGTCAACGCATCGTGACCTACCAAGGCAGCGTCTTCCAGTCGGCCACGGCCTGGGGTACTCTGACCCAAGTCGCCGCCCCCACCGCTCCCACGCCCGTGCTCCGGGGCTACGTCGATGTGATCTCCCGCCTCCACGGTCCCCTCACCCTCTATGGCTGGGCGTACAACACCGCCGCCTCCACCACCTCCATCCCCGTCGAGATCTACGTGGGTGGAGTCCGGGGCACCGGCACCCTCGTGGCCACCATTACCGCCAACCAGTCCCGGCCCGACGTCAACCAAGCGCACCAGATCACCGGGAACCACGGCTTCGCGTGGCCTATCCCCACGACCTATCAGAGTGGCACCTACCAGTTCTCTGTCTACGCCCTGGACCAGAGCCCCACTCCGACCGTGCGCACCCCCCTCAAGCCCACGTCAATCACCCTGCTCGCGCCCGGCCACGCTGACTACTGCAAGAACCACGGTCCCTGTATCGCCGGACACGGGGACTGTGACCCAGTCACCCCCAGCCAATGTCAGAGCGGCTTACAGTGTGTCAATAATGTGGGGGCGAACTACGGTTGGAATGCCGCCATCGACGTATGCGAAGCCCCCCAGCCCGTCGTGACCACCCGCACCGAGACCATCTATATCCGGGCGACGAGCCCCCCCGCCCGTCCGACGAGCAGTGCGAGCAGCCGGCCACAGGGATGGAGTACGACCAAGCCGACCGCCACCACCACCCAGGCCGTCTACCGCGCTCCCCGTGACCCTGCACGACGGCACGCCCCACAGCGCCACGGCCTGGAGCGTGCCCGTTGACTCCCCTCCCACTCGGTCATGCTGACTACTGCAAGAACCCGGGGCCCTGTAGTGCGGGGCACGGGGACTGTGATATCAACAGCGAATGTCAGAGCGGCTTGAGCTGTGCCCACGATGTGGGGAGCCCACTACGGCTGGAGTGCCATCACGGACGTGTGCGAAGCGTCCCGCACCCTGCGGGGCTATCTGGACTTGGTGGGGGTACACAATGGACAGCCCGTGACGGTGTATGGCTGGGCGGTAGACCCGCTACGGACCTCAGTCTCCCTCCCCGTCGAAATCTATGTCGGGGGGCCACGGGGTACGGGGACTCTGGTGGCGACGGTGACGGCCAACCGGCCGCGGGCAGATGTGAATCAAGCCTTAGGGGTCCAGGGGAACCATGGGTTTGCGTGGGCGGTATCGGACGGGGCAGCGGAAGTTTTATGCGTATGCGCTCGATACGACGCCCCGCCCCAACTGGCGCACGCATCTCAAGAACTCCCCGCTGACGGGACCATGACTCGGGAGGCCGGAGTCGTTTTAACTCATGCTATGGAAGGCTTGAATCGTGTCTCAGTTTTACATCTCCCTGCCCCTCCTCCTCACAGGGACGTGTGACGCACATTCCCGAGAACCAGAGTCCGCCAGATGTGGGGAGCCATCGGGCCGGGGAGAACCCACCCCGCCGCTACACGGCACCCCTCCCGAGAGGGGATTTACTGCCCCCTCGCCCCTTGGGGGAGAGGGCTGGGGTGAGGGGACAAACTCAAAGTGAGATCGAGGCTTGGCATGAGTATTTCCGCGGTTGAGATTACAGTCCCCAGAGCGGAAAAGGTGGAGGTCTCGGCCGACACTCTACGCGTTGATCTGGACGACGGACGAACTATATTCGCCCCCCTCGCCTGGTTTCCACGTCTGTACCATGCAACGAAAGAGGAAGCCGCGAACTGGAGATTGATCGGTAAAGGACAGGGGGTCCGCTGGAAAGATATCGATGAGGATATCAGTGTTGAGGGTCTCCTGGCGGGGCGACCATCGGGAGAGAGTCAATCTTCATTTCAGAAGTGGCTGGACACCCGACCGGCTCGTCCTGCTCGGCGTTCCAGCCGCCACGCGAAACAGGAGAGTTGAGTTTGCGTGTCACCCGATGCCGGAATTCAGCGACAAACAGATCGTGACTTCGTGGCATACGAACGCCCGTCCCTGGACGAAAGCCGTCCAGAATAAGGAGATTGAAAGTCGGACGCTGGTCACCAATCAGGCCATAGTTCAAGCCGTTACAAGCCTGACGCCGCGACGCGTGCTTGACGTTGGCTGCGGAGAAGGTTGGCTGGCTCGCGCGCTTGCGGAGCGTGGAATCGAGGTTTTCGGTATTGACGTCGTGCCCGAACTGATAGCGGAAGCGCAGCGACTCGAGGGTGGACGGTTTCAGGTCTGTTCCTACGAGGATGTGGCCGCCGGTCGGCTCAGCGCAGGTCGGTTCGACACGATCATCTGTAATTTTTCATTACTGGGAAAAGACTCGGTGGAGCATCTGCTTCACGCCCTGTCGCGCTATGTACAGACCCAGGGCCATATAGTCATTCAGACCCTCCACCCTGTCATGGCGTGTGGTGATCGGCCCTATTGTGACGGCTGGCGGCCCGGCTCATGGGATGGATTCGGGCCGGAGTTTACCGACCCGGCCCCCTGGTATTTCCGCACTGTGGGGTCCTGGATTCGACTCCTCCGCGACAGTGGTTTCGCTATCCTGGAATGCCGCGAGCCGGTCCATCCGAAGACGAGCAAGCCCGCTTCGATTATATTTGTGGGCCGAGCGGTTGAGCAAAGCGCCAGCCGATGAGACGCTACAGGTCACGCACGCTCGGCAGCACCTCTTCCGCAAAGCGCTGCATCGCCACCTTCACGTGCTCGTGGAGAACGGTTCCACCCGGATTGAAGGAACAGATCAAAGCATCCAGCTTGGCCCGGCGCTGCACCTCTGCAATCCGGTCGATGCATTCCTGCGGGCTGCCGAATATGGCCATCTTCTCTTCCGCGGTTTCATACGAGGTGCGCTGGCCTATGGGGTGACGGGCAAAACTATCGGCCATCTGCGTGCGCACCGTGGCCCGGTCCCGAGCCGGGAAGACAAAGAAGACGGCGGACACCTGTGCATTTTCTGAGGCTGATTTGGCCGCGGAGTCGCGGTACAGCCCGAGATGAGTCAGGAAATCATCCGGCCAGGGGTGAATGGGGGCGGCCATCAACAGGCGTAAGCCGCGCCGCCCGGCAAATCCTGCCGTACTCGGACTGTTGGCGGCAATATGCAGCGGCGGGCCGGGCTGCTGAATTGGCTTGGGCACGACGTTGACTGACTCGAACTGATAGTGCCGACCGTGGTAGGTGAGCGGGGCATCGGCCCAGGCCTGTTCCAGGATATCAATCGCTTCTTCCAGCCGGGTCGTGCGTTCCTCCCACGGAACACCAAAACCGTCGAAGTTGTGATTCCACGTTCCCCGCCCCAGGCCAAAGTCCAGCCTTCCGCCGGTGACAATATCAACCGTTGCGGCTTCTTCGGCCACGCTGACCGGATTATGGAGCGGGAGCTGGCTGACCCCGATACCGAGGCGGATACGCTCGGTGCGCCCCGAGAGGGCCGCGGCAACCACCAGCGGCGCCGGCATGGTGGAAAAGCCGGCGTCAAAATGGGCCTCGGCCAGCCACGCGGAATCAAAACCCAGCTGGTCCGCGGTGACAATTTGCTCGAACGTATCCCAGTAGCGTTGCGGAACAGACTGCCCAGGGGCGCAGGGTAACTGATAAAAGACGCCGAATTGCATGGACTTGTGTCCTTCCTTCGTGCCGGTCTGTGTCGGGCTGACTGCGTATGGATTGCCCGTCGAACCTACAACAGCAGTACCGCCTTGCCGGCAATTTCTCGATTGAAAAATCGTTGGGCCACGTCAGCAATAGTAGCCCAGGGCGCTTCGACTCCAATCTGTGGTGTGAGAGTGCCATCGGCGACAAGTTGGGCCAGTCGAGATAAGCCTGCTGACGCTGGATGGGCCTTCACCTCGTGAAACAGAATAAAGCCGTACAGCTTGGCTCCACCAATACGAAAAAAGTCGCGCGCGTTCAGGGTCACCTCTGCCCCCGCTGATACTCCACAGGTGACGCACATACCATCTGGACCGAGCATGGATAAGGCTTTCGTCAGTGTTTCACTACCAACCGATTCAACGATCATATGATAGGGGCCAAACGCGGCCGCGCCTGCCATATCTTCTCCAACCACAACCTCATGTGCGCCTGCGTCACGCGCGTGTTGCGCGCGCTCTGGACGGCGGACTGAGGCAACAATGTGTGCGCCCATGTGTCGAGCCAGCGTACAGCCCAGATGGCCCACACCGCCAGAAGCACCAGTAATCAATACGGAACGGCCGAGGAGTGAACCGTTACGCTCAAGCGAATACAGTGCGGTGAGGCCGGCAACCGGTAACGTGGAAGCTTGAGCAAAAGACACCCCATCCGGCACAATTGCTAAGGCATGAGTCGGCACGGCAACCTGCTCCGCCCATGCACCTGATGGGACGAAGCCGACTACGCGGGCTCCAACCGGAGGGCCAGCGCCATCAGCCGCAGCCCGCTCAACGACTCCAGCTAAATCCCAGCCCGGTCGCCATCCGGCCTCGGCATTCATGGAAAACCGAACCTCACCAAGATTCAGAGAAACAGTTTTGACGCGGATGACCGCTTCGGACGAAAGCGGGGAAGGGGGATCGACGTTCTGGATAGTCAGGCGTTTTTCCGTGCCGGGATCAACCACGACTGCGCGAATGGATTCCATGCTGACTCCTTGGACTATGAGGGTGTGACCCTCTCTGCCGGTGTCTTGCGCTCTACCAGGGACAAATGCTCGCAGGCCAGCACGACGTGGCCGTCCTGGTTAATGACTTCGAGCAGGTCAACCAGCACGCCGTGGGTGGTCCGCCGGGGATAATCGCGCTTGTCCTTGACCGTGAGACGAACGTGGATCGTGTCGCCAATAAAAACCGGACGGATAAAACGCACGCGGTCGTAGCCATAGGAAAACGAGACCGGATTGATCTCCGTGGCCGTCATCCCGGCACCAATACTGAGAATCAGGGTGCCGTGGGCAATGCGTTGGCCAAACTCATTGGTCTTGGACCACTCGGCGTCCACATGGTGCGGAAAAAAGTCTCCGGTTTGTCCGGCATGAGTGACAATATCGCTCTCGGTAATCGTCCGGCCCAGGGTCTCGCGAGCCGCACCGATCTCGTACTCTTCGAAATAGGTGATTTTGACCATGCGGTATTCTGCTCCTCACAGGCGGTCGCCGGTTGAACCTCGTCCCCTATCAAGTCTGTCAGGAAGAGGCAACGCAAAGGCCCGGCCAAACGGTTGCGCCCCGCCCGTCTGCCGGCCCCTGATGCAAACCCTGGATTGCACGATATAATAAAGCGATAAAATAGCAGTAGAAGGTGAAAGCCCGCCCTGCTCATGGTACGACAACAGCCCGTTTTCCAACGAACGCATTTCCGACGGATAGTGCCGTTTCCTCTGCTGTTTTTGCTTGTCATCGCCGGCTGTAGCCCGTACTCGGTGCGTTCTCTTGAGCAGCCGACGGTTGCCATCCCGCAGGCGTATCATCATGGGACGACAGGCGAGCGGGTTCTGGGGCAGTGGTGGCGGGAGTTTGACGACCTCCGGCTCAACGCGGCGATGGAGAGCGTCTTCACTGGGAACTTTGAGCTGAGACAGACGTGGTCCCGGCTCGCGCAAGCCCAGGCCCTGGCTCGCATCGGGGGGGCTGAGCAGGTGCCCCAGGTCGATTTCCGCACGGGTGCCTCTCGCCTCCATACCGTCGACCGGGAAGCGATAGACCGGCACGGCAACCGCCTCAGGCGCACGGCGAATCCGGACCGTTATTTTGTGGCCACGGGCCTCACGTATGAAATTGATCTTTGGAAGCGGATTGCGTCCCAGCGGACCGCCGCCCGGCTTGAAGCGGTCGCTTCGCGTCAGGACGTGGAAGCCACGGCCCTGCTGCTCACGGGCGCGGTGGTGAATGTCTGGCTCACCTGTCAGGAGCAATACGCCCTTTTGGATGTACTGCGGGAACAGATTCGGGTGAGCCAGACCCTGCTCAATCTGACCGAGCTGCGCTTCAGCGTTGGGACCGGCTCGGCCGTGAATGTGTTGCAGCAACGACAGCAGTTGGCCGATACCCAGGCTCAGGTGCCGGTTGTCCAATCGTTTCTGGAGACGGCCCTCAATCAACTTGCGGTTCTCCTCGGCCGTGTGCCGGGCTCGCTTGACGAGCTGGCGCCCGGCCGGGCGCTACCCGAGCTGCCGCCGTTCCCGCAACTGGTTTCTCCGGCCATGCTGCTGGCGTCCCGTCCGGACTTGCAGGCCGCCCAGCTTCGACTCCAATCCGCGGACTATCGGGTCGCCGCGGCCGTGGCCGAACGCTTGCCCCGCCTGGTATTGCAGTTGTCCTACGAGTTCAGCGCGCGGAGTTGGGACACTTTCTTTCGCCAGGAAATCGGTTCGCTGATCGGTGATATGCTCACGCCGCTGGTTGATGGCGGCCGCCGCCGGAACGAGGTGGTCCGGCAAAAAGCGCGGGTCCAGGAATTGCTCGACCGCTTTGGGCAGACGTATCTGACCGCCCTGCGTGAGATCGAAGACGCCTTGATTCAGGAACGTCAGCAACGAGAACTCCTGCGCAATCTTGAGCGGCAGATAACGCTCGCCCAGTCAACGCTGGATGTCTCCCGCTCGCGCTATACCCACGGTCTTATTGATTACCTGAATGTGCTCGTGGCGGTGCAATCGCTCCAGGCACTCCAGCGACGGGTGATCAGCGAGCGAAAGACCCTGCTGAGCCGGCGGGCCGAACTCTACCGGGCCCTGGGCGGTAAGTGGACGGAGGCCCTGGAAGCCCCGAACGCTATCCGCTTGGCTACCTTGCCTGACCCGGCTACGCTCTCAGGAGGACGGCTGTGACACGAGCCGCAGGGGAGAAAGTGTGGGCAACGCGTCTGTTCCGGCTTGGACTGCCGCTGCTCATTCTCATTGCTGGCATACTGGGCACCCGGGCGCTGATCGCCAGCCGGCCTCCGGTCCCCAGGGTTGACCACGAGGCCGAGCCCACGCTGGTTGAGGTGCTCACCGTTCACGCCCGGGATGAGCAAGCCAGACTCCAGGCGTATGGCACCGTTCGGGCCCACCGGGAACTGACCCTCTTCCCCCGGGTCGAGGGCTATGTCATCGCCCAGCACGACGACCTGATCGACGGCGGCCTGGTCCGGGCGGGCGAGGTGCTGCTCAAAATTGACCCGCAGGACTATCGTCTGGCGGTCGATACCGAGCGGGGCAATCTGGCGCGGGCGGAATTCGAGCTGCAAGTCGAGCAAGGGAATCAGGTCGTTGCCCACCAGGAATGGGACCTGCTGGAGCCGTCCATCGAGACCAGTGAGATGGGGCGGCTCTTGGCGCTGCGCCAGCCGCATCTCAAAGAGAAGCGGGCCGCGGTGGACGCGGCCAAGAGTCGCTTGGCGCAGGCCGAACTGAACCTGAGCCGAACCGTGGTCTCGGCGCCATGCAACGCCCTGGTATTGAAGGAGACGGTTGAAGTCGGGCAACTGGTCAACGCGCGGAGTGCGGTTGCCACCCTGGTGTGTACCGATGCGTTTCGGGTCGAAGTGAGCGTGCCGCTGAATCAACTCGGCTGGGTGGAATTCCCGGACGCGGCCCAATCACGGCCGCCTGATGGCCTCTCGGATGTCGAGGGAAGAGGCTCTGCCGTCCGTATTCTGCGCGATCTCGGAAACGGACAGTCCGTCCGGTGGACAGGCTGGGTCGAGCGTCTGCTCGGTGACGTGACCGAAAACGGCCGTATGGCCCGGGTGCTGGTCCTCGTCCCGGACCCGCTCGGTCTGGAGCCCTTTGAGCCGGCTCAGGACAGGCCCGGTGAGAGCCCTCGTTCGTCTCTCTTGCTCGGAGAGTATGTCAGAGTGGAGATTCTCGGCCCGACCCTGCCCCAGGCGATAGTCCTGCCGCGCAGCAGCCTGCGCGAGGAGGAGCGCGTGTGGGTGTATAACGCGCGGCAGGAATTGGAAATTCGGCAGGTAGAGGTGGCGCTGCGGCGACGGGACTCGGTGCTGATTCGCGCTGGTCTGGCGGACGGTGAGCAGATCGTGACCAGCTCTCTGCCGGCCGCGCTGCCGGGGATGCGATTGCAGGCCGTGGAGGCTGAGCCGGCCTCTACACGCGCGGACGGGGGATAAGCCTTCCGTGGCCGACACTGTTGACACATCGACGTATGACGGCGGTCCAATCGCCTGGATGGCACGCAACCATGTGGCCGCCAATCTGATGATGCTGCTGTTTCTGGTGGGTGGTCTCATTCTCAGCACGCGGGTCAAACAGGAAATTTTCCCCGAGTTCACCGTCGATACTATTACCGTCTCCGTGCTCCATCGTGGAGCCAGCCCCGCGGAAGTCGAGCAGGGGGTTATTCTGTCTATCGAAGACGAGGTGCGGGGGCTGGACGGGGTTAAAGAGGTGCGGGCCACAGCGACCGAAAGCCGTGCCGGGGTGACCATTGAACTGCTGACCGGCGCAGATACGGGCAAGGCGCTCCAGGATGTCAAAAATGCGGTGGACAGCATTCTGTCCTTTCCCGAGGAAGCGGAACGGCCAATCGTCAGCCTGTCCAAGGTGCGTAATCGGGTGCTGACCCTGCTGGTGCATGGTCCGCAGGATGAGCAGACCCTGCGCGGTCTGGCCGAGCGCATTCGAGACGAGTTGTTGCAACGGCCCGGCGTGACCCTGGTTGAGCTGGCGGCCGCCCGACCGCTGGAGATCAGCCTGGAGGTCCCGCAGCGCAACCTGCGGGCCTATAACCTGACCCTTGATCGCATTGCACGTGAGGTGCGTGAAGCGGCGATTGAGCTGCCGGCCGGCGGGGTGAAAACCCCAGGCGGTGAGGTGCTGCTGCGCACTCAGGAACGGCGCGACTTTGCCCGTGAGTACGCCAATATCCCGGTCGCGGCAGCGCCGGACGGCTCGCAGCTCCTGGTGGGCGATATTGCGTATATTCATGATGGCTTTGAGGAGACCGACGTGGAGGCGGTTTTCAACGGGCAGCGTGCGGTCCAGGTCCAGGTTTTTCGCGTCGGCAATGAAAGCCCCCAGTCGGTTTCTGATGTCGTCTGGGCCTATGTGGCCGAAATCGAGCCTGACCTGCCGCCCGGCATCGGATTGACCGTCTGGAACGACCGGTCCGAAGTCTACCGCGACCGGGTCAACCTGCTGGTCAAAAACGCCTTCCTGGGGCTGGTCCTGGTCTTGTTGTTGTTGGGCATCTTCCTCGACCCCAAGCTGGCCTTTTGGGTGACTTTGGGTATCCCCATCTCCATTTTAGGTTCGTTTCTTTTTCTGCCGCTGACCGGTGCCTCGATTAATATGATCAGCCTCTTTGCCTTTATTATTACCTTGGGCATTGTGGTTGATGACGCCGTGGTCGTTGGGGAAAATATATATGACCGGCGCGAGCAGGGCCTACCCTTTCTGCAAGCCGCGGTCGAAGGCGCCAGAGATATCGCCGGACCGGTGCTGTTTGCCGTGTTGACCAATATCGTGGCGTTTTTGCCGCTCATCTTTGTTCCGGGGACGTTCGGAAAACTCTTTGGTCAGGTTCCGGCGGTTGTGGTGGCCGTGTTTGTCGTGTCGCTCATTGAATCGCTCTTCATTCTGCCCGCCCACCTGTCGCGCCAGACACCCGAGAATCGGGTGTGGGCCGTACTCGGGAAGCCGCGCCGTATTTGTAACAATCTCTTACAGCGCGGCATGACGCAGGGCTATCAGCCGCTCTTGCGTGTGGCCTTGGCCAACCGGTACACGACGCTTGCCACGGGAATTGCGCTACTGATCCTGGCGGGCGGTCTGATCGGTGGGGGCCATGTTCCGTTCAGCTTCATTCCGCGTATTGATACCGATGTTGTCACCGCTCAGGCGACCCTGCCGTTTGGGGTGCCGATAGAGACCGCCCGGCGTGTTCGGCATCAACTGCTCACCGCGGCGCTGACCACTGTTGAGGAACGCGGAGGAGCGGACATACTCCGGGGCACGTATGCCCTGATTGGCGCGCCCCTGCCGTCGTTCGGGCCTCCGCGTGCCGGGGGCCCTGGTGGAGGGGGAAGCCATCTGGTGGGCGTGCAGGTCTCGCTCGTAGCGTCGGAGCGGCGCGAGATTGGCAGCCTGGAATTTGCGGACGCCTGGCGAGCGGCGACTGGCCATATTGCCGGCATCGAAACCCTGACCTTTGATGCCGAAACGAATGTCAGCGAGGGGGCGGACATCGACATCCAGTTGACGCACCGCGACCGGCCCACGCTGGAGGCGGCGGCAACGGAGTTGGCCCAAGCACTGACCAGATATGCCGGAGTGCGTGATATTGACGACGGTTTTGCTCGCGGCAAGCCACAGTTAAGCCTGACCCTCAAACCCGAAGCGCGCAGCCTGGGCATCAACGCCACCGACCTGGCCCGACAGGTCCGCAGCGCCTTCTATGGGGCCGAAGCGCTTCGGCAACAACGCGGGCGCAACGAAGTCCGCGTCATGGTCCGCCTGCCTGAAAACGAGCGGCGCACGGCCCATACGGTTGAGCAGTTGATGCTGCGCACGGATGGCGGCGGCGAGATTCCACTCTTTCAGGCCGCATACGTTGACCGCGGACGCGCCTATACCGAAATCCGCCGTCGGGAGGGCCGGCGGATTATTGCCGTGACCGCAGACGTGGACGAAAGCACGGCGAATACGAGTATCATCATGGCCGAGGTACTCAGCCGGGAACTGCCGGTGCTCATGCAAAAATACCCCGGTCTGAGCTATGCGCTGGAAGGCGAGGAGTTGTCCCGACAAGAGTCACTTGAGGCCCTGGGTATCGGATTTGTATTTGCGCTGCTCGGTATCTACGGCTTGCTGGCCGTTCCGTTCCGCAGCTATGTTCAGCCGCTGCTCGTGATGCTGAGCATTCCGTTCGGCATCATTGGCGCGATTCTGGGCCTTATGCTGCTCGGTCACGACCTGAGCATCATCAGCCTACTCGGGATTGTTGCCCTGTCCGGGGTGGTGATTAACGACTCGCTGGTTCTGATAGTCACGGCCAATAGGCTGCGTACGACGCGGCGGCTCTCCGCCAGCGAAGCCATTAGTCAGGCTGGGACTCGTCGGTTCCGTCCTATTTTACTGACCTCGCTGACCACGTTTTTCGGGTTGACCCCGATGATTTTTGAGACCTCGGTCCAGGCTCGCTTCCTGGTGCCTATGGCCATTTCTCTCGGTTTCGGTATTTTGTTTGCCACCGCCATCATCCTGGTACTGCTACCGGCCTCGTATCTGATATTGGAAGATCTTAAGTCTCTGCCAGCCGCTCTCCGAGCCCTGTTCGGGCAGCACTCTCCAGCACGGCCGGACCCTCAGTAAGAAACCCGCGGCGCTGAACGAGGAAGCAGTCAGCCCCTAACTCTCTGTCACGTTTGGCCGATTTCCGTCTCTGGGAGATTGGGTGAAGAAATAGTCCAGGCTCAGCCACAGGCTTTTGGAGTGACGGAAGCACAGGATGGGAAAGCCGATCGCAAAGGCACTCCAGATCAGCACTTGGTGTGTCAACGACCAATCCGTCCAATAATCCAGAATCAAAAATCCAGGTGTGGCAATGACCACCGTAGCGGCGTAATTGAGGTAAATCGCGCCAACATAATAGCCCTGTTCCGGTTCAAAGGACAGGGCGCACACCGGACAATGCTCAAAAAGCGTAAAGGCACGCGCAAACAGACGGCCCTGCCCGCAGCGTGGACACTGAAGACGGAGACAGCGACCGAGGATGGGCAGGAGGCGGCGGAGCATACAGAGGTCTTTCCAGGTGGTCATGTGCTGTCCTGCCTCGCCATGGGCCGACAACAGCCCCACACCACCTGCTTGTCGGGCTCTTTTCATCCGCTACGCTGGATACGATGGCGACGGCCCGGTACCGACTTGAGCGAGTGCAGCGCATTCCACAACCGCTGGAAACCGTTTTCTCATTTTTCGCCGATGCGGGAAACCTGGAGCGTATTACTCCGCCGTTTTTGCATTTCCGTATTCTGACTCCATTGCCTGTCACCATGCAGGTCGGTGCGCGTATTGAATATCATCTCAGACTCGTCGGTTTTCCTATCCAGTGGACCACACGGATAGAGGACTATGCCCCCCCGTACCGCTTTGTCGATAGCCAGCTCTCCGGACCCTATAAGCACTGGGTGCATCTGCATGAGTTCTCAGTCGGCGTCGATGGAACCCTGATGCGGGATGTGGTGGATTACGAAATCCCGTACGGTATTCTTGGCACTCTGGCTCAGAAACTTTTTGTCGCCCGTCTGCTGGAACGCATCTTCGATTATCGCCGAGAGGCAATCACGGCTCTTCTGGGTTGACCTGAGATGACATGGTGTGGGCCAGCCGCAGGAGGCCGGGAACGACGAGGCTCCACACCACAGCAAGGACCATCAGCGTGGTCATGGTAGAAGGGACAAAGGTGAGCGCGCCCAGGCCCATACCGGCATAATAGCTCAGTGGCCCACCAATCGCGCCAAAGAGACAGGTCAGGCGATAGCGTCCGCGCAGCCAGCGCATGGAGTGATTGAGGGTTGAGGCAAACCCCATCCACAGCGCCGTCATCCATATGGGACACAGCCATGAGAGGGTGTGATTCGTAAAGGTGTACAGACCGCCCAGCATGAGCAGCGAATCCAGACTGGTCCCGAGTAGGCCCGTGACCAGGATGAAGCGTAATTCTTGCGTGCGATTTGCCGTCAGAAAGAGGTGTAGCGCCAGTAACGCAGCCATGACCAGCACGCCAAGCCACGGCATGTTGTGGGTAGCGCCCAGGAGACAGGCAAACCAGCCGAGGTAAAACGAGGCTATGTTGATGAAGGGGTGAACCATAGGAGGCGAGGTTCAGTCGAGACACACCAGACTCGCGTCACTACACGGCCTTGGTCGGCAATCACCGTATAGCACCAAGTCTATGCCCTCAACACTACCCTCACAATAACCGGAGGGCTTCTCAGTTTGTGTCACGTCTATACAATGGGAGAAGTCTGACAGAAAGAAAACCAGAGGAAATCGTCCTGGCGTGGAAAGGGCAGGAGTAGGGGGTGGCAGTCCGGTGAGCAGGGGGGAGAAGACACCCGACTCGTCTCGCAGTCAGTCGGGTCGGCCGCTTATTGCATTACGAGACCTGACCAAGGTGTATCAGGAAGGCGAGCGCCTCCATTCGGTCTTGCGGCAGGTCAACTTATCCATTCAGTCCGGCGAGTTTGTTGTGCTGCTCGGACGAAGTGGGTCAGGGAAATCCACCCTCCTCAATGTGCTGAGCGGTATCGACCTGCCGACCAGCGGTGAAGTCGTCTTTTCCACCGATCAGGGCGAAGTGAATCTCACCCGGCTCAGTGAACGCGAGCGCACATTATTCCGTCGCGTGCATATTGGTTTTATCTTTCAGTTTTTTAATTTGATTCCGACCTTGTCGGTCGAAGAAAATCTGCTCCTGCCGCTGGAACTCAACGGCCGTACAGGGCCGGCAGAGCGAGGCCGGGCATACGACCTGCTTGAGGCCGTCGGCCTGGAAGATCGTGCCCGGAGCTTTCCCGACCGTCTGTCTGGAGGCGAACAACAGCGCGTCGCCATAGCTCGGGCCTTGATCCACGACCCGCTGCTGCTGCTGGCCGACGAGCCAACCGGTAACCTTGATCTTGAGACTGGGCGGCGGGTGCTTGAGTTGCTGGATCGACTGACCCGACAACGCGGCAAAACGCTGATCATGGTCACACACAGCCCCGAGGTGATTGGAGTCGCCGACCGTTTGCTCACGCTGCACGCCGGTCAAGTGGTAGCGCGTGACTATCCTGCCGAGGCCGCCGGATGAGTTGGCTGTTGTGGCGTTCCAGCCTTCGCTATTTACAGCACCATGCCTGGCAGGTCGGCCTGGCGCTGCTGGGCGTTGCCCTCGGTGTTGCGGTCGTGGTGGCGATTGACGTGGCAAACGAGAGTGCCCGTCGGGCCTTTCTGCTGGCGACCCAGAGCATCGTCGGACGAGCGACGCATCAGATTGTTGGAGGGCCCAATGGATTAGCCGAGGAGGTGTATCGCCGTCTGCGGCTGACGGGAAAAGTCCGGGCTCTTGCGCCCGTGGTAGAAAGTGATGTCGCCGCGACAGACTATCCCGGTCGGATTTTTCACCTGCTCGGGGTTGACGCGTTTGCGGAAGCTCCCTTCCGTCCGTATCTCAGCAGCGCAGGCGCGACTCCTGACAACGACTTTCCGGCCTTTCTGACCCAGCCGGCCACCGGCCTGATTGCCGCTCGTACCGCCCGACAGCTCGGTCTCGATATTGGAGACCATCTCAGTATCCGGGTTGGTACCCGGCATCAGGCTGTGACTCTGGTGGGTTTGCTTGATCCGCCTGAGAGCCGGGTCGCCAGCGCGGTGGAGAATCTGCTCATAACGGATATTGCCACGGCTCAGGAAATCCTGGGGCTGGTCGGCCAGTTAAGCCGGATTGATGTCCTCGCGCCCGAGGGCGAGGCAGGGCAAAAACTCCTGGCAACGATTCGTCAGCTTTTGCCAGCCGGTGTGGAAATCCTGTCGTCGCGCGGCCGCTCTCAGGCCATCGAACAGATGACGCGAGCCTTCCAGCTCAACCTGACGGCCTTGAGTCTGCTCGCGCTGATCGTTGGAGCGTTTCTCATTTATAACACCATGACCTTCTCCGTGGTTCAGCGGCGGAGTCTGCTCGGCCTGCTGCGCACCCAGGGTGTGACCCGCCTTGAGATTTGCCTCTTGGTTCTGGGTGAAGCCGTGTTCATGGGGGGAGTGGGGACCGTCGCCGGTATTGGTCTGGGGATTCTCCTCAGCCACGGCTTGGTGCAGCTCGTGACGCGGACGATTACCGATCTGTACTTTGTCCTGACTGTGCGTGAACTCGCGCTGACCCCGGTCGTGCTCGGTAAAGGTATGCTGCTCGGCATCGGGGCCAGCCTGCTCGCCGCGCTCAGGCCGGCCTGGGAAGCCACGGCGACCCCTCCGCGCGTGACCTTGCAGCGTTCAAGCCTGGAGACACGCGCTCAGCAAGCCGCACCGCGGACGATGCTGCTGGGCCTGCTGGCGCTTGCTGCCGGACTCGGCGGTCTGTGGCTGTCGGGTACGAATTTATTATTGAGTTTCGGTTCCCTGTTTGGCGTTCTCCTCGGCTGCGTGCTGATGACGCCGCTGACGACTGTTGGCTGCATCCGTCTGTTCCAACCGTTGTTGAATGCGTGGGGCGGCACGCTCGGGCGTTTGTGCGGGCGGAGCGTGGTGGCCACGTTGAGCCGGACCGCGGTGGCGATTGCCGCGTTGATGGTGGCCGTGTCCGTCACGGTTGGCGTGGGAATCATGGTGCAGAGCTTTCGTCAGACCGTCGTGCGTTGGCTGGAATCCTCACTCCATGCCGATGTCTATATTGCCCCGCCAAGCCTGATTGCCCGCCGGAGTGATTCCACGCTCGATCCAGCGCTGGTGAAACGACTGGCATCCGCCCCCGGTATTGCACGGGTGAACACTTATAGAGGACTCCAGGTCGAATCCCATCTGGGCCTCACCCAACTGGTTGCCCTTGATCTGGCGGAACGCAGCTATGTGGCCTTTACGTTTATTGCCGGTGAGCCGCAAGCCATCTGGCCGGCATTTCAGAACGAGGCTACGGTTATTATTTCCGAGCCCTATGCCTATCGGCATCAACTGAGCCTCAACGACGCGCTGCAACTGCGCACGGACCGGGGTGAGCAGGTGTTTCGGGTGGTCGGGATTTTTACGGATTACGGCTCAGACCAAGGTATCGTAATGATGAGCCGTCACACCTATGACCAGTGGTGGCAGGATGCAACGGTCTCCTCCCTCGGCGTGTATGCTGCCCCGAACACCGATGTTGACCGCCTCGTCGCATCACTCCGCAGGCGGGCCGGGGCGGAGCACGATGTCCTCATCCGCTCAAACCGGACTCTGCGCGACGCTTCGCTCGAAATTTTTGATCGAACCTTTACCATCACAACCGTCCTCCATGTGCTCACCACGCTGGTGGCCTTTATCGGGGTATTGAGTGCGCTGATGGCTCTCCAGCTTGAACGGGCGCGTGAACTGGGGGTGCTGCGTGCAACCGGCTATACCCCCGGCCAGGTCTGGGGGCTCATGACCTCCCAAACCGGGTTGATGGGCCTTATTGCCGGTCTGCTGGCCGTGCCCGTCGGGATCGGGCTGGCGCTAATTTTAGTCTTGGTGATTAATCGGCGCTCGTTTGGCTGGACCCTGCAAATCGAGATTGCTCCGGAAATCCTTGTGCAGGCTGTTGTAATGGCAGTGGCCGCCGCGCTGCTGGCCGGTCTCTACCCGGCCCTGCGCATGGCCCGGACCTCGCCGGCACTAGCCTTGCGTAATGAATAAACGGTGAGAGTTGAATGAGCCTCTTTCTGCGTATCGTGGGAATCCTTCTGACGCTGGCTGTCTTGGTCTGGGCGGGGCAGTGGTATCTCGTTGGGCAAGCGCCTGACCATACGACCACGGAACCCAGGCTGTCGCTCGGCCAGGCGCTAGGTGGGGATCTGGCCGGCTTTGCTCGGGCAGACCGCCCGCGGAAATTTCGATTCCCGGACGACCATGGGCCGCATCCGAACTATCGGACGGAGTGGTGGTATTACACCGGCAATCTGAAGTCTACCGAAGGTCTCCATTTCGGATTCCAACTCACATTTTTCCGAACGGCCCTGAACGCACCACCAGACCGAGCTGGGCGTACCTCGGCCTGGGGTACGCAGGACGTGTATATGGCCCATTTCGCCCTGAGCGACGTAGCGGCGCACCGTTTTTACGCCTTTCAGCGTTTGAGTCGAGCGGCGTTTGGTTTGGCTGGTGCGTCGGCCGCCCCCTTTCGCGTCTGGCTCGAAGACTGGTCGGTTACCGGAGAGACGGCTGTGGGGCAGCCCGTGTCCATGCAGCTCTCCGCTGAAGAACAGGACGTGGCGCTGGACCTCAGGCTGGTGTCAGACAAGCCTATTGTCTTACATGGCCGGAATGGGCTGAGTCAGAAAGGTACTGCGGCAGGTCAGGCTTCGTATTATTATTCCCTCACCCGTCTGCGCTCGGCCGGCGTCATTCGATTGGGAGACGAAGAATTCCAGGTACAGGGGCTGAGCTGGATGGACCGGGAATGGAGTACGAGCGTGCTGGGCGACGCGCTCCAGGGCTGGGACTGGTTTGCCCTTCAGCTTACAGACGGACAAGAATTGATGGTCTATCAGGTCCGCCAGCAATCGGGCGATATCCACCCCCTCAGCAGTGGCACCCTGGTCGCCCCGGATGGGACACCGCGCACCCTGACTGCGGCGGACTTTCAGATCGAGGTGCTGCAAACCTGGCAGAGTCCGGCTGACGGAACCGCATACCCAGCCAAATGGCGGGTGCGTATTCCGGGCGAGGCGATTGACCTGACGATTACGCCATATATGGCTGACCAGGAAATGCACACCCTGATTCGATACTGGGAAGGCGCGGTCCGCGCGAGCGGGACAGTGCAAGGGCGTCCGCTCGAAGGCGCCGGCTATGTCGAGCTGACCGGCTATGGTGAAAAAGAGACGGGCGCCGCGGTGTTTGGCAGGATGTCATGAGAACGGAGGTTTTTATCCGCCGGGTGCATATTCCCGCGCCAGCGGCTGAGGTCTTTGAGTGGCACGCACGGCCGGGGGCGCTCACACGCCTCACTCCGCCCTGGGAGTCGGTGGAAATTATTGAGCGCCGCGGTGGCATTGAAAACGGTGGGCGAGTGGTGCTGCGTATGGGGCTTGGCCCGGTTTCCCGACAATGGGTTGCCGAACATCGTGGCTATGAAGCAGGAGTCCAGTTTCGAGATGTCCAAATCTCCGGCCCTTTTGCCCACTGGGAGCATACCCATCGGATTGAAGCGGACGAACGGGAAAGTTGCATTTTGGAGGATCGAATTGAATACGCACTGCCGGGCGGACGGCTGGGTCAGATACTCGGTGGCGCGTGGACCAGGCGGAAATTAGCGCGGCTCTTTACCTATCGGCATCAGGTGACGCGCCAGGATGTGCTTGCTCATTGCCATAATCGACAGCACAATCAGTTAAACGAGGGAGGAAGACCGATGAAGGTACTCGTCTCCGGTGCAAGCGGTTTGGTTGGCTCCGCGCTTATCCCTTTCCTGACAACGGGTGGGCATAGCGTCACGCGTTTGGTCCGAAAGGCCCGTCTTGAGCAAGGTCGAAAGGACCGGGCGCGTGTGGAAGACGGGGAAGTCGTCTGGTCTCCGGCTGCCGGAACGATTGATCGGGCCGGGTTGGAGGGGTTTGACGCGGTTGTCCATCTGGCCGGAGAGAACATCGCCTCCGGACGCTGGACCCCCGAGCGCAAACGCCGTATTCGGGACAGCCGGGTCAATGGAACCCAGGTGTTGTGCGACGCACTGACACAGTGCGCCCAACCGCCCAAGGTCTTTGTCGGTGCCTCTGCGATTGGGTACTACGGGGATCGTGGCGACGAAACCCTGACCGAAGAGAGCGGGTCAGGGGCGGGTTTTCTGGCCGAGGTCTGTCGGGACTGGGAAGCTGCCGCGGCCGGGTTGACCGACACGGGCATACGGACCGCCCTGCTGCGGGTCGGGATTGTCCTCAGTCCTGCCAGCGGCGCGCTGAAAAAAATGCTTTTGCCGTTTCGGCTCGGCCTGGGCGGCGTTATTGGTGCGGGCACACAGTATATGAGCTGTATTGCCCTGGACGACGTTATTGGCGTGATACAGCACGCCCTCACCAACGATGAAGTCAACGGCCCGCTCAATGCGGTGTGCCCCGAGGCCGTGACGAATCGGGAATACACCCGGACGCTTGGCAGGGTCCTGGGGCGGCCGACGTTGTTCCCCGTCCCGGCCTTTGCGGCCCGGCTTGCCTTTGGTGAGATGGCCGAAGCCCTGCTGCTCGCCAGCACCCGGGTTGAGCCGCGTATCCTTATGCAGACCGGCTATGCCTTTCGTTATCCAAGTCTGGAGAGCGCCCTCCGACATGTGTTGGGAAAGGGGTTAGGGGAAAGGGGTTAGGGATTACCCCAATCCCCTCTTCATCCATGAAACTGTTTTTTGATCGTATCTTCGTCTTTATAGAGACGCTTGCCGCCGGCGTTTGGATCGGAGCGCTGGCCGGGTTCGGCTTTGCCGTGGCTGGCACAGTCTTTCAGGAACTGCCCACGACCACCTTGGCCGGAAACGTGAATGCTACGGTGCTGGCCAAGCTGAACCGCCTCGAATTTATTGCCGCCGCGGGGATGGCCGTGTCTGGGGTGTATTTTTTGCTGCGGTCGGACTGGTGGACGGGTGTACGCTTGGTGAAGACGGGGCTCGTTGTGGTCATGGTTGTCACGCTGGTCTATTACGCCCTGGTCGTGGGCGACCGATTGGAGTATCTGCGGGTCGTAGAGATTCAGGACTTTGATACTTTCGATATGACAAAGAAACATTTTTGGGACGAGTTTGCGCGGCTTCACGACCGCTACACCCAACTGGTGAAAGCCAACCTGGGTATGGGGGTGGTGTACCTCTTGCTCTCCGCGTTTGAACGAAGGAGCAAAACGTAGGGGCAACCCCCTGTGGTTGCCCGGCCACGGGGCCGGATATATTCCCCTTGAAAAGGGGGAAGCGCGAGAGCGCAGGGGGGTCAGGGACTGGGGGTGAGCGCGCGGAGGGCGTTCAGGATATTGGCGCGCTTTATGGCCGGGTCGGTTTCAAATGACTGCATCTGCAGAAAGACCGTGTCCACTCCGTTATCCAGATAGCGCTGCACCTGTGCGCTCATCTCTTGCGGCGAGCCCTGAATAAATAAATCCTGCATGACCTCCGGCGGTACTGCGGCCACGGCAGCCTTGCGATCGCCGCCGGCCCACGCCTCCCACATGGGACCTAGCAGGTCGGTCCGACCCAGCCATTGGTGGAACGCCTTATACACCGGCACGTTCAAATAGGTATTGATATGCCGTCGGATGCCGGTCTCCATCGCCGGGCCGGGTGGGTCAACGCTGATGAAAATCCGGGCGGTGATTTCCACCTCGTCAGGACTGCGGCCGGCGGCCTGAGCCGCCTCATGCACGACGGCGACCGACTTTTTGACGTCATCGGCGGAGAGCCAGTTGATAATCGCTCCGTCCGCATACTGCCCGGCGATCCGCAGCATCATCGGTTTCAGCGCGCCGACGTGGATGGGAATGGGAGTCTGTGGCGGGCGGCTGAACCGAAAGCCTTTGACCGTAAAGGTCTCGCCCTCAAAGGTGACGCGCTCCCCGCTAAACGCCTGACGCAGGAAGGACAGCATTTCTCGTACCCGGACTGCCGGGCGGGCAAACTTGCCACCGTTCCAGAATTCGACAATCGGATGCGAACCCGCGCCGATACCCAGACAGAACCGGTTTGGTGCGAGTTCGGCCAGACCCGCCGCGCTCATGGCCAAGGTCGCCGGCCCGCGCGTATACACATTGGCAATCGCCGTGCCCAGCCGCAGGTCGGTTGCCTGGGCCAGGGTGGCCAGCGGGGCAAAACAATCGACGCCATCAACCTCCATTGACCAGGCGTCAGTATAGCCGGCCCGTTCGGCTTCCCGCGCGATTTCAACATGCTCTGTAAGGCTGAACCCTTCCAGAGGCACCGATAGCGACCAGCGTTTCTGACCCATGTATCACTCCGTGGCAAATATGCGGTGCCGACTATAGCCGTTCAGGCCGCGCTTGTCGAAGCCCGCTCAGTCGTGTTCGATCCAGTCGATCAGATGGTCTTCAAACGCCTCGGGCGGGACGGTCTCCTCGGAGACCACTCTGCCTCGGACCGAGATGCCGGCCTGGTGGACGGTCTCGGCGCGGCCGGAGACCAGGGGGTGCCACCAAGCCAGGTCGCGGCCCTCGGCCAGGCGTCGATAGGCGCAGGAGTGCGGCAGCCAACCGATCTTCTGAACATTTTCGGGCGAGAGCCGCACGCACTCGGGAACGAGTTGGGTCCGCCGCTCATACCGCTTGCAGCGACAGCGAGTGAGGTCGAGCAGCCAGCAGGTCACATTTGTATAATGAGTGGCCCCGGTCTCGCTGTCCTCCAGTTTATTCAGACAGCAGCGTCCACAACCGTCGCACAAAGACTCCCACTCCTGCTGGCTCATGGCCGTAAGTGATTTTGTCTTCCAGAAGGGTTTCATGTGGGGATTGGGGGTTGGGGCGGGAAATCACGGGGTGTTTTCTTCCCTAATCCCTAGCCCCCAATCCCTCATCCCTTCTTTATCCCTTATACTACGGCAGCCGGGCGATGATTTTGATCTCAACCAAGGCGCCTGGAAATGCCAGCTCGGTGATACCGACCGCGGTCCAGGCCGGGTAGGGGGCTGCCATGTAGTTGTCTTTGACCTTCATGAATGCCTGGATGTTTTTTTGCAGATCGACGTGAAAGGTCGTCATCTCGACCACATCGTCAAACGACGCGCCAGACGCCTCCAGTGTGGATTTGACATGTTCAAACGCCTGGGTGAACTGCGCTTCGGGATCGTCCGAAACCTTATACCCCTCACCCACTCCGATCTGGCCGGAACAGTAGAGACGGTCTCCATCCTTGATTGCCGGAGCAAAATGAAAATCGTTGTAATAAGCCTCCATTCCCTTTGGGATGACAGCATCTTTGGCCATACGGTCTCCTTTCTTTTCATCGTGCAATATCGGCTCAGACCTTAGCATCATGTGGAAGGAGTTGAAACGGCTCGTTCCCGCTTCTCCTCTCGGGAGGGGATTTGTTGTTCCCTGTCTGTGCCTGTCACTCTATTATGGCTCAGTCGGCTCATCTGGCTGGGGGTCTGCTCGCAAGCTGGCGATCCAGAGCAGCACGACACCGCCTGTTATGGCGATATCGGCAATATTGAAAATACCCGTACGGAGTGAGCCCAGACCGAGGTTCAGAAAATCGATGACGCTACCGTCGTGCACCAGCCGATCGATCATATTCCCCAGCCCTCCGGCCAGGACGCACGAGAGCGCAATGAACGAAAGACGCGGCATCTTCCATTGTACGATGAGGAAGATGGCCAAGCCCAGGAGCAGCACGGCGGTCGCAACAGTGAGCAGCCAGAAGCGCAGTTCGGGCGACAAACTATTCCCGAGTCCGAGAAAGGCGCCCTGATTCTCGGCATATTGCAGGCGAACAATGTCCTGCATAAAGGAGAGGGGCGGCGTGCCGCGCAACTGTTGGACGGCAAGTTGTTTGGTGACTTGATCGCAACCCACGCCACTGAGGATAATCAGCACGGCCAGCGGGAGCCGTGCCCGTTTGGTGACCGCTGTCATGCGTCCCCCATCGGCTGAGGCAGAGGCCCGAACCGGACACCCTTAGCTGCCGGCACTGATTTGATCGATGATTTTCTGGGCATTGGCATGACCCTGTTCGGCCGCTTTGCGTAACCAGTCGATGCCCGTGTCATCGTCTTTGGCCACCCCCCGGCCTTCCAGATACATGGCGCCCAGGTTGTACTGCGCGCCGGAATGGCCCCGTTCTGCGGCCCGGCGGAACCAATGGGCCGCTTCCGCATCGTCCTGCTCCGCGCCTCGACCGGCGAAGTAGATGGTCCCGAGGTTGAACAGCGCTCCCGGATGGGCCTGGTCCGCGGCTTTGAGGTACCAGCCTCTCGCTTTGGTCAGGTCTTTCTCAAGGCCGTAGCCGTTATCGTACAGCACGCCGAGATTGTATTGGGCCTCGGCGTGGTTCTCGTCAGCCGCACTCCGCAACCAAATGGCGGCAGTGGCATAATCCTGCTCAACACCGCGGCCTTGGACGTAGAGCATGCCCAAACGGTACTGGGCTTTCGTATGTCCGTTCTCGGCCGCTTTGTGAAACCACTTGGCGGCTTCTTGCTTCGCCCGGTCGCTCTTTGTCCCGGCGAGATATAAGAGGCCCAGATTATACTGTGAGCCGATGTGGTCCTGCTTGGCGGCCCGACGAAACCATCTGACGGCTTCCTTGGCATCTTGTTCGACGCCATCGCCTTTCACATACCTGACCGCCAGGCTGTTTTGTGCCTGAGCGTCGCCCTCTTCCGCGGCGGTTCGGACCTCATCAAGGTCTGCCGCATGTCCGAACGGTGGGCAGAAGCTGAGCACCCCGAGGACCAGGCCAGCCCGAGCGAATCGTACGAGCGTTTTCATAGCGTCTCCTTACGTCACACTCACCACGGATAATCAAAATGAAAGTACGACTCAATATACTCTCGCCCGCGCTGTCAACCGTAGCTCGACTCCAGTTCGGTTTGACGGCCGTCTATCCGGTCGTTAGACTGCCCGCCGTATGCACGAAGATGCGGCTGGGCGGGAAGTCTCCTGGACGGTGCACGGGCTGCGCGCCCTGTTTGTCCGGGGCGATATTGACGGCTTCTTTGGCCTGTTTATCGACAATCTCTTGCAACTCATGCTGATCGCCGTGCTGTGTCCGTTGGTCTGCGGCCTGCCCCAAGAGCTGGTGATTGGCCGCATCCTGCCTGGGGCGGCACTGTCCATCCTGTTCGGTAATATCTTTTACGCCTGGCAAGCCAGACGGCTGATGCTGCAAACCGGGCGCACCGATGTGACGGCTCTCCCCTATGGCATTAATACGCCGAGTTGTTTTGCCTACATTTTTCTCATCATGGGGCCGGTCTATCAGGAAACGCAAGACCCGACCTTGGCCTGGCAGGTCGGACTGTTGGCCTGTCTGCTCAGCGGGGTGATGGAAACGGTCGGTGCCTTTGTGGGCGACTGGCTGCGCCGGCATACGCCGCGGGCAGCCCTGCTGACGGCTCTGGCCGGTGTTGCGATTACGTTTCTTGCCGTCGGTTTCGTCTTCCAGATTTTTGCCCACCCGCTGATTGCGGTGGTGCCCATGATGATGATCCTGACCGCCTACGCGTCACGCCGGACCTTCCCTGGCGGGTTGCCCGGTGGCCTGGTGGCCGTGCTGACGGGGGTCGTCCTGGCCTGGGGGCTGCGCCTGCTGGGGATACCGGTCTTTGAGCCGCCGGCCGAACAGTACGTACTGGCGCTGCATATGCCGACGCCGGTGCCGTCCGACCTCTTTGCCCTGCTGACCAGTCAGCGCGGCTGGCAGTATCTGGCCATTATCTTTCCTATGGGCCTGTTCAATGTGATTGGCTCGTTGCAGAATCTGGAAAGTGCGGAGGCCGCCGGCGACCGCTATGAAACCAAGCCTTCACTGGTCGCCAACGGCGTAGGGACGCTCCTGGCCGCTCTCTTCGGCAGCCCGTTTCCCACGACCATCTATATCGGGCATCCGGCCTGGAAGGCGATGGGCGCACGGGTTGGCTACTCGATGATTAACGGGGTGGTCATCTGGCTGCTGTGTCTGATCGGTGGCATGACGGTGGTTCTCCACATCGTCCCGATCGAGGCGACGCTGGGTATTCTGCTCTGGATCGGTATCATTATGACGGCCCAGGCGTTTCAGGCCGTCCCCCAATCGCACGCGCTGGCGGTGGCCTTCGGGCTGATTCCCGCGCTGGCCACCTGGGCCTTGCAGTTGATCGAAACCAGCCTCCGCAAGGCCGGTGCTTCGCTCTTCGACATTGCGCCAAAGTTTGGGGGCGAGCTATACATTCACGGCGTGATCGCCCTCAGCCAGGGCTTTCTGCTGAGCGCCATGATCTTGGCAGCCATTCTGGTCTTTATTATCGAGCGCCAATTTCTCAGCGCGGCGGCCTGGTTGCTGGTCGCCGCGGCCCTGTCTTTTGTGGGGGTGATCCACGCCTATGAACTGACTCCCGTGGGAGTCCAGAATGCGTTTGGTTTTGCCGCCGCGCCGGAATTTGCATTCACGTATGGGCTGAGTGCCGGGCTGCTGGCCATATTCCA
The DNA here is from genome assembly GCA_022824615.1 of Candidatus Binatia bacterium. Classification (GTDB taxonomy): domain Bacteria; phylum Desulfobacterota; class Binatia; order Bin18; family Bin18; genus Bin18. The sequence continues at coordinate 22,142 of JAJDZM010000231.1, read as the reverse complement.
TCTGACGCAGAACCAGGCAGACGCCGCCCGCCAACCCGTATCAGGCCCCCCGTAGGGGTAGCCCCCTGTGGCTACCCGTTTCCCTACCGGGGGCAACCACAGGGGATTGCCCCTACACAGCTAACTGTACGCCTCGGTAAAGGCCTGCCGCTGCTGGGTGCTGCCCAGCATGATGAGTTCGCTTTCTTCCTGGAGCTTTATTGAGGCTGGTGGGTTGGTAATGAGGCTCCCGTTGTGCTGGATACCGATCACGTTCAGCCCCGTCCGCGCCCCAATCCCACTGTCGGATAAGGTCAGGCCGACCAACATCCGAGGCAGCGAGACTGCAAATAACTCAACTCCCTCGCCCAAGACTCCTAGCTCACGGCCTTGCAGTAGGGAGAGGGCCTGCTCGATACCAAGTGACGAGTAACTCAAGGCGAAGTCCGCCCCGGCGCGGTGGATGGCTTCGAGATTTCTTTCGTGGGTAATGCGGCTGACGATGCGTAATTCAGGGTTGAGGCGGCGACAGTAGACTGCGAGGTAGATGTTCATGGCGTCGTCGTTTGTGGTCAGCAGGACGGCCGGGGCATCCTGCAAACCGGCACGCATCAGGACTTCCCGGTCGGCGGCATCACCGATAAAGAGCTGATCCGGGATGTGTTCGATCCGTTCCCGAAAGGATTCGTCATTCTCAACCAGATGAACCGGTATTTCCTTCCGCTTCAGGGCCTCGGCGGCGGCACAGCCGACCTTGCCTCCCCCAATGATCAGGACCGGACTGTAATTGGTATCGTAAATGACAAGCAGGGTGTCGAGCTCCAGCATTTGTTCTTCCGAGCCGACAACGACCATGACGCTGGTGTTGGACAGGTAAGTGTCTGGAGTGACCGACAATAAACGACCCCGTTCCCAAATCCCGACAATATTGAGACCGATAACCTCGCGCAGCCGGGTTTCCCGGATCGTCCGGCCCGCCAGGGGGGTATTGTGGACAGGAAACTCGGCAACCTGGAGGTCACGAAAACTGCCGATTACATGGGCCTGGGCGTGACCGATGTTAATGCGGTTCGTCAGCCGCTCTCCCAGGCGCTGTTTGAGAGGAACCACGTGCGTACAACCGCTCAATTCAAGAATATCAATAGAGTCTTTTTCCTCGATCGTTGCCATGATGGGGACATCCGGGGCAACCTCTCGGACGTTCAGGGCAATATTCGTGTTGACGGTGTCCGCACTGTTGGCAACGATCAGACGGGCTTGGAAGGCCCGAACTTTCTCGTAGGTCTGACGACTATCGATCTCACCGGCAATGACCGAAATGCCATCTTCATACAGACGTGCGGCGGTCGTTGGGTCGGGCTCAAGAACATAGTAGGGAATGTCCTGGAGGCGCAGTTGTTCAATGAGACCGGGAGCAATGGTGTCGTAGGTACAGATGATGACGTGCCCCTGGGTATCGGGCGGCACTTCGCGCGGGGCCTGAAACCGTATCTGGGCTTCCAGCCAGGGAGCGTAAAAGAAGCGAATAAAGGTAAAGGGCAGGACGATGAGCAGCAGGACAATCCCGGAGAGCAGCACCACAATACTGAAAAACCGCCCAATATCGCTGTGAAACGTAATGTCGCCAAAGCCAAGCGTGCTCATCACCGTCAGAGTCCAATAGACCCCGGTCAGCCACGAGTGATCCTGCCCTTCCGCGTGCAGCATGATCACATGGAAGAGAACCGAGAAGAGCAGAATAATGCCGACCAAAAAGGCGGCGAATTTGAGGAGCGCGCCAATATTCCGGCGCGTTGCCGGCTCATCCAGAAAATAGGCGAGTTGCGTGCCGAGCAGCTTCATGGGAGATTTCAACCAAGCAAAAGAGCGGGGGGGCCGTCAAGGGCTGGGAATGACTGCTCCCTTTCCCCCGGAGGGCGAGCCTGTCCTGAGCGGAGGCGAAGGGGGCCAGGGTGAGGGCGCAAGACAAGCGGAGATACGACCGCGAATTACTGCGTCGGCACCAGTTGGATGTCGATCGTGATCTCGACCTCCTCGCCGATCGCCACCCCGCCCGACTCCAGGACCGAGTTGCGGCTGAGCCCATAGTCGGTCCGATTGATCGTTGTAGTGGCGGCCCCACCCAGGCGAGGCTTGCCCCGGAGGTCGGTGACGGCCTGGGGCGAACCGGTCACATCGAGCACGACCTCTCTGGTGACGCCCATGAGGGTCAGCTCTCCGGTGACCTTATAACTGTAGTCCTGTATTTTCTCGACCGTCTTTGATTTGAAGGTAATGGTCGGATGTTTGGCCGCATCAAAGAAATCCGGCCCGCGTAAATGGTCGTCCCGCTTCTGGTTGCGGGTATTGATGGAGGCCACCTCGATGGTGGCGTCCACCGAGGAGCGGCTGATATCGTCCTCGTCTATGATCGCGGTCACGTCGAATTTGTCGAACGTGCCGCGCACGGTGGCGACCATCAAATGCCTCACGGCAAATTGCACACTGGCGTGCGCCGAATCGCTCTTCCAGGTTGCCGCCTGGCTCAGACCCGGAACCATAAACGCGATGCCGGTTAGTGCGGCCACAATCATCCGTCGCATAGACTACTCCTTACTTCTCAGAAAATTCCCTACCAAGCCCGCATGAGGGAAGCAATCCCATGCCCTTGCCAACACCAGCGTGTGAGAGAGAAGGATTGTGTCAGCTCGGCGACCCGGTTGTGTCCCAGCCGCCGCCGAGCGCCGTGTATAAGGCGACAACGTGAGAGGCGAGGGCGGTTTGGCTTTGGGCAGAGGCATCCTGGGCGGTGTGGAGCGCGCGTCGGGCCAGGGCGACGCTCAGATAGTTTTCCAGGCCACTCAAATAGCGATCGGTGGCAATCTCGACGGCCTCGGTGTGCGCGGCGACCGATGCCGTCAGCCATTGCTGGCGGACCTGCTCTTTGCCGTACGCGACGAGGGCATTCTCAACCTCTTCAAGCCCAGTGAGAATCACCTGCTCATAACGGGCGAGGGCTTGTGCCTGACGCGCGTCCTGTACCTTGATGGCGGCCCGTATGCGGCCCGCATCGAAAACCGGCCAGCTCAGCGCAGGGCCGGTGGCCCAGGACAGGCCCGCCCGTTTGGCCAGGTCTGTCACATCCAAGCCCTGCGTCCCCAGTCGCCCGGTCAATGTCAGCCGAGGGAAGAGGTCGGTGGTGGCCACCCCAACCCGCGCGGTAGCCGCCTCCAGTTCACGTTCGGCTTGCCGAATATCGGGACGCCGACGTAAGAGCTCGGACGGCAGTCCGATATCACCGGCCAGGTCGGCCTGCGGGATCGGATGGTCCTGGGAGAGGGAGGACGGAAAAGTCGAGGGTGGCTCACCTACAAGAACGCTCAGACGGTGGAGGGTCCGTTTGACTGTGGTTTGGAGGGGGGGAACCTGGGCGCGGATATTCGCCAGCAGGGCCTCGGCTTCAGCCGCGTCCAGCGCACTCGTCAGGCCGGCTTGATAGCGAGACTGCGTGACCTCCACCGAATCTTGCTGAGCCTCGATATGCTGCTCGGCAATACGGAGCCGCTGTTGTGCACCGCGGAGTGTAATATAGTTGCGCGCGATCTCGGCCAGCAGCGCCACCAGCACGGTGCGCCGGTGTTCTTCGGCCGCGCTGATATCGGCGCTCAACGCCTGCTCGGCCCAGCGCAGCCGACCAAACAGGTCAATCTCCCAGCTTGCGTCCAGGCCTATCTGGTAGAAGTTCCGTTCTTGTCCGAAGCCCAACGACGTCCCAACCGGACTCTCGCTATTGTCCGTGCGGGTGGACTCGTCATCGAGAAAATTGGACGACAGCGAGGTGGTCGTACGGCTGCTCAGACTGCGCGTATACGACGTAGCCGAACCGAGGCGCGGCCAGCGGGGAGCCAGGGTAACCAGCCGTGAAGCGCGTGCCTCCTGAATCCGCGCGGTGGCTTCCCGGATATCCCGATTCTGGCTGATCCCCCGTTCGATCAGGGCCCGAAGCCGGGGGTCCTGAAAGGTGTTCCACCAACGCGCGAGCTCTACCGGTTGCACGCTGGTCGCAGGCTCGGGCTGCTCACTCCATGCCTCGGGAAGCGTGACCGAGGCGACCGGTTGTTTTGGGGTCACCGTGCAACTGGCGACCAGGCAGAAGAGGAGGGGGAGAGCCCAGGCGAGGAGCGGCGAAACGGTTAGTGTCCTGTGCATGGAGTTTTCCTTATCACGTTCTAGCCGTGGGGAGCCGCCGGCTGATGTGTGCATATCACGTCTCAAGGGTCCCGCTCGTCTTCCATCAACTTCACTCTGGGAGGGATCATATTAACCCCCAGTCGTTCGCCCACATAGGTCACAAACAGATAGACCACGGGAATGACGAGCAGGGTGAAGGCGGTGGAAAAGGCCAGCCCGCCCACCACCGCAGCACCAATCGGGCGACGGCTTTCCGCCCCTGCCCCGACGGCCAGGGCGAGCGGTAAGGCCCCAAAGACAGAGGTGGCGCTGGTCATCAAAATAGGGCGTAAGCGGCTGCGTCCCGCGGCCAGCACTGCGGCCAACAACTCGGTGCCACGAGCCCGCGACTGATTGGCGGAGTCGACCAGTAAGATCGAGTTTTTTGTCACCAGACCGATGAGCAAGATAATGCCAATCTGACTGTAGAGGTTCAGCGTATGGCCGGTCATAAACAGTACGAACAAGGCTCCGAAGAGGGCCAGGGGGACGCTGCCGAGTATGGTCAGGGCGTGAAAGAAGTTCTCAAACTGGGCCGATAAAACAAGATAGATGAAGACCAGCGCAATAAGAAAAACGATATAGATCTCGGCCGAGGATTCCACAAACTCACGCGCGCTGCCTCCCAGGGCGGTGGTAAAGCCAGAGGGCAAAACCTCGGCTGCAATGCGCTGCACATCGGCCAGCATCGCGCCCAGGGTCGCCCCGGGGGCCAGGCTGCCCGTAATCGTAGCCGAGCGCTGGAGGTCGTAGCGGTTGAGTCGGGCCGGAGCGATGCTGGGCGCGGCGTGCACCAGGCCGGACAACGGCACCATCGTCCCGGTTTGACTGCGGACGTAGATCTCTCCGATCTGGTCGGGCAGGCTCCGATAGCGTGACGCCAGCGCGGTGACCACATCATACTGCTTGCCGCGCATAATGAATTCGTCGATTTTGGCCTGTGACAGGAGGAGCTGCAAACTCTGGGCCACGGTGGAAACGGGTACTCCGAGGTCGGCGGCCCGGTCGCGGTCAAAGATCATGTCCAGTTGGGGGTTGTCGAGCCGCAGATCGCTGTCCACGTTAATCAGGCTGGGGAGCTGGCGCACCTGCTCCAGCATGGCGCTGACCGTCTGGGTAAAGTCCTCCTGGGTCGCCGCGGCGTTCTTGAGGATGAATTCCAAATCGTTAATGCTGCGCTGGTTGAGGGACGGGGGGTTGATCGGAAAGACCAGGGCTCCGGTCAAGGCAAAGAATTCGGGAAAAAGCTGAGCGACAATGGCCTGCTGGGCGACGTTGCGTTTTTCCCAATCGGTCAGGCGGGCAAAGACGATACCGTCGCTGGTATTGGGCGGCCCGCCAATAGACAACCCAATGGCCTCAAAAAAGGCCTCGACCTCCGGGATTTGTTGTATGCGTTTTTCCACTCGATCCAGAGTCTGGGCGGTGTAGGCCAGGGTCGAGCCCTGGGGCGCTTTAATCACCGCGATAATCCGCCCCCGGTCTTCGACTGGGACCAAGGTGGAGGGCAGGGCGTCCAACAGGAGCAGGCCGAAGCCGATGGTCGCCACAAGCAGCAGGCCCATGGCCGGGCGATGGTGAAGGGCCCAGCGGAGAGCGATCTCATAGCCGCGGTTCAGGCCGGCGAAGAAGGGCTCCAGTATATAATAGAAGCGACCATGGACCGCTCGAACCGTCAGAAACTGGGAGCACAGCATGGGCACCAGGGTCAGGGCGACAAAGGTCGAGATGAGGACGCTGGCGGCCATGGTCAGGGCAAACTCGCGAAAGAGGCGGCCCAGGTTGCCGGTCAACAGGGAGAGTGGAATGAGGACGGCAACCAGCGCAACGGTCGTGGCGATGACCGGAAAGCCGACTTCCTTTGCCCCACGGCGGACGCTGACCTGGCGCGTTTCGCCCAGTTCTTGCCGACGGTAGACGTTCTCCATCACCACAATGGAGTCATCGACCAAGAGGCCGATGGCCAGGACCAGGGCGAGCAGGGTGAGGACGTTGACCGAAAAGCCGAGGACGAGCATGACGGCAAAGGTGCCGACTAAAGAGACGGGAATGGCAATCGATGAGATCAGTGTCGTGACCGCGGAGCGGAGAAAGACCAGATTCACCACCACCACCAGGCCAAAGACCACACCCAGCGTAAACCACACCTCTGCGAGAGAGGCCCGCACAAAGATTGTACTATCGACCGCCACCCGGAGATCGACCCCGTCCGGCAGGGCCGCCCGGATAGCCGGCAGGCTGCGACGCACGGCCTCCGAGACTTCGAGTTGGTTTGAGCGCGACTGCCGGACGATGCCGGCGCCGACCGTCGGGCGGCCGTTGAGGCGGGTGAGCACATTATAATTCTCGGAGCCCAGTTCGGCCCAGCCAATATCCTTGAGGCGCACCCGGGTCTCGCCCTCCTCACGGATGATGAGGTTTTCATACACGCTCGGGTCATCAATCTGGGCGTCGGCCAGAACGGTAAACTTCCGGGTCGTACCCTCGACCTCGCCGGCCGGAACCTGGAGATTATTCTCAATAATGGTGCGGTGAATATCGGCCGGGTCCACGCCGTGCAGCGCCATTTTGGCCGGATCGAGCCAGATGCGCATGGCGTATTTTCGCCCGCCGAGAAACACCTCGGCTACCCCCGGCAGAATCTGAAGCGGCGGCTTGACGATGCGGTCCACAATATCGGTCAGGTCTTCCGTCGAGTACGCCTCGCTCTGCAAACCGATCCACATAATCGGGAAGGTATTGGCCCCGGACTTGGCAACAATCGGTCGCTCGGCTTCCTCTGGAATATCGTCAAACGCGCGTTGGATCGCATTGCTGACATCGGTGACTGCCAGATCGATATCACGACCGGCAATGAACTCGACCGTAATCGAGCTGCGACTGAAACCGCTAATTGACGTGATATTGCGAATACCCTCGACGCCATTGAGGGACTGTTCAAGCGGCTCGGTGATAGTGCTCTCGACCGTGGTCGGGCTGGCCCCAACATAGATCGTGGTAATCGAGACTACCGGGTTGTCGACGTCGGGGTATTCTCGAACCGGTATGTATAAAAAGGCGGCAATCCCGGCCAGGACAATGAGCAGGCTCATCACCGTCGCCAGAACCGGACGGATAACGCACAGGTCGGAAAGAATCATGGATTAAAAATCACACGTCGTCAGCAGCGCACTGCTCGCCCCGAGTGCCAGGTTGGTATTCTCAACCGGCTCATACGGGCTTGGCTGTACCCGGTCTCCGGGCCGCAGTTTCTGATGCCCGGCAACAATGATGGTGTCTCCGGGCTTGAGCCCGCTGAGAATCTCAACCTGCCGCAGGGCAAATTGTCCGAGTCGGACGTGCTGGCTCGTGACCAGATTATCATCTTGAAGCGTATACACGAGCCGCTTTGTTCCCTGTCGAATAATGGCCTCCAGGGGAATGGAAACCGCCTCCGAGAGACTGGCAACTTCGAGGCGTAAGGCTGCGGCCATGCCGGGCAAAAGCGTTCTCTCTTCGTTCGGGACAACGGCCTGTACCGTGACCGAACGGGTGTCCGGATTGAGAAAGGGGTCTATCACGCTGACGGTTGCCGTGAACCGGCTCGTGCACTGACCCGCCACCCCGCGAATGCGCTGACCGGTTGCGAGGTCCGGGACATAGTGCTGCGGCAGGCTGAAAACCAGATGCAGCGGATGAACCTGGGTGATCCGGACCACGGCATCGCCGGGCTCCAGATAGGTGCCCAGGCTGACCTGACGCAGTCCCAGGCGGCCGGTGAAGGGCGCACGGATAGTCATTTTACGTAAGATCGTTGTCGCCTCGTCCAGTTCTCCCTTGGTCGTTCGGACCGTCGCCTGGGCGTTGTCCAGCGCCTGCTGGGAGCGCGCCCTGGGCGGCAGCTTGGTCAGTCGCTCCAACGTCGCCTGGGCGTTCTGATATTGGGCCTGGGCCACGTCGACCGCTGCCTGCGCCTCAGCGGCATCGATACGCGCCAGGACGTGACCCTGCCGAACCTCCTGCCCTTCCGGAATATCGAGAAAAACGACCTTGCCGCTCCGGTCGGCGGTCACCTGAGTAGTCTGTGGACTCTCAAGCCCGCCAACCGCCGAAATCGTACGCGGCAGGTACTGAGCCTCGAGCGTCAGCGTTTGTACGGGGATGGGCGGCGGTGCAGGACTACGCGACGGCTCTGCGGTTTTTTGACAGGCCCAGAAAAGAAGGCAGCCGACTAGCAGGAATGCTGAACAGTGCGGATGAGTGTAACGGATAGGCATAAGTGATTGCCCGGAGTATACCACAAACTGCCCCGATGCGACCCAGTGGCGACCGGACGGGAGAGAGGAGCCCCCTTCCGTTCAGTCTGAGCGTAGCGAAGTCGAAGACCTCGGATAAATCCCCCTGCGCTGACGCGCTTCCCCCTTATTAAGGGGGACTGAGGGGGATAGAGGCTCAAGCAGCGCTCGCGCCCTGCCAAAAAGAGCGGCCCGCTGGGTCGGCCCCCGGGCGGTGGAGGCAACGCTCCCGGCGGTCCAGCGAGTCATGACAGACGAACTTCCCTTGAGCCCTAGCGTCGCTCCTCTCTGAATGGCTCATTCTTGACATTCTACTGCGTTTCTGTATGTTCGCGCTTGCAAACACTTTTCGGGAATCCCGGCGTATCGCTGCGTCGGGCTACCCGCTCAATATAAGAGTCTGTAACCCGGCGTGGGGTAGCTCCCTGCGCCTAGGCAAATAGGCGGGGACCTCCTCTTTTCCGAGAAGTGTTTGCAATGGCCCGGCACACCTGCGTGTCGGATTGTTGCAAACCGTCACCGTTTAGGGAGCCGCTCACAGGCGAGGCCGTAAATCATGGCCGAACACAATATCGATAACCTCCTCAGAACCCTGGAAGACGCTCAAGCAGCGCTCGCGCACTACCAAAAGGAGAGGACTGCGGCCCGTCAGGTTGTGGCGGCGGCAGTAGACTTGTTACGCAGAACCCGGAGTACGCTGCACCATTTGCAGAGAGAGCGAGACCTGCGCCGCAAGCCGGACGAAAACGCGGGCGCGTTGGAAAATCTGAGGGGACAGCTTCAAAAAAGTCAGGAGGAAGAAGCGCAGGCCAAGAGGAATTTGCAAGACGCGCAGAGGAGGTTAAGAGGGGTAGAACTCGGGGTAGAACTCCTAGCGCCATCGGCCCAGGCTGGTGCCGCGCCGCGCCGGAGTCAGGCCACCGGCGAGGAGGGACACGAGGCCAACGCGGACGATATTCAAAAGAAGAAGCAAGAAGGACAGTGGGCACAAGACCAAATCCGTGATGCCCGCGAGGTTCTGAAAGAGAAAAAACAGGCTGTTCGTGACGCGGCTGTCGCCGTGACCCGTCAGGCGACCAGAGTCCCGTTACAACAAGCTAAAGTCTTCATTTCGAACCTTGCTACCAAACTGCAAGCCTTTGGAGGAGTCAGCCTCGGGTATGGCTACGCCGTGTTGTTAGGCGCGGTGCATGAATACGTTTTCTATTGTTTCTATGGAATCAACATTTTCCTCTATTCCGCGCCTTCGGATTTTCTTCTGTCAGGCTACAAATTATTCTACATTCCTCTTCTTTCGTTCGTTCCTGCTCTCCTCTTACTCCTTTTTTACTGGTTGTTGGTGAAACTGGCTTGTCTTCGTATTCGTGGATATGCGGAGTTCGTCGCTCAGGGATCTCCTCACTTTGCCCGGGGGATTCCGGTCAAAAGCATCCTTATCTTTTTACTCCTCGTCCTTCCGCTCGTGACTACAGCCATAGTCGGCTATTCCCATTCCAAACAGGACTTGAAAGCCCAAGTCTCCATCGTCGCCGTGCCGCCCCTCCAACAGGACGGCCCGTTTTTCCGCATCGGTGCAAACAGTACCTACCTATTTTTGAAGAAGACTGAGCCGACCAAGTCGCCAGTTCTACCCGTTCAATTGTCCCGGATCGCATACATAACGGCGAATGGTGTCCCCGAGGCAGGCGCGGCTGCCTTCAGGCACGAGATGCTGAAACACGTCGAAGAGATCAAGCGCAACCTGAAACCACCCACCCCGCCAGAGGCGCATGACCACGAAGGCTTCATAACCGAAAAGCCGTTCCGGTCGTATATCGCTGCCAACATGGGCTGTCATGAGAGGGATATACAGCTATCGGGTTTTATCCGATTCGACCGAGACGAACCCGGACCCCAGTATCAGACGCCGTATTTCAAGAAGAACTCACCACAGAGACGAGCGATACAAGAGTTTGTGGGAAAGAACGAAAGGGAGGCAAAGCAATGGACAGTATTTGGTTTTGCAAGTCTGGATGGCCATGAAAACCACAATACCACTCTTGCGAAAAGACGGGCGAAAGCAGGCAAAGCCGAGCTGTGTGCTGTCCTTCATAATCTGGAATCACACCAAGAGTGCTCTGACCCGAGGATACTCACCAAAGACATAGGTGAGGAGCACCCGATCAATGGGGTGGCGAATGGGCGCAGCGCGGTCATTGCCGTGTGTGTGAAGAAAGACGAACCGGTTTCAGGGAAGGATGAAGACACTAGGAAAGGATGAACTATGGATGTAGTAAAGTTTCAGCATGAATCTCTGTGGTGGTGTCGAAGATGGCAAAAACTTCAGTGCGTGCTCAGCGTGAGCTGCCTGTTCCTTGTGGGAGCACTCTTTCCCCAGGCCGTGTGGGCTCAAGTCACACTGGAGAATCCGCAGCCGGGGTCGTTTCAAAGCGGCATTGGGGTAATCTCCGGGTGGGCGTGTGACGCAAGCCAGATCGACATTGAGTTCGATAACGACAGTGCCAACCGGTGGCGGGCAGGTACGGGGACCTTACGGACAGATACGCAAGGGGTGTGTGGGGATACGGACAACGGCTTTGGGTTGTTGTTCAACTGGAATCTCCTGGACGATGGCACCCACACCGTGCGGGCGTTTGCCGATGGCGTGGAGTTTGCGAATGTCGTTGTCATTGTGACCACGCTGGGGGAAGAGTTCCTGCGGGACACCAGCGGCGAGTTTCCAGTCGCCGATTTCCCGGCCCCAGGCGACGCCCTCACCCTGCGGTGGCAAGAGGCGCAACAGAATTTCGTCATCACCGACGGCAGCCCGGTCAGCGGGAACGGCGGCACGAGCGGGGGTGGGGAGCAGATATTAGAGAACCCCCAGCCAGGGTCGGCGCAAAGCGGCATCGGGGTCATCTCCGGCTGTGTGTGTGACGCGAACCAGATTGAGATTGAGTTTAATAATGATAGTGCCAACCGGTGGCGCGCTGGCTATGGGACAACACGGGCGGATACGAAAGCGCTGTGTGGGGACACGAACAACGGCTTTGGGTTGTTGTTCAACTGGAATCTCTTAGGTGCTGGCACCCACACCGTGACCGCCTACGCCGACGGGGTGGAGTTTGCCCGTGTCGCTGTGACGGTGACCACGTTAGGCGCAGAGTTCCAGCGGGGGGTGAGCCGCATAGTGACTCTGCCGGACTTCCCGGATGTCGGGACCGACGTGACATTACTATGGCAAGAAGCGCAACAGAACTTCGTCATCGCGGCCGAGAGGCCCACGACACGGCTCGTACACGTGCATCCACAGATCCGCCTTCCGTCTGGTATCCAGGTCCCGAACCTGATGGTCTCCTCCCTGCTCTCGGAGCAGGCCGAGGTGCAGGCGACCGGCGCGCCTACGCTATTGCTGGCGGAAAATGCAAGCGGCACCGTGCTGCTTGCGCTGGCCAATAAGGACGGCGGCTTGCTGGGTGAGGTGTCCGGGGAAGTGGAGGTCAGCGCGGCCAGTACCGCGGTGACGCTGATAGGACTGTCAGCGGGTATTGCCGTGGGCGACATGACCACCAACATCGTGGCCCGAATTCAGGCCGACTCGATGTATTCCGCTCTACAGGGGGCCATAGTCGATGCGTTGCGGGAAGACACCAATTTTCTGGAGACCGGAGCGGGCACCACGGCCGAGGCCGTGTTTGACCAGGTCCGCGAGCTGGCCGCCCGGCTCAGACGTGACCTGGAGGCGGATGGCATCCTGTACGTGGGCAGGGAAGGCCCCCGAAGCGGCTCCCCGATCGCGGCCGGTCTGACGGCTCTCCTCCGAGCAGCGGGTCAAGCCCTCCTGCCGTGCGAGGCTCACGCCCAGTCGGCACCGGCCCGGGACTGTACCGCTCTCCGTGAACGGCTCCGCGCGGTGCAACGCTTCGATATCGTGGAACAGGTGCTTCCTGCGGTCGGGCCGGCCAAAGACCTGATCGAGGCCGGTACAGCAGTGAAAGACACCTACACCGGGACCAAACAGGAGTGCCTGGACCGCGCAAGGGAAAGGAACAAGGGCGTCTGGGCGGACACGAACGATATCGTAGGCCAACTCGTAAACACACCAAGCCGGGGGGCCCGGCAACACTGTACTGGCCTAGCGATAGGGGAAGGAGCGGCAGAAGGAATAGAACAATTCCTCTCGTTAGCGAAGGAATATCTCCAGGAAGTCATCATCGGGAAAGGGATCGAGAAGCTCGCGGAGATTGCTGGCAGAGGCGGGGCGTGGCTGAAGAAGGGCGTGGAAGAAGGGTACGCGACGTATCAGAAGTCCCAGACCCGGGGGGAATTGGAGGCGCAGGCCCATGACCTCGGCTGTAACGAGCTTACGGAGGATGATCTTGACCTTGACAGGATCTCAGGAGGAGAGGGGGAATGCGTTATGTACAATAGAGTAGTGCATGGTGACCAAGATGGCTGCGATGTCGAACTGAAAGACTGGCCAACATGTATCTCTCCTCAGGTCTGGATAGATCAGTACGGGGAAGAACGACGCTGCACTTTTGGCAGCCAATGAGGATAGGAATACAAGAACGAATGGGGGGGGCGGGACGGGAAGAGCGGCCCCACGGCCCACCGGCGAGGCGAGGGTGCGACCGGCGATCAGGCGTCGGGCAAGGCACGAGCCGGGTCGGACGGAGCAACCATCACACGGGGAGCGGAGCCGGATGTCTGCCCCCCTGTGGTGCAGGCGAGCGCCAAATCCCCCGCTGGCCCGGGCAACCCACCGTCGCACGTACTGCCCAAGGTGGGCCACCCGGTCGGGACGGCCTGTCTCTTGCCCGCAAAGACGGGTCAGCTACTCAAAGGGAGGCGACAACCATGTCTGTACTACGATTCTGTTTTGTCTTTATTCTTTTGACTCCGGCATTGGCGTATAGCGCTGTGCTTGAGAACCCGGCCCCAGGCTCCCATTACTCGGGCATTGGCGTCATCTCTGGCTGGAAGTGCGCGGCCAACGGGCCACTCACCGTTCGCTTCAACGGGGGAGATTCGGTCCCATTGGCCTACGGCAGCGAGCGGCCCGATGTCCGCGAGGCGGGAGCGTGCCCGAGCGCGAATGTTGGCTTTGTGGCGATCTGGAACTGGGCCAATCTCAGCGCAGGGGAGCACACCGCGGTGGTCTATGAGAGCGGGATAGAGTTTGCGCGGAGTACCTTTCGGGTAGCATCGCTCGGGACGGAATTCCTGAGAGGGGCCACCGGGGAGAGTGTCGTCAGAAATTTCCCGAGCCCGAACACCGATGTTGTTCTGCGGTGGGAGGAGCCGATTCAGCAGTTCGTTGTCGCACAGGTCTCGGATGGCGGGGCCGCAGCGGGTCAGTGTTGCCGCTGGATATCAGTGAACTGCGGTATGGCGACTGCGACGGAGCGTGAATATGGATGGCGGAACGCACAGGTGAGTGCCGGCGCGTGTGTGACACCGCCGTTAGACGATACAGGATTGGTTGGCGTCGTGCGGCATGTCTATGATGGACCTGAGAACTGGTATAACTACTACACTGGGGACATCCGTGTAGAGAACAATAATCTTTGTGGCAATCTACTAGACATCGGTATGGAAACCGTCAGCCGTTGGACACCGTTGAGTCCGCGCTATGCTTACGGGGGGGATTTACGGCAGATGGTCACCTTAGAGTGGGTATACGGTCTCTACACGTGCGGCACCGCGTTAGTTCCGGAGATGCCGGACCTGTACAATTATTCTACCCCCACAGCCGTCTATGGGGTGGCCTTGGACGGGCGACCGTTCCGGGCCAACTAGCCCGGGGCCGACCGGACCCGCTCCCGCTGCACGTACTGCCCACGGCGGGCCGCCCGGTCGGGGCGGCTTGCCTCTTGCCCGTAAAGCCGGGTCAGATGGGCGGCAAATCCGCTTATGTCTAAAAGATTGCCGGTTGCCAGAGGCTATGCAGAAGTGAGCGATTCTATCCGCAGGCCCGCAATACGTCCGAAGTGATTGCTGTTATTGGTGAGCACGGTCAGGCCATGTCGGAGCGCCGTTGCCCCGATAAGTAAATCCATATCCCCAGGGAGGTTTCCCGCTTGCCGGAGGCGGCTGCGTTCTTGCCCAAACAATCGACAGGTTTCCTCATCGAGTCCGAGCACAGTCACCCCTTGGAGAAAATTCTTGAGGTCTTGTTCTCTTCTCCTCGGGGCGTGTGACCCATACAAGCCGTCATAGAGTTCGGCCAGCGTCACCACGGAAATCGCCAAGCCATCGTCTTCAAGCGTATTGAGACGTGTAACGATAGCCTGACGACCCTTGAAATAATGGACCACCCAGTCTGTATCAATGAGACAGTTGAGACTCACAATTCCGGGACCGGGCGGGAGGGACGCAAGCGCAGGGCGTAAATTTCTTCAATCATGGCGTCTGTATCCAGGTCCTTCCACGCTCCGGCAGCACGCCGAAACGCTTCTTTGCGCCCCTGTACGGATTCAGGCTGGCCATGCGCTTCGGACGAGCGTTCCAGATAGCCATCCACGGCTTCACGGAGCGCTGTAGAGAACTCTTTACCGCTCTCGACTGCGAGTGTGTTCAGCGCTGCCAGGTCAGCCTCACTCAAGCGAATGCCGTGCGGGTCAACTGCCATACTGTCTCCTTTCTTGACTCTACTCTACCGTCCGTCTTGGCAACCGGCAATATGCGCCACCCATCTTCAGCATGGCATAAAGACCGGGGGGAGTCACTACGATCTGGCCATGACAAACTCCCCTTGAGCCCTCTCCTGAGTCATCCTCGCCAGCGTGTTATTCAGACCAGAACCTGGACGCGAGGTAGGATTGGCCCGGGGAGGTGATTTCTCCGTCCCAATTCAGATGATTTGGTACGATTGGCCTTAATATTCGCACTCTGAGCGTCTACATTGATCTTGTGAACGGGGCGGAATTCGTTGAGCGGGCAAGGCGGTACGCTAGTGCAAATTACGATGCCGTGTAGCGCGTCTCTCTCCTCCTTAAGGAGTGCGGGCTTCCAGCCCGCAAGCGGCCAAGATGGCCGCTCTCCCAGGCGGGGAGCCCCCCTCCCCGACCGCTGAGGGCCGACCCGTATCCTTCCCGACGAGCGCGGACTGGCACGGCTACAACTTATCGTAAACCGCTCTAAGAAAACCGGACAGGACTTCCGCGTCGATGTCAAACGCGGGAAGGGCAGCCATGGAATGCTGTACATCGGCAACCGGCGCACCACTGTCCAGCAAGGCGAACTCAAGCCCGGCACCTTTCGCAACATGCTGAAGCAGTTGGACGTCCAGAAGGAGAATTTCTGATGCAGTATGTCTACCCCTGCAACTTCGCGCCTGAGGAAGATGGCAGTTTCAACGTCTCTTTTCCTGATATCCCGGAGGCGCTGACCTGCGGCAATGACCGGGTGGAAGCTCTGGCGATGGCCGAAGACGCGCTCACCGTCGCCTTGGGCACCTACGTTGACAATAGCCAGAACATTCCGGTTCCGAGCGTCGCTGTTGCCGGACAGGAGTTGATCGCGGTGCCAGCGATGGCCGCCGCCAAGTTGGCGCTTTATACGGCCATGCGGCACCAGAACATCTCCAGTGTTGCGCTCGCCAAATGTCTGGACGTGAGTGAGGTCGCCATCCGCAAGCTGCTCGATCTTGATCATCGCTCCCACATGGACAGCGTGGAGAGGGCGCTCCACGCGGTCGGGCGCGGCTTGGTGGTTGGAGACCGGGTAGCGGCCTAGGCGCAATCCACGATGCTGTGTAGCCGCTCGTTCGTCCTGAGCGTAGCAAAGCGAAGTCGAAGGACTGGATGCCGGATCATGTCCGGCATGACGAGAGCAGAACAGCATGACTACAGCCGAGCGTGAAACGCTCCAGGCCCTTTCCCCCGCCTCGGCCAATCGCACGCAAGGCTCGGCATGTCATGGGGAACGGGGGCGCGGTCGCAACGCTCCCGTTCCTCTCAGCCTGGATAGCGGTACACTGTCTGGAGGGGGGGAACCTGGGGGCCGGGCAACCACAGGGGGTTGCCCCTACGTGGTGCATTCCCTCTCCCCTGGAGGGAGAGGGCTAGGGTGAGGGGGTTATTCCTCCCAGGTAGCGATACACCGTCTCGACAATACACACGGGTTTCTGGCCGTTTTCGACCTCAAATGACAGGTCCAAAGTCACCTCCTGTCCGTCTCGAACGGGAGTGACGCGCCGAACGCTGACCCGCAGTCGTACCCGTTTGCCAATGAGCAGCGGCGCGGGAAAACGCAGGCGATTGATGCCGTAGTTCATGCCGAGCCGCGCCCCTTGGAGATACCAGATTTTTTTCAGTAACCCCGGAGCCAGGGCCAGGATAAAATAGCCTGGGGCAACCGTCCCGCCAAAGGGCGACTCTTTTTTCGCGCGCTCCACATCTTCGCAAAACCACTGGTGGTCATCGGTTGCCGCAGCATAGGCATCGACGGCCTGCTGAGTGACGAGATACCAGTCCGACACGCCGACTTCCTGGCCGACGAGGGTGGGCAGGTCCTGGAGGAGAATCCGTTTTGCTGTCATGGAGAGAACCCCAGGGTCATAACCGCAACGATGATTTCAGCACGGCAAACTTGCGCGATCGTGGTCTAGGGTCGGAGCAGGATGCGGCTGCTGGTTGTCCCTTCTCGAATACGCCGAAAGACTTCGTTGACCGCGTCCAAGGGCGCTTCTTCCGTGTCGAGATGAATGCCGAGACGCGCCGCCACCTGATAGGCTGCCTCCAGGTCGTTCCGCGAGCCCACAAACGAGCCCCGCACGGTGATTTCCTTCATAATCAAGGAAAAGATCGGGAGCGGGAGGTCGGCCACTGGTAAGCCTATGGCCACGAGTGTGCCTTTCCGGCGCAGGGCGTGAAAGCATTGGACAAACGGCTCTACCGTGGTGCTATTACAGATCGCCGCCTGGACGCCGCCGATTTGCTGCCGGATGTATTTTGCCGGGTCGTCGGCCCTGCTGTTGACCAGCACCTCCGCACCAGTGGCGTTGGCAATAGCGAGGGCCTCTTCATGCGCACTGACGGCAACCACCCGTAGGCCGAATGCCTTGGCATACTGGACTGTGTATTGTCCGACTGCGCCCAAGCCAAACACGGCACACCATTGGCCAGTCTCCAGCTCGGCCGCCTTGAGCGCCCCCCAGGCGGTCACCCCGGTGCAGGTCAGGTGCGCGGCCTGTTCTATATTCAATCCGTCGGGGATACGGCCCACGTAGGCGGCGGCGGCTTTGACGTATTGGGCGTAGCCGCCATCAACCTGAAACCCGGTCAGGATGACATCGCTGCACAGCATATGCTGGCCGTTAAAACAGTATTCACAGTGTCCGCACGAGCGGTGCACAAGGGGTACCCCGACCCGGTTGCCGACCGCAACGCGAGTGACATCCGCGCCAACCGCTTCGACTGTGCCCGCGCCTCGATGGCCCGGAATACGCGGCAACTGCGGCAGGGCCGGAGTGGGGAAATCGCCGGCATGGGCGTCGATATCGCCGTTACATACACCGCTGGCCTCGATTTTGACGAGGATTTCTCCCGGTCCCGGCTCTGGGGTAGGGACCTCTTTTACCACAAGCGGTTGCCCGATCGCTTCTATGACGGCAGCTTTCATGCGGTCTCCCCTATCTCGCTAAAAAAGACCACCGGTCTCTTTTAATCCGGAGAGTTTGGCTTCTCTCAAAAAGTACATAGTCTCCTCTTAATCCCCTCTGCTGTCTATGGGAGAGCGGGGAGACGGAATTTTAGCGCCGTCCTTCCGTGAGCTTATTGAGATCGAACAGGCCCTCGATATCGACGGGAGCCACCGCGGGATAGTCCATCTCAAAAGTGATGTAGAGCGTGGCCTGCCTGCTTTGCACGTCGATGGTGGTTACGCCCTCGTACCGAGCGATAAAGAGCCCTTGATCAGGATTCGGCTGTTCCACCGTGTCCTCCGACCAGGAGTTCTGAGGCTGCCAGAGCTTCCACAGCTTGCCGTCTCGATCAAACGCAAGGGCAATCGCAGTCCGGTAGGTCTGTGTGTCCCAAAACAGCAATTTGCTGCTATAGGGGTGCCTCGGGTCCTTGGGCACCATCTCGACAACCGCACACTTTCTCAACTCCCAGCGGTCATAGGGCAGCCAGCCATTGGGGCCGTAGTAGTGCGGATACGGATAGCGCGAGTTCATGACGTGGAGAACCTCCTTCCAGCCGTGGAAGGTCCAGTCGTAGTCCAGTGGGTGGCCTGAGAATCCATAGAAGTCATCCAGGGTAGTGTCCGTGCCGGCAAACGAATCGGCCCGTTCTTCGGCGGAAAAGCGACGGACCCGGCGGAGCGAGGGTGAGTACGACCAGGCCTGATCGGCCAGGCGTGGGTCAGCCGGCCGCTGGATGACGGTGCGTTGTCCGCGCTGCTCGTAGGGGGCCAGAAATTCAGAGTAATCTTTGAACTCGAATTGTTCGGCCTCGGGCGCGGGGAAGGTATAATTGTTCGTCGGTAGGACGGCCAGATGGGTGAAGTACACGCGCTGGTATCGCTGCCACAGGACCCGCTCAACCTGTCCACCCCTTCCTCGAATCACCCCCTCCGGCAGCTCTGCGATGGGACCGTGCGTTCCGCCCCCCCGGACCAAGAGGTAGGCATATCTATCTACGCGCTGGCCGTAGTGCTGCCAGCGAAAATTAAAATTCCAAGCGGCTTTTATCCCGGACTCCGGGTCCTGTGTATCCAGGCTCGCGTTGGGAAACGGTTGGCCGGCTATAAAGTTTTCAAGGGCACCGTCTGCTGCCAGCCGGGTCTGGCCGACGAATTTTTCCGTGGCCGCGCGATAGGCCGGGTGGGGCGGATAATCGCCCGTCTGAGTTATGACAAACTCGACATCGGGAAAGTGGTATTCTTCAAAGTAGCCGGGGGGAAGAAATGGACGGACCTTCTCCAGGTCATCGAGTTTCAACGTTTCGCCGGCCTGGAACTCGGGCTTGGCGCTCCGAAAGGTCTCGACCCAGCGGAGGACCGTTTCCTTCGTCGTGCCCGGCGACTTCTCATTCGCCGCCCAGCCCGCACTGACCCAACAACACAGGACAACCAGCCCCAAAAAACTCTTCATTCCAGTTGCTCCTTATACCCAAAATGATGCCATGCTCCTGTCTGCCCTCGCCCCTAGAAAAACGGCTCGCCCGGCTCAAGCCCGAGAAACATCCGTCCCGCGGACTGGTAGGTCTTCTGGGACACGACCACATGCTGGTTCAAGGTATGAATATCGCGGAAATGCCGATCCAGGGGATGGCCGGCGTATAAGGACGAACCGCCGCCGGCCTTGTACATGAGCGCGACCGCCCGGACACAGGAATCGGTCAGATGGGTCATGCTCAGCCGGTAGCGAGCCCGCTGCTGAGGAGACAGCGGGTCGCCCGCACACAGCGTTTTCCACAGGTTGCCCATGACCTCGAACACATAGCTGCGGGCTGAGCCTAATAGCGCCTCGGCCTGCCCCACGGCGGCCTGGATGTGGGCCTCCTCGACCATCATATTCGTGCCGAACATCGCGGGTTTCTGGCCGACCAAGCCGGTCAGGGTGTCAATCGCGCTGCGGGTAATGCCCAGGGGGACGCCGGACAGATTAGAGAGAAACAAGGAGGGCAGAGTGTAGAGCGGGCTCTGACGTCGGCTGACTGGTCTGCCCAGGTTAAAGGTTCGCTCGGCTGGAACAAACACCTCTTTGGCTTCCACGTCATGGCTGCCGGTTCCGCGTAGCCCGGTGGTGGTCCAGGTATCGATAATTTCACACTCAGGCGTGGGCATAAAGCAAACCAGCACCTCTGGCGTACCTTTTTTGCTCAGCCGAGGGGTCGCGTCATCAAAGACCGCACAGGCGTTGGCGACCCAGGTACTATGCTGGCAGCCGCTGGCAAATTTCCAGCGACCGCTGACCCGGTAGCCGTCTTTGACTGCGACTGCCCGACCGGATGGACGCAGCACTGTGGCAGTAACCGCGTTAATGTCCGGATACATCTCACGGGCGACCGTCTGGTCCAGAAACGCGGTGAAATATCCGCCATCCGAGCCGATCATGGAGCACCAGCCAACCGAGCCGTCGGCTATGGACAGGGCTTCGACTATCCGCACCTGGGCGAGCGGGTCGGCTTCCGGGCCGCCCCACTCGCGCGGCATCGTCATCCGAAAGGCCCCGGCCTGCTGCATGGCCTGCACAATAGCGGCGGGCAGACGTCGGCCCTGTTCCGTCTCCTCGATAGCGGCCTGAATCTGTGGACTCAGGGCACGCGCGGCCTCCACAATCCGCTCGGCCTCATCCGTCACGACTCTCGTGCTGTCGGTCATCGGTTCTCTCCTGGGTTCCTATCAGCCTGCAAAGAGGGTTTTGTTTCGTATAGCGCAAATATGGTAGCCTGCGAAATCGCCCAGCGGTGAGGAAGCTCGTCGGGCCAGGCAGAACAGGAGGGACGGTATGTCTGACAAATCAGACTCGGTACTCCTCGTCGGCAGTGTCCCGCTGGAGAGCGCAGAGGCGGTCTTCCGCACCTGCTCCCGAGAACTCGGGGAGCACCTGGAATGTCTCCCCGACGGAGAAGTTGGAGACCGGACTATCTGGGTCGTCTTTCAGGCCTATCGTGTCTTTCACGAACACCCGGATCTGGTCACGCTCCAGCGGCCCCAACGCGGCCCGCAGCCGTGGATACCGGGTGACCTGACCGATGTGGGGCGGTTTGCCATTAAAGACGGTGTCGAAGACGTCCAATTCACCGACCTGAAATATGCCAGCGCCGCGCTTGAGTCCTATCGGACCTTCCGTCGCCTGCGTGATGCGGGCATGATTCCGGCCGCCGTCCGCTTTCAGGTCTGTCTGCCGACCCCGCTCGGCGGTATGTGCTGGTTCTTCCAGCGACCTGGGGAACTCGATCGTCTCATCCCTTCCTATCAGGCCGCGATGATCCATGAGGTGGAAAAAATACTGGCTCAGATTCCGGCCCAGGATCTGGCGATTCAATGGGATGTGTGTTGGGAGGTGTTGGAGCTTGAAGGCGTCTTTCCCTGGGTGCCTGCGGGCGACCCCTGGCAGCGCTACGTTGACGAAGTCCGCGCGCTGTCTGCCGCCATCCCGGAGGAGGTGCTGCTGGGCTATCATTTCTGCTACGCCGACCTCGGCCACCGGCATATGAAACAACCCCAGGATTTGGGTCTGAGCGTGCGGATGGCCAACACTGCGGTCGCCGAGGCCGGGCGCCGGGTCGATTGGGTCCATATGCCGGTGCCACGTGATCGTAGCGATGATGCCTATTTTATGCCCCTACAAGACCTGTCTGTCGGCGACACCCGGGTGTTTATCGGTCTGATTCACCATACCGATGGCTTAGCCGGAACCCGCAAACGCCTTGCTACCGCCCAGAGATATCTCAGCCATTTTGGCGTGGCGACCGAGTGCGGCTTCGGCCGGCGGGAACCGGATACTCTGCCTGAGCTGTTGCGTATTCATCGAGAGACCGCAGCGCTCCTCCGGCCCTAGCGGACAAGGGCGGCTGAGCGCTCAGATCGAGACGCATCCATACGCTCCTCTCGGTAGTGTCTCACTTTGACTATTCCCCCTCACCCCAGCCCTCTCCCACCAGGGGAGATGGAGCACATTTTCCCACCCCCCGCTGAGGGGGAGGGTCAGGGAGGGGGGCGCTGGGCGAGCAGTGGAGAGCGGAG
>JAJDZM010000005.1 GCA_022824615.1 Candidatus Binatia bacterium | reverse complement strand
ACACCAAACCGCCGCCTCGGCCTGACCCTATCGGCAAGGGGCCACACGGCCCCTTTTCTGTTTCCACTAGAAATTATCGCCCAGACGATACGAGACCTCACGGGCCGCCGCGACAAAGAGGCGCCCAACGGCGAGGCTGCGTTGTGTCTCCGAGAACTGCACATCCGAGAGGCCGGGCAGGTCTCCAGGGTTGAGCGTTCCCTGCAGGAATTCCGGCGAGGTCGTCACCAGGACCTGGGGAATAGCGCTGTAGTATTCCGTCACCCGCAGGTTGTCTGCCTGCCACAGGACTTTCCCGCTTCCTCGGTCGGTAAGCTGGATATCGAGGGCAAGCACCAGTTCGTACTCAAGAACCTGGTCGCGGCGGTCAAACGAAAACGGTCGCAGTTCCAGCGTCTGGAGTTGAGCGGAAATCACCCCTTCGCCCGTGTCGGTGACCCGGATATTCCGACGAGTCCGAAACTCCCGCTCAATGGCCCACTGGAGTTCCTTTTCCACACCGGTCTCAAGCGTGTGATTGGAGAATTCAGCAAAGCTCACACTCTGGATGCCCTGCGGTAAGGGAGTAGTCCCCGCAAACTGGTAGCCGCACGCGCTCCACAGACAGACACACACGGCGATTAAAATGGAATACGCTCTCTTCATGAAAGACCTGAGCCGGGGAGTTTCCAACAATGCGCTAGGCAACAACGAAGTTCACCAGTCGCCCCGGCACGACGATTTCGCGCCGGACGGTCTTACCCGCCAGATACGTGGCCACCTTGTCCTGCTTCCGTGCCGCGTCCAGGGCCGCTTCCTTGTCCGCGTCCACGGCCAGCTCAATGGTCGCCCGAAATTTTCCGTTGACCTGGACCGCGACGGTGACCGTCTCATCCTGAATGAGCTCCGGGTCGTACGACGGCCAGGTTTCGTACGTCAGCGTATCCGCGTGCCCCAGACGCTGCCACAATTCTTCGCCCAGATGGGGTGCAAAGGGAGCGAGCAGGAGCACAAACCCCTCAGCCAGTCCCCGCGGCAGGCGCGGGGCCTTTTGCGCGTCGTTCACAAACACCATCAGGGCGCTCAGCGCGGTGTGGAAGCGCATGCCTTCGATGTCTTCGGTGACTTTTTGCACCGTTTTATGAAATAGGCGGGTGAGTGCCGCGTCGGGCTGCGGGTCCGCGTCCACAATCGCCGGGCGCAGGTCGCCGGAGTCGGCCACGATCAACGCCCAGGCCCGGTGCAGGAAACGGTACACGCCGGCAACCGAGCGCGTATTCCAGGGTTTGACCTGCTCCAGCGGCCCCATGAACATCTCATAGCAGCGCAGCGCATCGGCCCCATACTCCGCGATCACAGCATCGGGATTCACCACATTACCCCGGGATTTCGACATTTTGTCGGTTTGGGGCTCCAGTTCCAGGTCGGTATCATCCGGGTGATAGGGCGTGTCATCGCGCCACACCACCTCGTCTACCGGCACATAGCCCACACTGAGCCGTGTCGTCGGGTCTGCCCTCAACGCATACTCGGCCTCCTCGCTATCCTCGCGATTGATCTTCTCAACGTCTTGGGCCGCATAGCGCTGCCCCTGCCCGTCCTGGTAGTAGCGATAGCTGAACCCCAGAATCATGCCCTGATTGACCAAACGCTGGAAAGGCTCCGGTGTGGAGACGAGGCCACAGTCGTACAGGACGTGGTGCCAGAAGCGGGCGTACAATAAGTGCAGCACGGCGTGCTCCACACCCCCGACGTAGAGGTCCACCGGCATCCAGTACCGTTCGACATCCGCGTCCCACGGCTTGTCCGCATTCTGCGGGTCCAGGAAGCGTAGAAAATACCAGCAGCTCCCGGCCCACTGGGGCATGGTGTTGGTTTCCCGCAGCGCCGGCTGACCCGAGGCCGGCTCGGTCGTCTCCACCCAGTCCTGCGCGGCGGCCAGCGGCGGCTCGCCGGTTCCGGTTGGGCGGAAACTCTCGACGTCGGGCAGGAGCACGGGCAAATCCTGCGGCGCGACCGGCTGGGGTTGTCCGTCTACGTGGAGAACAGGAAACGGCTCGCCCCAATACCGCTGGCGACTGAACAGCCAGTCCCGGAGCTTGTAATTCACCGTGCCTTCGCCGTGTCCGTTTTCTTCCAGCCAGGCCTGCATCTTTTTCTTGGCCGCGGCCACGTCGAGGCCATCCAGAAAGCCGGAGTTCACATGGGGTCCGTCGCCAATATAGGCTCCGGTTTCCATATCCCCACCCCGGACCACTTCGATAATCGGGATGTCAAACTGGCGGGCAAACTCCCAGTCCCGCTCGTCGCCGCCCGGCACGGCCATGATCGCCCCGGTTCCATAGGTGAACAGGACATAGTCGGCGACCCAGATCGGAATCGGCTCGCCATTGACGGGATTCAGCGCATAGCCGCCCGTGTTGACCCCGGTCTTTTCCTTCACCAACTCCGTGCGGGCCAGGTCGGACTTGCGCAGCGCCTCTTCTTTATACGCCTCGACCGCAGCCCGATTGTCCGGGGTGGTGATGCGTTCCACCAGAGGGTGTTCCGGGGCCAGGACACAATAGGTCGCGCCAAACAGCGTATCCGGGCGCGTGGTAAAGACATCGAAAAAGTCGTCTTCTTCCGTAAACGGAGCACCATCGCCGTGACACAGTTGGAAACGAATGCGGGCGCCCTCACTCCGCCCGATCCAGTTGCGCTGCATTTCCTTGACATTTTCCGGCCAATCAAGATCGTCGAGTCCGGCGAGCAGCCGTTCCGCATAGGCCGTAATACGGAGCATCCACTGCCGCATGGGCTTACGGATGACCTCATGTCCGCCGCGCTCACTCTTGCCGTCTATGACTTCTTCGTTGGCCAGGACCGTGCCCAGGGCCGGGCACCAGTTGACCGGCACCTCTGCCATATAGGCCAGACCGCGCTCGTAGAGTTTGAGAAAGATCCATTGCGTCCAGCGATAGTAGTCGGAATCGCAGGTCGAAATCTCCCGGTCCCAGTCGTAGGAAAAGCCCAGCGCCTGGATCTGACGCCGAAAGGTCGTGATGTTGCGGGCCGTTGTTTCCCGCGGGTGCGTACCCGTCTCAATCGCATATTGTTCCGCGGGCAGTCCGAACGCGTCCCAGCCCATGGGATGCAGGACATTCAATCCCCGCATGCGCTTGTAACGGGCCAGGATATCGGTTGCGGTATAGCCTTCAGGGTGTCCGACGTGCAGTCCGGCGGCACTCGGATACGGGAACATGTCCAGGATGTAGTATTTTTGCTTGTGACGGTCGATCTCGGCGCGAAAGGTCTTGTGCTCAAGCCAGTAACGTTGCCATTTCGGCTCGATGACATTCGGCTGATAGCGCACTTTGCCACCTGCGGGCGCTTCCGGCGCGCCTCCATTGGACTGTTTATTCGAGAGACTCATGAGGCGGTACTTTCTTCAAAGAGTAAACGTGTCAACATCTGCATGTCTAGTGGAGGGCACGTTTACTCTTTCCGACAACACGCGCGATCCGATCCAGCACTCCGTTGACAAAGGTCGGCGCGTCATCACTACAGTAGCGGCGAGCAATTTCAATTGCTTCGTTAATCGTCACCCCCGCGGACAAGTCGGGGTAGGTT
>JAJDZM010000260.1 GCA_022824615.1 Candidatus Binatia bacterium | reverse complement strand
TGGCTTTATCCGAGCCGAAGTCATCGCCTACGAGGCGTATATCGAACACGGCGGGGAATCAGGCTGTCGGGACGTGGGAAAAATGCGGCTCGAAGGCAAGGAATACGTCATGCAGGACGGCGATGTGGTCCATTTCCGCTTCAAGGTGTGAGGCGAGGGCTGTGCCGAAATGGGGTAGGGTGGAACACCCTCGTCTCAGCCGGTGGAGAAAATATGGTCCCACCGGCCCTGCGCGAGGTTGGTGACAAAGGCGATATTCCCCTCAAGAAAGTCGTAGTCGAGGAGCTGCGTCGGCTCTACCCAGGCGAGCGTCTCAAAAACATTATTGGCCAGCGTCCCTTGATAGGCGGGAATATGGAAAAAGGTCAGGGCCACACACCGACCGTTCGGATAGCTATGGCTGGTCCGGTGGAGTTCTTCTCCCAGCGTGGCCTGAATCCCCAGCTCTTCCGCCAACTCACGTCGCAGACAGACCGCCTCATCTTCGCCGGTTTTGACTTTGCCGCCGGGGAATTCCCATTTCAGGGCGTGTAGGGAGTCTCTGCGCCGCTGACAGACAAGGAGCTTGCCGGAACGGGTTATGAGACCGGCTGAGACGCGAACAGGCCGAATGGCATGAGCCATTATTCTAGTTTAACTGGGCGACCGAACGCTGGATAAGAGCGCGGATGTTTGCCGCATCTTCGGCGTTGGGTGCCAGTTGCAGATACTTCTTGAAGTCGCGGACGGCACCTTGCATGCGGCCCAAGCGTTGCTGAACGGCTCCGCGGTCGCGAAATTCCACGGCAACATCCGGCGCGAGCAAAAGAATCCGGTCAATAACGCTCAAGGCGCGGGTAAAATCGCCCTTTTGCAGATAGACGCCTTTTAAGTTGCGGAGCATACGAATGAGGATTTCTTTCTTCGTTGCCGGGGTGAGCAACTGCGGGATTTGGGCCATAAAAGGATTATTGTCCCCATACATGCTTTTCAGCTTGGCGGCGAGCTGCTCTTCGGTGACCGTCGCTCCGCCGGCAAAGGGATCGAGAATCTGTTCTTCATCCGGGCCGGTATATTTGACTAAAAAATGACCCGGAAATCCTACCCCGGCCAGGGAAAGACCCAGGCGCCGGCCCACCTCCATATACAGAACGGACAGCGTGATCGGGATACCGGTCTTACGCTCCAATACCTCATTCAGAAAGCTGTTACGCGGATCGTAATATTCGCTGGCATTGCCCCTCAGACCTTCCTCAAAAAAGAGATGGGAGTTGAGAGCCTGAATCCGATCTTGGGGGGTAGGGGATTCGGGCAGCTTGGTGCGTACCGCGTCCGCGAGTTGGTCGAGACGCTGTAAGTAGTGGGCAACGTCGAGGGCGGGTTGTTCTTCCTGTGCAATCAGCAGGGCGGCTTCGGCAAGGTCCAGTTCTGCTTCCGGTCCTGAGACAAGGGCGGTAAAACGTTCACGTGCCGATGCCACCATACAAACCTCTCTTCCTTGCGCCTTATACTGCTCGGAAAAGGGCGGGGGTGCAAGGGCGAGTCAGGAAAGCCGTCCGCATGTTTTGACAAGAAGAGTGAGGTCTTCTATGTCTCATGGGGCAGAATGAGAAAGGAAGACCGACCATGGCACTCGCCCGTATCCCACGCTATTCGGCCCAGGGCCTCAGCCTGATTTCATTTGAGACGCTCGCGTCACCCACGAACGCTGAGATTATTCCGTTTACCGCAGAAGACCGGGGCGAATCAAAAGGGGTGCTGTACACCCGCGGTGGCGAGAAAACCGTGGTGTGCCTGATGCACCCGCGAGCCGACATGAGCCGCCACTATGCCATTCCCTATCTGCTTGACAGTGGCTATGCCGCGTTTGGTCAGGAGGGCCGTTGGCCCGGCAACGATATTGCCTGTATCCACGAAATGCTGCTGCCGGATATCGCCGCCAGCCTGCGTTACCTCAGAGAAGAACGGGGCTTTGAGCATGTCGTGCTGATCGGCAATAGTGGCGGCGGTTCCTTATATTCCTTTTATCTGGCCCAAGCCGTGACCGACCCGCCGGACCGGCTGACCACGACCCCCGCCGGCGACCCGTACGATCTGAATCGGTTTCAACTGCCCCACGCCGACGGCATGATCTTTCTGGCGGCCCACCTTGGAGAAGGGAAATTCCTGGAAGGCGCCCTCGACCCATCCGTAACGGACGAGGACGACCCGCTCTCCTGCGACCCCAGGCTGGATATGTATCATCCGGCCAATGGCTTTTGTGAGCCGCCCCAGCCCAGCTCGTATAGCGCTGAGTTCATCGCCCGCTATCGTGCCGCCCAGGTGCAGCGGGTGCAGCGCATTGACGCCATCGCCCGGCGCTATGTTGACGAGCAACATTATTTTCAAGAGCAGATTCGACAGCCGGACTTTGATGACCAGTCGCTGGAGCGGAGAACTTTTCTCAGCCGGCGGGCCCTCGTCGGACGCTATATGGAGATTCACCGCACCGAGGCAAATCTGGCCTATACGGACCCGTCGATTCACCCGTCATCACGGGACTATGGCTCGCTCTGGTCGCCGCGGCCCGACCTGTTTAACTATCTTGAGGCCGGCTTTGCCAAATACCAGACACCGCGTGCCTGGCTGAGCACCTGGTCGGGCCAGTCCTCGCGAGCGGCAGTTCTCGACAACGTGACGCATATCAGCCTGCCAACCCTGGTCGTGAATCACACCGGAGACCACGCCATCTACCCGCAGGAGTCGGAAGCCGTGTATCAACACTCGCCGGCTGACGACAAACACCTCGCGCATGTGGATGCCGATCACTTTGGGCTCCCGCTTGCGTCACAGCCCGACTACGGCGGGCGCGACGCGACGATGAAGGTGATTGTTG
>JAJDZM010000299.1 GCA_022824615.1 Candidatus Binatia bacterium | reverse complement strand
GTATCCAACACTCACCACACTACACTCCAGCAATCATCATTTATAGGTCCTGAGCCTAATTCATCAACCTGAATCTCCGCAGTCATCAGTTCGTGAAGGAGGGTACGGAAGAGGTCTTGGGCAGTTTTGTGCTTACCACGGTGGCTTTCGAGCTTCCTGTCAATCGTCTTCACCGCAGCGGCTATTTCGGTCTGCTCGGGTAGCGGTGGAAGTGGAACAGCAAGCCCTCTGAGACGTGTCCCGGAGATATTCTTTTGGATAGCTCCTTCCGCTAGCTGGAGGACGCGTAGCCGTCCGACCGGGGAGTTGATGTAATGTCGCAGGAAAGCCGGCTGCACCGAAGGTTTCATTCGGAGACGGATCAAGAACGCTCCGGGTAATACCGGCATCGGGTGCCCCTCGAACACACCTGCAATCCCACAGGTGCCGCTACGCGAAACAACAACATCCCCTTCCCGCAGATAATGTTTTTCAAATTTTGAATAGTCGATTCGTACTTTCGGAGCGGTGCTGTAATCAATACGCCCGTCATCCTCCATGTCGGTTGTGCGGAGGGTAAGAATGTTCCCGTCAGGCGAATAGAGAGATGAGCTGAACCTCGGCCCGAAAGCGGAGGAGATACAGTGCTCCTCAATTGTAGCGACCTCCCAACTCTCGGGCACGGGGCCGATTTCGGTCTGTTTCTGCGGTTCGCCACGTGTGCCCTCGGTGAAGAGCTTGTGCATAAGGGTCTTTTTCAACTCGGTGGTGGTCTGAATGATCCGCTCCTGCGCTTCGATCGCCCGCTGCACCGTCGAAAGGATGTGCGTGATCCTCTTCTGCTCGGGGAGTGGGGGGAGTGGGAGCCACGAGTTCTTTACGTCTGAGTCGCGAACAGCAGGGTAATTGGCCCCGCGCTCCAACCCAGCCATCCGAGCATTGAAGTGATCAGTAAGTAGAAACAAATAGAGAAAGCGAGGATAAATCTTATTCTGGTCGCTCCTAAGAACGCAGTAGCCCGTGCTCGCGATTCCACCATCAAGTTCTTTCGGAACTATCGCAATCCGCTTGAGCGTCGGTCGGACGGTAGCGAACAGCACGTCATCGGTTTTGAGTTCTTTCCGTGCCCGACTCGGAGCTTCTAAACCGACCGTGGGCGTTGCGCCGGTAATCTTGAACGATTCGTTCGAGACGCTGGAAACATCAACATACTGAAACTCGTCTGCGAGAGTCTTTCGCGGGTCGCGTTGTTTCGCCTTGACCGTGACGGCGCCGATTGTTGCCGCACTCCACGTTTCTGGAAGCCGATACGGATTGCCGTCCATCATACCCCAATCCTCGCCAGAATCTCCCGCAATGCCTTGTCCGTCTCCCTGGCTTCAGCCTCTATACTATTCAGTTCGGCCACAATCTCCGCAAGCGGCTGGTCGGTTGGGCCTTCAACCAGCGCGACCACTTCGATGGTCCTACTCATAAACCGGCCCACCCGAAATGACGTTTTTACTCCACAGTTCGCCCACAGAATAGCCTTCAAGCCATTGTCAAAATTCAGGCACGGCGCGCCGTATGAAGGCATCAAACAAGGGAACGGTAAAAGCCAGGTAGCCGTGAGAGGGGCTGTAGATCATGCCCTTGTTTATGAGTTTGGCCCGGGTTGGCCCGATACTTGGGAGTTTCACCGACAATGCCTCTGCAACCTCGCTGCTGCGCTGCGCTCCCGGACCGAGTTCCGCCATTGCGCGGAGAAACCGTTTCTCCCTGGGAGTCAGGCGATCAAAACGAACCCGGAAAAAGTTTTCGTCAAGGCGTTTGCTGACCGTCTCGGAAGCGCTGTGCACGACTGTCAGGCTAAGCGACGAGTTCTCGGCCCAGTTCCAAGCTTGATACCCCCATTCTTGGAGGAAGTATGGATAGCCTTGGGTGAGGTCGTATATTTCCCGGATGGCTGCATCGGCGAACACGACCCCATAGGGCTTGACGGGGTCTTGCAAGGCCCTGCTTGCGTCCGCCTCGGACAGCGCCCCAATGTCGGGAAAACTGAATAAGCGCTCAGCGTATGATTTGGACTCTCCCGCCAAACCCGGCAGGATGGGCAGACCGGCGCCCATCAACACCAATGGCAGTTGGCGCTGCTGCATCTTGTGCATGGACATGATGAGCGCGCCGAGTTCCTTTTTGGTAAAATACTGGACCTCGTCAATCATGACGGCTAGGCACGTTTCGCGTTCCACAGCCGCTTCCGCCACAACGGTGAAGAGATCAGGCAGGTCTATTTCCAGGTCGCCACTGTCCGCCGTCCCTCTCTCCGCCTCAATGTCCAGACCCAACTCCACGCCTTCCATCTTGACCCTGATCGTCTTAAGAAAGCCCTTGAGAGCGGCGAGCGCGTGACGCACCTTGTGTCCCGCGCCCGCCAAACGGTCCAACTGGTACAACAGTTGGCGCAAAGGCGGTGCCAGCAGAGCGCCTAATGACTTGTGTTCGTGAGCCTCTACCATGATCGTGCGATACCCGTCTGCCTGGGCCATCCGTTCCATTTCGTTGAGCAAAACGGTTTTGCCCACGCCGCGAAGCCCCGTCAGCAGGAGGCTCTTTTCAGCCCGGCGTTGCTTGATCCGGCCTAGCAGGATACGCGCTTGATTGAGCACATCGTCCCTGCCGACAAGTTCGGGAGGGGGCGATCCAGCGCCCGGCGAAAAGGGGTTTTGTATGGGATCCATGGACGTTTTTATAGCTTTCTATATCACTTTATACAATAGTATACCTATGTATACCTATGTATAGCATTAAATTGATAGATTCTGGTAGATTTTCCTCAAAACAATCATAAACGCCTGGAAATCAAGAGGATTCAGCGTCCTTCGCTCCGCGCTGTATTGGTCGTCCTGTCTCTCCTGCGCCTTGATAGCCAAGACGTTCATGCCCCGATCTTCTCCAAAATTTTCCGCAATGCCGTGTCCGTCTCCCGCGCCTCGGCTTCGATAGCGTCGAGTTCGGCCACGATCTCCGCGATGGGACGGTAGGTTTCGGCGTCGCCGGTGTGGATATAGCGGCTGGGGGAGATGTTGTAGTCGTTTTTCTTCAACTCGGCATGATCGACGATGCGGCTGAGTTTTTTCTCTTCCTTCCACCCTATCAGGGTATCGGCGATGCGGGCGAGGCCCTCGGACGGGATGAAGTTCTTGGGGTCGCCCTTCTCGAAGATTTGGCTGGCATTAACGAGAAAGACTTTGCCTTGCCGGTCTTTTGGCTTGGCCTTGTTGAGGAACAGGACGATACCTGGGGCGGTGGTGTTGTAGAAGAGGTTTTCGGGCAGATAGAGGACGCTCTCGATGAGGTCCTGCTCAACAAACCATTGGCGGACGGTTTTTTCCTTGTTGGTGCCGGCATTGCCCGAGCCTCGGGAGGCGGCACCGGTATCGAGGACGACGGCGGCGCGACCCTCGGCATTGAGGCTGGCGTGCATGTGCTGGACCCACCCCCAGTCGGCGGAAGATTTTCCGGGGAAACCGGGCGGGAAGCGGTCGAGTTCGTCATTGTCGTAGTCGGCCTCGGTGTACCAGTCCTGATTCCACATGGGATTGGCGACGACGCGATCGAAAGTACGAAGCTTACCGTTTTTTTCGGCACGGAACTTGGGGTTCTTGAAGGTGTCGCCGATCTCGATCTGACCCTCCATGTCGTGGATGATCATATTCATGTTGGCCATGGCCCAGGTCTCGGGAATGTATTCCTGACCGAACAGTTTGAGGGGCGGGTATTGCGTCTTGTCGGCGGCTGTCATTTTCGCTTCCATGGCGAGCTCACACTTGATGAGGAGACCGCCGGAGCCGCAGGTGGGGTCGTAGATTTCCATGCCGGGCTCGGGCTGGAGCACGCGGGACATGATGGTGCCTACCTCGGGCGGGGTGTAGAACTCGCCGGCACTCTGGCCGCTGCCCTCGGCGAATTTGCGGATAAGATATTCGTAGCTCTTGCCGATGATGTCGGCCTCGACGTCCTCAAGTCCGAGGCGCTTGGTGCTGATGGCCTCAATGAGGTTGGAGAGGCGGTCGTCGTCGAGGTCGCGCTGGCCGTGGGTGGTGGCGTTAAAGTCAACACGGTCAATGATGCCCTGTAGGGGCGGGTTTTCCCTAGCGATGGCCCGCATATGGGTGGTGACGTTTTCGCCGATCTTGTCCGAAAGCTTGCGAATGACGGACCAGACCGGTTGTTCGGGGTCGTCCGGCATGAGGGGGAGGTAGAAGCGGACGAGCTTGTGGTCGGCCCCGACGAGTAGAAAGGCTTTCTTCCGCGAGCCGACCTTGGCGGCAATGCGATTCAGCTCATCATCAAAGACATCGCACAGGCGTTTGGTAAAGATGAGGGGTAGGATGTAGTCTTTGTATTTCGGGGCGTCCTTCGCCCCACGGATGGAGCAGGCGGCGTCCCATATCCAGGATTCCAGGGATTTGAAGTGGGCCAAAAAGAATCTCCCTTATCAGTTGATTGAGACGCCAAGCTACCGCGGCAGGCAGCGGCTTGCTTGGCTCTTCTGACTTCCTTTCAGGTAACATTTCAACGGCCTGTAGTCGAATTTGGGGCGACCAAGGTGTGGCAAGTACTCTCACCTCATGCTCTCGGTCATTGGAGAGCGCCTCAACCATCTCCGGTTTGCCTCGATATTACGAAACTAAAACGCGTCAAATCGACCGACTCGACTCTATACGTTTCCCCAGCGTCGGCCCATACGGCTTGATGTGCCGTAGAGCCGTCCGTGAGAGCAGGGCTTTGCGTGGTTGGGCCGGATAGTGATGTATGGTAGCCTGAGTATCGACTTATAGATTGAGAGGACATCACCGCATGCTCATCCGTGTGTTCATCGCCCTCATGCTCGTCTTGAGTCTTGGTACTGTGCTCATCGTATCGGAGCACGTCGCCTTGGCCCAGACGAGCCCAGCTCCTGAAACGACAGAAGGGGCAGAAAAGCAACCATCAGTAACTCCGCTCTCAACCCATACCGGTCTGCCCGCCACCTTATCGCCGGATCTGTTCAGCGGAGCGGTCAGAGACGGGTACATCATCGCCCAAACCATCCCGGATGTGTTGGCTGGGCTACACTGCTACTGTGGCTGTGATCGGTCCATGGGGCACGGCAATCTCCTGGATTGTTTTGTGGACGATCACGCCGCCGGTTGAATGCACTGTTTACACGAAGCGCAGGATGCGCAGACGCTGTTTGAAGCAGGAGCCCCGCCGGAAGTCATCCGGGATTTTATTGATCAGAAGTACGGCAACTAGGGCAAATCACGCTGCTGTGTAGCCCCTCTCTCCTCCTTTAGGAGTGCGGGCTTCCAGCCCGCACGGCGGCCAGGATGGCCGCTCTCCCAGGATCGGCAACAACCAGATCAACTCCGCCCAGCCCGTCACCCCGCCCATCCGTGGCCTCAACAAAGCGTACATCGGCATTCGCCAGCGGAAAGCTCAGGCGACCCTGATCGTCAGCCTCACCGTTGCCTTAGTCAAGTTGACATCCTGACCAGGCTCGCTTTTCTCAGTCCTCTCTCCACACATTTTGGATTCAGAAACGAAATCGCCTGGGCCTCACTGAAGCCGTAGAGTTTGGGTGTTTGCATCGTCTTCAAGGAAAGATTATCTTGAGTTTAACTTGAAAGGAGCCTAACCATGCCTGAAATGATCAGTGCCAAGCAGCTTCGGGAACAACTCCAAGACGTTGTTGAAAAAGTGCGACACGGGGAGCGCTTCACCGTGTTGTATCGGAGCCGCCCGGCCTTCGACATCGTACCGGTTGGGAATCCACCGCTCGACAGTACGCCACTGGAATCGGACCCGCTCTACCAGGCGCCGGCTGTGGGTGCATCCGAATCAGGCGACGCTGCGACCCGGCATGACGAGGTGCTGTACCGGTGAGGTACATGTTCGTAGACACGGCTGCATGGGTTGCCGCCGCGGATAGCCGGGATACAGCAGGGCCGGCTGTGCGAAAAGCGCGAGATCAATGGTTGGCGTCCGGAGGCGTACTGACGACGACCGACTATGTGATTGACGAGACGCTGACGACCCTACGATTTCGCTTAGGGCTTGAGGCGGCCGAAGCGTGGTGGCTCCAAATCAACGGCTCGTCTTGAGGTCGTTCCGTGAACGTACTCTCTGCGCACCAGATTCGCGGGGCGAGCACGAAGCCCGTCACCCCGCCCCGCGGCAGCACGGCCAGGAGCAACTGACCGCCATCGTACCACTCCTTTAGGGCAGGGGGCGGCCTACGCGTCTTTGAGATAAAAACGAACGCCACAGACCTCCACCTGCTCATCGGACATCCGGCACCCGCGTTGCTCTGACCTTGTCAGCAGTCCTTGGACATCGGCAACAACCAGATCAACTCCGCCCAGCCCGTCTCCACGCCCATCCGTGGCCTCAACAAAGCGTACGTCGGCATTCGCCAGCGGAAAGCTCAGGCGGCCCTGATCGTCCTGCCGGAGTGGCGTACCTGCGATGTCTGCCCATCTCTGGGCCATGGATTGCGGATCGTGGGACTGCAACTCAACCGCCGAGAAGCCGCTGACCACCTCAGTCCGCCGGGCGGTGTCCCAGCCATCTCCGCCGGCGGGCTCCCAATGCCCCTCGGGCTCGTTCTTCGGGTCCCAGTCGAGTTCAAAGAAGGCGCCCCCCGTATCGCCAGGGTGAAGCTGCATGCACTGAAAGCCGTGAATATCCTGTTCCCAGGCAATCCGGACACCGAGCTCCTGCGCCTGGGCCCTGCGGGCCTGTTGCGTTTCACGGCTGTCGCACTGACAGATGACCATATAGCCGCCATCGCCGTTGCGCCGCCGGAGAAAGCGACCGGCCGCGGTGTTGTCTTTCGTTGGTGCGACAACTTCAAAAAAGTTTGAGCCGACCGGAAACAGCGAGTTCTCCAGGCCGAAAACCCCCACACCCTCATCAACAAAGCACACCTCAAGGCCGAAGATGGATGTGAGGTCCTCAACCACAGGGGCGAGCTTCTCCGCAACGAAACATATCTGTCGTAGCCGTATCGTCATCACTCTCTCCTCTCAGGTGTCAGAATATTTTCGACTCCGGTTCTGGTATCGGAACCCTCCGGGTATTGCTACCTGTCCGGCGCGCTTGCTCGGGCTGCGGGAAGTATTGTAACGTTGGGTCTGAGATCACAAGGAGGCCCAATGGCTCAAGCTGAACGTGGTAACGTACTCACAGTCTTTGCCGTCCTGTTTGCTGTCCTGGCGGTATCAAATTTACTGAAACCCCTCCAACTTCATGAAACGACCGGCTTTGTACTTTTTGGTGCGCGGTTGTCCGGGATGCCGAACGCCATAGCCGGCATCCTGGCCGGTCTCTATTTGCTCGCCTATGCCTACGGTATCTGGCACATGAAACGGTTTGTGGTGGGTCTGGCGCATGCGTATGCGCTGTACGTCATTTTGAACCTGCTTCTCTTTATGTACAGCGATGATCAAGAGGCCCAGTTGGGTCTCTTCTACCTCCTCTATGCCGTTGTTGCGATTGGTGTCTCGCTGGGCTCGGCCATCATCCTGACGAAGCGCAAGGCCGAACTTGCGTAGGGGCCGCCTGGCCTGTAGTGAGAAAGAAGCTTCGACTAGTATTCTCACTCTTTGTCAGGTACACTGGACTCGTATAATACGAGAATGAACCGCGAGCAGGTCTCTTTTCCTTTGTAAGAAATCCCGCTCAGAAGCGGGTCTTTGGTTGCCCAGACCAGAGTTCCACGTTTCCCAGGTTCTACAGAAAAACACGGTGCGCCGATACTTTGCGCGTGCCCATATCCATCCGTGCAACTGGGCCGCACGGAGAAAGAGATGGTCCTTTGACAACAGAGAGTAAGCAGAACGGTCTTGCCGATTGTTCTGAGTTTTCCGAGCTTGGGTTGATACCCGAACTCTTACGCGCCTTGGAAGATGCGCAATACGAAACCCCAACTCCCGTGCAAGCTCAGGCAATTCCCATTGCCCTCAACGGCAAGGATATGCTCGCCTGTGCTCAGACCGGGACGGGTAAGACAGCCGGATTTATCTTGCCCATCCTGCAACGTTTCGTCCAGGCTGAGTCGGGTCCGGTCCGGGCTTTGGTGCTGACCCCAACGCGCGAACTCGCCGTACAAATAGGAGAGAGTGCCCGTACCTACGGGAAATACGTGCCGGTCCGCTCAACCGTGGTCTACGGCGGTGTCGGGCTCGGGCCACAAGCCGACCGGCTCCGTCGTGGAGTGGAGTTGTTAATCGCTACTCCGGGACGCCTGCTCGATCACCTGAATCGCGGCAACGTCCGGCTCGCCGATGTCGAGGTACTCGTCCTGGATGAAGCCGACCGCATGCTGGATATGGGCTTTCTCCCCGACGTCCGGCGTATCCTGGCCGCTTTACCTCAAGTGCGCCAAACACTCCTCTTTTCCGCAACCATGCCACAGGAGATTGAACGTCTCGCGCAAGACACTTTGAGAGAGCCCGAGGTGATTGATGTCGGACGCCGGGCCACACCGGTCGCGACGCTGCGTCATGTGATCTATCTGGTGGAAGCCGAACGCAAAAACGACCTGCTGCATTATCTCCTCCAGCACGGCAGCCTCAAGCATGTGCTGATTTTTACGCGGACCAAGGTCCGTGCGGAACGGCTGTCCAAACGTCTCTCCCAAACGAATCGTCGTGTCGCTGCCTTGCATGGCGATAAGACTCAGCGCGTTCGCACGCAGGTGCTCAACAATTTTAAGAGCGGAAAAGTGGATGTCCTAGTTGCAACCGATGTTGCCGCGCGCGGTCTTGACGTCGAAGGTATCTCTCATGTGGTGAATTTCGACGTTCCCAACCGGCCGGAAGATTACGTCCACCGCATCGGCCGGACCGCCCGAGCCATGGCGACCGGCGAGGCGCTCACGTTTGCTTCGTCCGACGAGGTCGAAGCCGTGCGCGCCATCGAAAGCCTGTTGGGCAAAGAGGTCCCCCGCAAGATGATTAAGGGTTTTGAACCAACGCATTTCACCATCCGCCGGTTCGCCAAGCCCGAGGCATCGCGCGGAGCGCGTATTGCCAGCGGTGCCATCCGGCACTTTAGTCCGGGAGGCCGGCGGCGGAAGAGCGCGTAAGTTCATGATTCGGGTCAACGATCCCCAAAGGAGTATGGATGCCACTCAATCCAGCTAAAGATTCTGTCGACCTCGGTATTGTTGTCAGCGACATCACCAAAAGCCTGGACTTTTACCAGGGGATGCTGGGCCTCAACAAGAGCGAGGAACTGCCCACCCAGTTCGGTACCCTGCACCGGCTCCACTTCGGTACCAGCGACATCAAGCTGATTGACCCTGAACAGATCCCGGCAGCCGGGACCATCGGCCTGGAGAAACAGGTGGGACTTCGCTACATCAGCTTTAGGGTTCACGACATCAGCGCCCTGTGCGTCGAGTTACAAGCCAAGGGCGTGGAATTCAGTATGGCTGAGTCCGAGGTCCGGCCCGGGGTGCGCATGGCTATGGTCAACGATCCGGACGGCAACACGGTTGAATTCATTCAGCGTGGCTAGAGCAGATCACGAGGTTGTGTAGCCTCCCGGGGCCGGTCCGGTGGCCCCCACCTCGGGCCGCTCGCCCTCCCGCTGCCTGGGAGAGCGGCCATCTTGGCCGCTTGCGGGCTGGAGGCCCGCACTCCTGGCCCCCTGTCGCAGACAGGCACGGCGCAGGGGAGCGGGGAGCCGCCGAGTCATATAATTTGTATCTCACATCATAGAGAGGGGAGGGCAAGCTACACTCCCCTCGTACTTTAGCCGCGCTCGACGAACTCCAGAATATTGCCCTCAGGATCTTTGATCATGGCGATCCGGGTGCCGGGGCGGATTTCGGTTTCCGGGATGGTGAACTCCGCCCCTTTGTCCTTGAGGGCTGCACACAACCCGCTCAGGTCTTTGATCACAAAGGTGAGGTAGCCGATGCCCAAGCGCTTACCAAAGCCGTTTGGTGCGGCTGGCGGGATTTCTTTGGGGTCCATGAGCTTGATGTCGCTCGTGCCGTGCCGGAAGCGATGGATGGTGCCAAAGGCGGTCGGCACTTCCTCGGTCTTTTCCAGGCCCAGCGTGCCCTGGTAAAAGTCGAGCATGGTGCGGATGTCTTTGACAAAAATCCCGACGTCAATTGAGTCTTTTGCGGGTTGTAACACTGGGAACTCCTTTTCGTGATCTGCTAGCCGCGTGCGCCTTTGAGATCGATCAGTTCGACCTTGTAGCCATTCGGGTCTTCAATAAAGGCGATAACCGCGCCGCCGTGTGCCATCGGGCCGGGCTCGCGCACGACGTTGATGCCTTTCCCTTTGAGTTCGTCGCAGGTCTGATAGATATCATCCACGCCGATAGCCAAATGCCCAAAGGCGTTCCCCTGGTCGTAGCTCGATGTGCCCCAGTTATGCGTCAGCTCAACAACGGTGTTGTTCTTCTCGTCACCGTAGCCCACAAAGGCCAGGGTAAACTCACCGCCCGGATAGTCCTGTTTGCGCAGCAGCTTCATACCCAGCCCGTCACAGTAGAATTTGAGTGACTCGTCCAGATCGTTGACCCGGATCATGGTGTGTAAAAACTCCATACTATACCCTCCTCGTATTCATGGGATTCGCTTGTATCATCTCCTGCTTCCCCTATCCGGTTGTGACTCCGACTGTCAAGCAAGACCGCTGCCGATCAGGTGAAAAATTGCGTGTTCTATCCGGGCCGCCTCGGCTTCGGAGACGTGTGCCTCGTATATCGGAAAGAGTTCGCGTTCTTCACACCGAATATGCCGCTCTAAGAGTGTCCCGAATGAGGTCAGCAATTCCGTCAACTGCGGCCCGGCAGGGGGCTGCTGGTCAATGTGATTCACC
>JAJDZM010000079.1 GCA_022824615.1 Candidatus Binatia bacterium | reverse complement strand
AGACTGATATTCTTGTTGCTTCAATTCGAACCCTTGGAACGGGTGTCGATGGCTTACAGTACGTCTGTAATAACATCATCTTTGCGACTCTTCCTTGGACGAGTACCGATTATGAGCAAGCAGTTGGAAGATTCGATCGAGAGGGTTTTGTTTTTGATAGTCTTGATATCCACATCCCTAAGACTTACGCCGTTCTGAGTTCCGGGCAGGAGTGGAGCTGGTGCGAGTCCAGACTGCTCAGAATCGAAAATAAAAAAGACATCGCGAGAGCCGCCGTAGACGGGGAAATCCCCGATACTGAAGGTCAGCTCTCACCAGCAAAGGCGACGCAATATTGGATGGGATGGCTCAAGCGTCTGAACGATGAAGGGTTACAAGAAATTGAGCGCCGTGAGATCAAAGTCCCCTTGGATGAATCCGATACGAGAGAGGAACAAAGACGACGCGCTTCTTATGGTGATTTTGCCAATCTCAACGCCCGCTGGAACCGAGCACACTCGTCGGTGACGCATAATCGTCTCGCCGAGAATCCAGAAGAATGGTGCTACTACCACACACGACTCTTGGAGCTCGAAAAGTCATGGCAAGTGAATCCACGCATAGAATGTATAAAGCATCTAAAGGAGAATCTTCCAAAGGGAGCTATGGTTGGAGATTTTGGTTGTGGGCAGGGTCATCTGGCGGAGGGGTTGAAGGATGTCCATACTGTTCACTCTTTTGACCATATTGCGATTCGTCCTAGCATTGTAAGCTGCGACATGTCGAATACTCCGCTTGATGACGGGGCTCTGGATGCTGTGGTCTTTAGCCTGTCATTAATGGGGTCCAATCTCCGGGACTATAT
This sequence comes from Candidatus Binatia bacterium, assembly GCA_022824615.1. Classification (GTDB taxonomy): domain Bacteria; phylum Desulfobacterota; class Binatia; order Bin18; family Bin18; genus Bin18. The sequence goes on along the minus strand of JAJDZM010000079.1, from coordinate 13,764 downwards.
CTCAGAAGCCTATCGTACTTTAAAGTTGGGTGGTCAATTGCTCATCTGGCATCCTGCGGACCATCACGACAGAAGCCGCTTTGTAGAAGGCTTGAAGACGTTCGGATTTGCCATCGTAGAGGAAGAACAGATTTACAAATGGCATCGAATTTGGGCGATTAAGCAAGCCCGAAGAACAGCGCCTGCTGAAGAGGTGCGATTCTAAAGCGGGAACCGAACATATGAAAAGCGAACACCCTGGAGGAAGTCTCAAAGACAGTTGAGCGGGTATGCATAGAGTATGACAGTATGACGAACCCCGATATTTCGACTGCCATATCCCATTGGCCAGACATGGCGGATTGTCTCTTTGTTCCGCATACGGAGACTGAATACGACCGGCTTGTGGCCTTGCTTGACAACCTTGTTGACGCAGTTGGAGAAGAGGAAACACATCCGCTAGCCTCGTTGATGGAAGTCATTGGCGTCCTAATTGAACAGTACGAAACAGAACATGTGCCTGAGCTGGCGAACGAAGACGGGGAATAGGTCTGAGGCCGGATCGCCTTAAGGACTCTTCTTTTATTTCGCCACGGCAACGCTGGCTGAGCCGTCCTGACGAGACTCAGAGGAGCCCTGGGCGGGGGCCGATTCGGGGCGCCGGTATTGCACCGCTGGATGCGGAGAGCTCAGCCGCGCAAGTCCGGCCCCGTAGAGTTTTTCGCGCAGGGTGCCGTCCTGGTACTCCGTTTGCATCATTCCGCGTTTCTGGAGAACCGGCACGACGCCGTCAACAAATTCTTCAAACGTTCCCGGCGTCACGGCGTAGGCGATGTTGAATCCGTCGACTCCGGCCTCGGTCCATTCCTGAAATTCGTCGGCGATCTGTTCCGGTGTCCCCGCCACCACCGGGCCGCCACCACCAAGGCCGACATATTTGGCCAGGTCGCGCACCCGCCACTTGCGCTCCGGGTCGGCGCGGGAGAAATTATTCCAGAGTGTGCGAATGGCGTTTGTTTCAATATATTCGAGCGGTTCGTCCGGGTCGAGCTCACCGAAATCGTAGCCAGCCCAGCCACACCACAAGGCCATCGATCCGTCATAGCTCGTATGTTCAAGATAGTCGTCATACTTCTGCTTGACTTCCGTTTCCGTGCTGCCAGCGACCGTTTTGAGATAGGCAAAGAAAAGAATATCCTCCGGGTTGCGTCCGTTCTGCTCTGCCTGTTTGCGGGTCGCCTGGATGATCTGCCGCGCAATCTCAGGTGTCGGGGAAGCGATAAACACGCACTCGGCGTGGCGAGCGGCAAAGGCCTGTCCGCGGGATGAGGAGCCGGCCTGGTATAACACCGGGGTGCGTTGCGGGGACGGTTCGGACAGATGGCAGCCGTCCATTTTGTAATACTTGCCCTCGTGGACAACGTTCCACACCTTGCTCGGGTCGGCGTAGATGCCGCGCTGCTTGTCTTTGACCACCGCGCCATCCTCCCAGCTCGATTCCCACAGCTTGTAGCACACCTCGCAATACTCATCCGCCATGTCGTAGCGTTCGTCGTGCTCGGGCAAACCGGACCGGCCATAGCTGCGCCCGGCGCTTTCCAGATACGAAGTCACGATATTCCAGGCCACCCGGCCCTGGGTAAGATGGTCAAGCGTCGAGATGAGTCGGGCAAAAGTGAAGGGAGGGTACTGGAGGATCGAACTGGTAAAAGCAAAGCCCAGGTGTTTTGTTGCCGCGGCCATGGCCGGGACCAGCAGCATGGGGTCGTTCACCGGTGTTTGCGCGGCCTGGGTCAGGGCGGCCTCCCGATTGCCCCGGAACACATCGTACACACCCACGACATCGGCCAGAAACAGGGCATCAAACTTGCCCCGCTCCAACAGCCGAGCCAATTCAATCCAGGTATTGAGGTCGGTGTAGCTCTCCATCTTATCGCCCGGCAGGACCCACAGGCCGGGCGATTGATGCACCACACAGTTCATATGAAAAGCGTTGAAATAGATACGTTTTTTCACGGTTCTCTCCTTGGTACCGGTCCATTCCTATAGAAAAGGGAATGGCCTCTCAACCGCCGCCGCACCGGGCGGGGTCGACGCGGTTGTCAGGGGACGCGCCGCGCAGCCGCCCTACTCCCATGTCTGAACCAGGGGCGGTTGAATCTGCTGCGGGTCGAGTTGGAGTTCATGGACACTCAAGGACGACAGACAAAAATCGCTGGGGGGGTGCTGCATGGTCGCGGTCGCGCCATCGCGAAACAGACGCTCCAGGGCCGAGGTCTTAAAGATGGCGTGACCGCCTCCCATTTCGAGCGCCGAGCGGGTCGCCGTGGTGACAGCCTCACCCACAATGTATTTGGCTTTGAAGTAGGTAGCCAGAACCTCGGCCGCCTGTCCCTCGACGGTCGTGCCGTACTGCTTGGGCCGGTCGGTATAACGCCGGCGCTCATAGGCTTCGTCGGCCAGCCAGGCCACGTAGCGCAACAGCCAGCGGGCGGCTTCCAGTTGGGCGCTCATCATGGCAACCCGGCGTCGAATATCCGGGTGATAGGCCAAGGGCTGCCCGTAGCCCTTGGGTTGGCGCTGCGTCACATTGTCCTTAATTGCGCGCAAAGCCGCAAAGCCAACGCCAAGATAGACGGCGGTATACGGAATATTGAAACTCGGCTCATTCGTTGCCAGCCACTCACCAATCTTTGGAATAGGCGCGCCCAGGATGGCATCGTCCGGCACGAAGCAGTCTTCGAAAATCAGATTATCGCTACGGGTCGCGCGCATACCCAGCGTGTCCCACACATGCTCGAAGCGAACGCCGGGCGAGTCGGTCGGCACCATCATCACCAGAGCCGTCTGGGGATTGGCGATTTCCTCGGGATGGGCAAACAGGCACAGATAGTCGGACGATTCGCCCATAGAGCAAAACGACTTCTTGCCGGAGATCCGATAGCCCCCGGTGACCCGGCGAGCCTGGGTGGAACACGCAAACGACGTGGGTACGATGCTGGTGGTGCTCGGCTCGGACAGAATGGCGGCAATCAGCTTGCCCTGTTTGGTTGCCAACTCGGCCACCCATCTTTTTATTTCATCCGGCAGGCCCGAGTGCATCAGCGAGGCCAGGGTTGCACCGTGCATATTGAACGACAGCGCGGTCGAGGCACAGCCTTGGGAGATTTCCTCAGCGGCAATAGTATAGCCCAGCAGCCCGACCTCTAGTCCGCCATACTCCTTGGGCACGACCAGTCCGTAGAAACCAGCCTCCCGGAGGGCCGCATAATTCTCCTTGGGCGGAGAGCCGTCCCGGTCGTGCTCGGCCGCACGGGTCGCGAAGTCAGCGGCGAGCTGACGGGCAACTTTCTGGATACGAATATGATCCGCAGTCAGTCCGAATTCCATGGGCTCCCTCCTTTTTTAGCGTGGCGCGCGTGGAGATGGGCATATTCGGTTCTTGGTGCGTGGGGCGTACCTGACGAAAAAGGGCAACCACAGGGGGTTGCCCCTACATTCAGGCCGCCTCCAGCCAGCGCTGCGACATCGCGCTGAATTCCTCGCGCAGGGCGGGCATCACGTCGGCGGCAAACAGGTCCATGTTTTTTATGACCCGATGGTGCGGCATATCGCCCGCATGCAGGAGGGGGAGCAGCAGGCCAAAACCAAGTTCCTTGACCAGATGGGCGAGGCGCTCGCGCACGGTCTTGGCGCTCCCTACGACACAGTAGCCGCGCTCGTTGAGCTCCTTAAAATCCATGCTTTCCCAATCGAAGTCGGCCGCGCGGGCCAGGATGCGTCTCATGGACGCCGCGGACGTGTAGCCCGGCGGGAAGAACATTTGCCATTTATGACGCAGGCCGTAGTGGTAGAGCCACAGGATATGGGCCGCGGCTTCTTCTTCCGCTCGACTGTCCGTCTCGGCCACGTAGACCGGCAGGAGATGCCCCATTTGGTAGGGCGAGGCTTCATAGCCGTACTGGTCCGCAGCTTCGCGGTAGGCGTCGAAAAACCACTTCACCAGGTCATCCGGCATGAAGACCGCAAGATAGGGATATTTCCGGTCGGGATGAGCGCACCATTCAACGGTTTCCTTACTGCCGAAGCCGGGGATCCAAATCGGCGGGTGCGGTTTCTGGAGAGGACGCGGCCAGACGTTGGCATAGCGAACTTGATAATGCTCGCCGTCAAAGTAAAACGGACCGGTCTCGGTCCAGGAGCGGATAATCAGGTCGTGCGCCTCGCGAAAGCGCGCCAGCGAATACGTGGGGTTGATCCCCAGAGAAAAGTATTCGTCCCCGATGCCACGCACAAAACCGGAAATAATCCGCCCGCCGGTTACGACATCGAGCATGGCGACTTCTTCGGCGACCCGGAGGGGGTGATCGCGGAGCGGCAGGCCGTTGCCGACCATCGCAATTTTCATTCGCGAGGTCCGGCGGGCCAACATGGCGGCCATAATGTTCGGCGACGGCATGGTGCCGTAGGTGTTCTGGTGGTGCTCGTTGACACACACGCCCTCGAACCCCAGCTTTTCGGCATACTCAAGCTGGTCCAGATATTGGTTATAGACCGTATGCCCTTTTTCGGGATCGTAGTATTTATTCGAGAGCGTCACCCAGGCCGATTCATGTTTGGTCTTGTCGGCAAAGTCGGCGGGCAGGTCGGGCCACGGCATGAGATGAAAATTGTAAAACTGCATAGGCCGCTCCTACACGGACGAAACCGCTAGTCCTGAATCATCCTCTTTTCCGCCCAGCCCTTTTCAAAGGGCGTCCAGAACTCGAACTTGACGCGCAGGGTCTGGATTCTCCACTCACCGTTGATCCGCACATAGTCGTCGTGATATTTGGCCGCACCCCACACGGCTTTATCTCCGTCTTTCTCGGTCATCGTGCAGGGCTGGAACAGATACCACTGCCCCGTGGCCGTGTCGCCGTCGACTTCAATGATGGGGTTCATGACGTTGTGCACGGCAAACGGAATGACTCTGGTCGCCCCGGTGAAGAACTTCCGAATGGCTTCCCGCCCGTCGTATTTGCCAAACACGTCAACCCCGCCGTCCCACACTCCGTCTTCGGCAAACAGATCGGCAATCCCGTCCGGGTTGTAGCCGTTGTCACAATGCGCGCAGTATTCGGCCTTGACTTTTTTAATGGCCTCAATGTCTTCCAAAACCTGGAGCCGTTGGACTAAGTCGTCAACACTCATGCTGCCCTCCTTATGAAACTCATCGGTTACCGCACTCCTCTTGAATCCCTATTCTTGACCTGCGTTAAACGCGAGGCCGGTCTTCTTAATAGCCTCTAACACTCCCGGACCAGTCTGGTCTATCTGCGCGGCCACGCTGGGTGGAAAAGCGATGTCCTGCATATCGTGCACGCCACCGGTAATGAGCACCTGGAGGCAGCCTTCGTCATCGCCGATATTCGTGAAGCTGCGACACACGCCGGGCGGGACTGAGATCGTGTCAAACTGATTCAGGACAACTTCGTGTTCTCCGTCATCGCCCCACTGGATTTTGAAAGTCCCTTTGAGACAGGTAAAAATCTCGTGCGTCTTGTGGTGGGCGTGCAGTCCCGGCCCCTGGTTGGGTGGGCACACGGCCAGCGTCATGGAATAACCATCGGCTTCAGCAATTGGAGCCGGCCCAAACGGCCCTTCTCCTCCCTTAGATGAGATAACCGGCAAGAGCTTCCGGGCGTAAATGTGGTCCCGAGCTGCCAACGGAATTTTGGCGTTCTGCATAGCCGGAATGGGCTTCAAGTCCCGGAAACGGGCAATGCGGGCTTCCATGTCTTCAGGGCTCACCGAGATCGTTTTCATGCGGGCCTCCTTGGTCGTTGCAGTTTGGGCAACCGTCAGAAATAATCGTCACCATAGCCAAGCTTGTATCGTTTGCAAAGACATTCTGGTCAAGCGCAGAGAGTAGATGAGGGAGAGTGCATGCAGTTTGTTCTTTTATTCGTAGGATTACTGGTCTGGAGCGGACCCAGTTGGGCGCAGGATGAGCGCAGCGCCATGACCCGGGAAACCGTCCTGGAATGGATGCAGCAATATCAAGACGCCCAGCCGGAGTTTACACCCGGCGAGACCCTGGGGCTGAGCGATATGGGCAAGGTCCAGCCCTTTGTGCCGCCCGGATATTTTGAAGAGTTTCAGTTTCCGGAAGTGACCTTCGACATCAGTTCCCCAGGCGATTACCCCCCGCGCACAGACTATCTCGAAGCGACCGAGAAATTCACCGGCCAGACCCAGCTTGCCGAGGACGGCAGTCTGAGAAATTATGTTGCCGGCCAACCGTTTCCCGCGGATCAGTTGGACCCGGCAGACCCGACCACGGGTCTCAGGATTGGCTGGAATTTTAATTTCCGCTGGCAGCACTATGGCATCAAGGTCGGCAATTTCGCCACAATCATGATCAAACCGGGCGGGACGCACGGGACGTTGCCGGGCATACCCGAGGATATGATTCAACCGGGTGGCACGGTTGAGCGCGTGCTCCAGCAGCGCTATCAGCGGGTGTATCATAGCCATCTGGCCATGCTGCCCGAGCAGAATTACACTCTGCCGGTTGATGGGGCTGCGGAGTTTGAGTGGAAAGACATCAACGACTTTACCGACCCGTATGAAATGCGGGGTCTGCGGGTGCTCATCCAGCGTTCCAGCGACCCGCACCGGCCCGACCAGGCGTGGACCTATGTTCCGTCCCTGCGCAAAGTCCGCCGGGTGTCCGCGGAAGAGAAGGCCGATTCTTTCCAGGGCTCGGATACGACCATCGATGACTTCTTCGGCTTCTCCGGGCGGGTACTGGATTACGACTGGGCCTTCCACGGCTGGAAAGACGTACTGCACATCATGAACTCACCCCATGCCTATGCCCGCTATTACGGGCCCGCGGGCCGGGCGCCGCTCGGGCCGTGGGAGCTGCGCCAGACCATGGTGGTCGAGCTCAAGCCCAAGCGGGAAAATCATCCCTACAGCAGCAAGTTACTGTTTATTGACGCCCAGACCTATCGGGTTGTCTCCGGTATGGCATTCAACCGGGAAGGGACGCTGTGGAAGGTGTGGGGCATGCAGCACTCCTGGTCCGAAGACGCCCAACACCTGCCGGAAATGAATACAGGCGCACATCTCGTGCGGTATCTGGGCGTTACGGTCGTTGATGTCAAAACCGGCCAGGCGTCGTTATTTCCGGCGCTGGATATGGGCTACCCGGAGGTGGATGTGGAGGAGGTGCTGAGCCTGTACGATGTAAACAAGTTGACCGAGGGACGGCGCTAGCAGGGATACGAGGCCAGAATCATGCGGTTGGGTCTGACACTCTCACTCTTTGTTTTCAGCGTCTGCTTTGCGCCCGCGGTATGGGCCGACTCGCCCGCAGCCGCAAAAACCTGGCGGGTGGTAGGCGAACTGACCGAGGCTGAGCGTGCGCTGTTCGATCCTCGAACCGACACGCCGCGTGACCCTGAGCGGCCGTATATGCCCGCTGAGCGCTATCCGTTTCAGCCGCCCTATACCGCAGAGGAGATGGGCTATCGGGCCATGGAGTTCAGCCACTCGCCGCGCTGGTCGTGCAATTTTGTCGATGTCAGTGGGGCGCTGACCGCCCACGGGTATCTCATTACGGATAAAATGCACAGCCCGATATTCTATGTTCCAAATGCAAAGGGCATGCAGGGCTTAGAAGGCGAGCTATACGGAACGAAACCAGGTGAGCCGACACGGAAAATAACCGGACAAACCTTTTTCCCACCGGAAAACCTCGGCAACCAGATGTTTATGACCCAGTACCGGGCTGGACAAGAGGCGCTCACCCGATGGGACCTCTTTGTGTATTCACCTACCCTGCGCCGGGTCCGTCGTCAGCCTCAACCACGCAGGGGGGATAAATTGGCGCAGGGAGCTGAGAGTTTTGACGATATCTTTGGTCGTGATCCCTGGGAGTTTTCTTGGAAGCTGATTGGCGTAGACACGCTGTCACAAACCGTTCGCTTCCCTAATACCCGGCCAACCGTGACCCTCGGCAGGTCCGATGGTACGCTCCACGACGTCCCAACGGATCAGATTAAGATGATGGGGGATGACTACCCTTTTTATACCAGGGAGGGCGGCATTGATTGTTGGGTACTTGAAACCACAGTCAAAGAAGAGTGGCTCCCTGACTATTATGCCCCGAAGATTATTTATTGGTTAGATAAACACTACTTTTATCCCTTGCGGATCGAGCAGTACGGACGAGACGGGAATCTTATTTTTGTGGAAACCCGTATTGCCACATACCGCAATCCCAATATGGGGGATCAAGGGTATGGGCTGCTATTCAATCATTACTGGGATGTGACACTGGATTATATGCGCTATAGCGTCCATGACACACACCATCTCAAAGAATGGTCAACCGGGGATCAGGAGGTCTTTTTCAGTCCTGGCGTGCTCCCGCGGGTCTGGTATTTTGCGCAACTGAAGAGTCAATCGGAAGTCCCCGTCCCGGAGCAGTATTTTCTACGTCCGACCTTAGATCGGGAAAAGTTTCCTGGGCATCGAAAGATAGAACTCTCGGCCGACATTGAAGAGAAAATCCGCGCCCAAGAGGAAGCCGGACATCTGGTGTTCATAGAGGAGGAGGATTGAGACGAGCGAAGAGTCTCAACGGGACTTATGTGGCTGGTTGTTGACTCCACCGAAGGGTGCTAGAGTTTCAATGTATTTGTGGATCTGAATAAGTTTGTTGAACTGACGTTTGAATGGGATGCTGGAAACCTGTCAGAGATCGAAGCGCATCGAGTCACCGATTGGGAATGTGAAGAGTGCTTCTTCAACGCACATGAAGTGTACCGCAACAAACGTAAGCAACGACCGTACACAACATATCGACTTCTCGGACGCACGGATTCAGGCAGAAGGCTTAATGTCATCTTCTTCATTCCTGCCCGGCAACGAACAGAGACAGAGCAAAGGATGGCGCTGATCCGAGTGATTACCGCCTGGCCTTTCACATAACGACAGACATGCCTGTCCCATCGAAAAAAACAGCGGCCCGACTTCGGGCAGAAGCGAGCCGTCCAGAGTTATGGGAGCGAGTCGAAGGGTTCACCAAGGCCACACTCCCGACTGCGCTCCGGCTTACACCAACCCTGGCCGGACGGCTCACTCGCCTTGCCGCCTTCCATGGCGTTGACAACGCTGAGACATTAGCCAAGCGCTGGTTGGCGGAACGCATCGATTACGAGTTGGATTTAATCGAGAAAGCACAACAGCGTACCGCCTCGTAGCCTCCTCACACCTACCGCAACGCCACCGCCTTGTCCCGCAGGCGTGGCAGCGAAAACCACAGGTCGTTACACAACTCCATCTCCTCTTCGTCGAGGCTCATCTCAACCGCCGGCAGGGATTGTTCGAGTTGTTCGACCGAGGTCGCGCCGACAATCGGCGAGGTGACTTCGGGCTGGGCGAGCACCCAGGCGACTGCCACTTGAGCCAGGGGTTTATTGCGCGCGGTAAAGAATTCTTTGAGATGCTCGACCGCGGCAAACTGGGCTTCCTGCCAGTAGCGCCGGCGGTACGTTTCCCCGGCTCTGCCACTCAGGGCAAAGCGCGTTTCCGCGGCCGGTTCCGCACCGGCTTTGTGTTTGCCGGTCAGGAACCCGCCGGCGAGCGGATTGTACGGAATCATGCCGATGCCCTGTTCGCGACACAGGGGGAAGAGTTCGTGCTCGATTTCACGGAACAGCATATTGTAGCGCGGCTGAACACAGTCGAAGCGCGCCAGACCGAGCTTGTCGCTCTGCCACAGAGCCAGGGCCAGACGCCAGGCCTGGAAATTCGAGCAGCCGATGTAACGCACCTTGCCTTGACGGACCAGGTCGTCCAGGGCTTGCAGGGTCTCCTCGATCGGCGTTTTCGGGTCGGGTGCGTGGACCTGATACAGGTCGATATAATCCGTCTGCAAGCGCGTGAGACTCGCCTCAACCGCGGCACAGATATGCTTGCGCGAGAGGCCCCGGTCGTTCGGTCGGTCTCCCATCGCGCCCCAGCATTTGGTGGCCAGGACAATGTCCTCGCGCCGGCCTCTTAGCCATTTACCGACAATCTCTTCGGTGCGGCCCGCGGTTTCGACACCACCGCCCGCCGGATACACATCCGCGCTATCAAAGAAATCCACGCCGTTCTCGAAGGCGGTATCCATAATGGCGAAGCTCTGGACTTCTTCGCACTGACGCCCAAAAGTCATTGTACCCAAACAGATTTCGGAAACGTTCAGGCCGGTTCGTCCCATTCGCTTTGTTTTCATTGCTCCTCCTTTTCTATGTCTCATCAGCAGAGTATCAGTCTGGGATTTTTCACGCGACTCGTATATGATCGCCTCCGTAGCGTAGCGTAAGAGTTGACAGCGAAAGGAGAGCGGTATGGCACGGCAGGCAAAAACGCAGGGGAAGGTCGTTCCGTTACGGCCACGCAAGAAACCGTCTTCAGTGGCCCTCCCTCCACAACAGGCAAAAGCACTGCGCAAGCAGGATGCGGCCCACCTCGTCCACGGCTTTGTGCCGCTCGGCTTGCAGCAAAACAAGGGGGTGCCCGTTTTTGTCAGGGGCAAAGGCATCTATCTCTGGGATACGGAAGGCAAGAAATACATCGACGGCCTCGCCTCCCTGTGGAATGTGCATATCGGACACGGGCGCAAAGAAATCAACCGCGCCGTGGCCGAGCAGATGAACAAGCTGGCCTTTGCGCCGACGCTGATCGGCCCGACCTCGGTCCCGACCGTCCAACTCGCGGCCAAGCTGGCCAAGATCGCGCCCAAGGGCTTGAGCCGGGTGATCCTGACCTCGGGCGGCTCGGAGTCGAACGAATCGATGATTCGTCTGGTCCGCGCCTATTGGAAAGCCAGAGGGAAGCCCAAGAAGACAAAGTTCATCACCCTGGAACAGGCCTATCACGGCACCTCAAGCGGAGCCGCGTCGCTGACCGGTATTCCGCTTTTTAATAATCAGGTCGATCCCGGCCTGCCCGGTGTCATCCATATGCCCCGCCCGTATACCTATCGCGAGAACAACGGCGCGGAGGAGCTCGAGAAAATCATCCGGCGCGAAGGGGCGGGGACGATCGGGGCTTTTGTGGCCGAGCCGATTCAGGGCGTTGGCGGCGTGATCGTGCCGCCCGATGGCTGGTGGCCCAAGATTGGAGAGATCTGCTCGCGCCATAATATCCTCATGGTGTGTGACGAAGTCATTACCGGCTTTGGCCGCACCGGCACCATGTTTGCCTCGACCGGCTTTGGCGTTGTGCCCGATATTCTGGTTTCGGCCAAAGGCGTCACCAGCGGCTATCTGCCGCTGGGTGTGGTCCTGTTCAAAGAGGAAATCTTCCAGACCTTTTTGGAGACGGGCGATGATTACGCCTTCTGGCACGGCTACACCTATACCGGCCATCCGACCGTGTGCGCCGCGGCCCTGGCCAATCTCGAAATCATCGAAAAGGAGAAACTCGTCCAGAACGCCCGCACCCAGGGCCGCTATCTGCAAAAACGCCTGGCCGCCCTGCACGAGTTGCCCATTGTGGGCGACACGCGCGGCAAGGGTCTGATCGCTGCGGTCGAACTGGTCAGGGATAAAGCCACCAAGGAAATGTTTCCGGCCGAGCTGCGCATTGCGCAGCAGGTCTGGGAAAAAGCCCTGGATAGCGGCTTGATTACCCGCGTGGCCGGCGCGAACAGCATTGCGCTCTGTCCACCTTTAATCATCACCCGAGAGCAGATTGACGAGATGGTGGATACGCTTGGCGGGGCGATTCGAGAAGTGGCGGAGGAGCTTGACGGCGAGTGGCAGCGGGCCAGCGGGAAATAGCGGACGAGAGGTGGTGACGCGTCGGCCTCGTACTCCGGAGGCCGACGTACGGGAAAGGAGAAAACCGGATGGATACGCTACAAGTTTCGCACGCCTTGGAGGACTCAGGGTTCACTACGTCCCAGGCCGAAGCGATAACCAATGCCTTAAAGTCTGCTGTCGAGACGGACGTGGCAACGAAGGCCGACCTTCAAGAACTCAAGGCCGATATGTATAAGGCAATGGTGAGTCAAACCGTTATTCTGCTGGGGTTTGTCTTTACCATGCTCAAGTTCATGTAGCTGAAACATGGCAGATTCGTGCAGCGTATCCGTCTTGCGTTTCTCATTGCATGCTTGCTCACGAGCTTGCCCGCCTGGCTCTGGGCGGAAGCCACATCTGCCCGGCCCGGCGTGATTGTCCTTGAGGGACGCGACCTGCCTTTTTTACACCAACAGACTCTCTCGCACATTCAGATATTCGCCTTCCATTCTACGACGCTGACGCCCATCCCCTTCCAGATCGACGCACGTGACCGACGCGGCCGGTGGGTTATCAAGGCCGGTCCCCGTCCCAGCCAAGACGACCAACCGGGGCGATTTGACCCCAATGATGCGATTGTTTTTCTGAGACGGGATATGGGGGAGCGTTCCCCTACGGCGGCCTTTCCAGCGGGAGGGTGGCATGAGGTTCGCCTCGGCTCTGACGAGACCCCGCTCGGCTTTGTCTATATTCGGGTGGGAGTAAAATCGGCCCGGCCCACCCGGCCCGGCCTGGTTCGCTACGACCCCCAACAGGATCGCGTCTATGCCGAAGGCTATAGCGTGGCTTTTGATACACCGCTGCCCAGCCACCTCGCCTTTGTGGACTCACCGGGCGATCTGGGCCAGAACCTCATCTCGCATATTGGCGTTGATGCCGAGGTCAATTTTCTGGGCGGATTACTGAATATCCGGCGTACCGACAAAGACCTGCACGCCCGGCTGTACGGCCATACCCAGGGCCCGGTCCGGGTGATTCGCCGCGCGCGCTATTGGTTTCCCCTGCCCTTTGGCCTCCGCGCGAGGGGGCGGATTGATCTCATCTTTTATCCGGACTTTGTCGAAGGCACGGCCCTGGTCAAACTCAAGATTCCGCCGCGTTTTATCCTGGCCGATGGCGAGGTCAGCACCTATTTCAATTTCCTCGATTTCGGCCAGGCTCGGTTGTTACAGGCAGATGACTTGCCCATAGGAGAAGAGCAGTCTCCTCGCTGGGCGGCCTTACAGCTCCCCACGGGCCAGACGCTCTTGCTGGTCATGCGGCTGGAAGGTGGACTCCAACAGCTTGTGCAACAGACGTATTTTTCCAACGCTGGACCGCCGCACAGTGGACAGCCGTCTTTTGGGTTTCATTTTTCCAACATCGCGCGGCTGGTCGCAGGCAGATACCGGCTCTCAGCCTTTGGCATCCTGCTGGAGACGACCGACCCGGAGGTTATCCAGTCCACCGCCGCCTTTTTCCTGTCGCCTCCGTCCGCAAGCGTGACACCCGTAGGCGGAGCCGGACACGAGTAGAGTCCGTCTGGAGTGAATCGGGCTGCGGACAGCCAGAAATGGTTGGTCATCGCCTCTTCCCCTCTAAAATGGAAGGGAAAGAATCACAGCCTGCTGAGAAGAGAAGTCCCGGTTATGCGTCCGGAGCCTAGCGTACTGGAACTGAAGTGCCTATCATTATAGAATGGCCACGAGAACTGGATATCAGGAGGGCGTTCCGATGGGTCGTAGTGTTGGCCGCCCAGGGGCGGCGGTGGTGTTAAGCGAGGCAGAACGGGCGTATCTGGAGCGCCAGGTGCGCCGCACCGGATTGCGCGCGCGCTGGCGGCGCGCTGCCGCCTGATTCTGCGGTGCGCCGCGGGGTTGTCGAGCAAGGCGGTCGCCACGGAACTCGGGGTACATGAGCATACGGTCGGGAAGTGGCGGCGGCGCTTCGTGCAGGA
>JAJDZM010000047.1 GCA_022824615.1 Candidatus Binatia bacterium | reverse complement strand
CGCTTTTATCGACACCCACAACGCCGACCCGAAACCCTTCATATGGACGAAATCCGCCGACGCTATCCTCGCGGCGGTCAAACGGTTCTGCCTCCGAGTGGAGCACCACTTCTGCCACGAACTTTAGTTCCAGTACACTAGCGCGTTTCACGATAGGTTGGGGAGCTGGATTCCTGCTTTCGCAGGCATGACGGGTAGCTACACCGTAGCGTGCTTTGTCCTGGACGGAACACTACCCAACCGACTTCGCCGCAATGTCACCAGTCAAATCAAGTCATTGCCCTGCCGCTCAGAGTCGAGGGCGACGAACAATCCGGCCTACAGGTTCCGGTCCAGCCCGCGTTTGACGATGATTTCCTTCATAATCTCGGCGGACCCTCCGGCAATTGTGGTCTGACGGATGTCTCGGTAGAACCGTTCGACCGCAAATTCTTTCATATAGCCGTAGCCGCCGTGCAGTTGGACGCACTCATAGGCGACCTTGTTGGCCATATTACAGCCGTACAGCTTTGCCATCGAGACTTCGGTACTACAATCACGCCCGCTGGCCAGCACGTCGGCCGCGTAGTAGGTCAACTGACGGGCGGCTTCCAATTCGGTCGCCATATCCGCCAGACGATGCGACACGACCTGATGGTCAAATATACGTTTGCCAAACGTCTCCCGCTCACGCGTATAGGTAAGCGTATCTTCAAGAGCCTGCTGGGCCGCGCTCACGGCCATACTGGCTGCAATCAGGCGCTCGTCCTGAAAGTTCTGCATAATATAGTAAAATCCCTTGCCCTCCTGTCCCAAGAGGTTGTGACGTGGCACACGCACATCTTCAAAGACCAACTCGCCGGTATCCGAACTATGACAGCCCATTTTGTCCAGCTTTTTGGCCAAGCTGAACCCAGGGGTGTCGCGCTCAACAAGGAACATGGAAATGCCACGCGCCTGGGCATCCTTGTCGGTTTTGGCAGCCACGCAAAAGACATCGGCGTGGACGGAGTTGGTGATAAAAATCTTGGAGCCGTTGATAACGTAGGAATCGCCGTCTTTCACTGCCGTGGTGCGGATGCTGGCGACGTCGGACCCGCCCGAGGGCTCCGTCACGCCTATGGCACAGACCGCCTCGCCCGTAATCATGGGCCGCAGGTATTTCTCTTTCTGCTCCGGCGTGCCGTTGCGGGCGATATGGGTCGAAGACATATCGGTATGGACCAGGACACTCGTGGGTAGGCCCAAGGCCCGGCAACGGCATAACTCCTCACAAAAGACGAGCGTCATCCAGATATCCCCGGCGCTGCCGCCATACTCTACGGGATGGCGAATACCCAGAAACCCGAGTTCACCCATGCGTTGGTAGAGCGACTTGGGGAAAAGAGCTTCTTCTTCCCATTGGTCAATGTGCGGATGGACTTCCTTGGTCACAAAATTCCGAACCTGTTCGCGGAATATCTCATGATCTTCGGTAAAAAAGCGCGTCGGTGCAGTAAGCATCGTAATTCCTAACCTCCTGATATACTGTTGGTTTGAGCCTAGACGCTGGGTTTCAGAGGGTCAAGGTGAGCGGGGAATGGTTCAGATACGACGACGGGTTTTCATTTCAATACCCCGTAGGGGCGATTCATGAATCGCCCCTACCTCCGCGGAAGGGATGGGGGAATCGTCGCGGTCATCTCTCAGCCGACATTACACACCGACCTTGCTCCAGACCTTGAACTGGAATCGGGCATAGCCGTGCTCCGTGGCGTCGAGGTGTTCTGACACTTCCTGGTGCAGGGCGGGCAGCCCATACCACGGGACCGCCGGCCAGGCATGATGCTCGGCGTGAAAGTTCATATTCCACAGCCACCAACTGAAAAACGGCCAGGTTTGCATGGTACGCGTACGCGCCAGAATAGAGCCTTCGTTCGGCAATCCGGTATGCTCGGTGGTCACCCATATGGCTTGAAACATATGGCTGAGAAGACCCGCAAACAGCACCCAACCCATGCCCGCGGGACCGATACCGGCAGCAATAATCAGCCCGGCCCAAAAGAGGGCGATCACCCCCGATTGCCAGGCCAGTGTGGGACGTTGGTCGAGCGGTGCCCAGGGCGCGAAAGCCTCCCATTTCTCATAGGCCAGGAAAGGAAAGCGCACCAAAGCGCCTGTTTTGAACTGAATAAGGCCCCAGCCGCTAATCATGAGCAGCCAGTTTTTCCATCGGGTCGGCCAGGACACCGGCTGCCCGCCCAGAAACAACAGTTCAGGGTCCTTATCGGCATATTGGGTGTAGCGATGATGATCGAAATGGAAGGCTCGGTACACCGCCGGTGCCATGCCAAAGGGGAAGCCGCTGAGCCACGCGCCCAGAGAGTTCAGCCAGGCGGACTTAAAAGCGGTTTGATGCGTACACTCATGAAAGGGAGCGAACAACGAAGCCCAGATTCCACTCAGCACGATCGAGAGCAAGCCTGCCGCAACGTGAGAATACGGAGTGACGAGCAGCACGCCATACGCACACAGCAGGAAAGCGGACAGATGGAGGGTCAGCCGGATAATGGAGGGTAAGTCCTGGCGCTGCTGAAGGGCGCGCAGCAGGGTGCGGTCAACCAGCGAACGGTGTTCAAAAGCTTCGTTCACACCGCCACGCTACAACCAGCATCCGTAAACGTCAAGGAAAAACGCCTTACACCAGATAGCCACCGTTCGGGCTCAGCACTTGCCCGGTCACATAGGCGGCATCGTCTGAGGCCAGATACAAATGGGCCGCGGCAATGTCTCCTGGTGTGCCTATTTGGCGCATGGGAATACGACGGATAAAGAAATCCACGACCTTCTCGGGGGCAGGGCCGGTGCCTTGTTTGACCATAGGCGTTTCAATCAGTCCAGGGGCAACCGCGTTTACGGTGATGCCCGACCGCGCGTACTCCAGAGCCAGCGAGCGGGTAAAACCGATAATGGCGGCCTTTGCCGCGGCGTAGTGCGCGTTTTGCGGACCGCCGGTCATGCCGGCAACAGAGGTCGTGTTAATCACCCGCCCCCACTAGGCGGCGATCATGTCTCCAATCACGGCCCGCGTGCACAGAAAAGTCCCTTTCATGTGGACGTCGATCATACGCTGCCAGTCTTCAGGGGTAATATCGAGCAGGTCCTTGATCTGGGCAATCCCGGCGTTGTTCACCAGGATATTGATCGGCCCATACGCGCTCTTGGCCTGTTCAACCAGAGCGTTGACGGCTTGGCTTTGGGTCACATCCGCCTGAAGGCCCATTGCCCGAGAAGCGTTTGTTTGACTGATCTCGGCGGCGACCGCCTCTGCTCGGCGCTGGCTGATATCAGCCACAACAACGTGCGCTCCCTCCTGAGCAAAGAGCTGGGCGGTTGCTTGGCCCAGGCCCGACCCGGCCCCGGTTATCAATGCGGTTTTTCCTGCCAATCGCATCCTAACACCACTTCATATACGAGCCGCCGTTCGGACTGAGAATCTGACCGGTCATGAATCCGGCTTCTTCCGAGGCCAGATAGGCGACGGCATGGGCGATGGCCTCGGGTTGTCCCAGTTTGCGCATCGGAATGGTCTTGGTCATATTCTTGACCCAACGTTCCGGACTCTGCCGGACCATCGGCGTATCAATCACACCGGGAGCAACCGCATTGACCGTAATGCCCGTCCGCGCCAGTTCACTTGCCATGGCAACCGTGAGCCCGGCAATGCCAGCCTTGGCCGCACAGTAATGAGCCAAACGAACTCCTCCGGTAAAAGCCCCCATAGAGGAGGTACTGATCAACCGGCCCCAGCCGGCCGTTTTCATCTCAGGGAGGATCGCGCGAAAGCAGTGATACGTCCCATTGAGATGAACGTCGAACATCCGGTCCCAGTCCTCCTCGGTCATGTCGGCAAACGCGACCTGGGTTCCAATACCGGCGTTGCTGAACAGAATGTCGATCGCACCCAACTCCTGGCGCGCCTGGACCGCCGCCGTTTCAACCGCATGCAGGTCGGACACATCCACCTGAAGCGCGAGCGCCTTGCGGCCCAGTTCCGTAACGGCTTGGGCCGTTTCCTCAGCCCCGGCCAGGTTGATATCCGTCACCACAATATCGGCACCGCCTGTAGCTAAGGCTTGCGCGGTCGCGCGCCCGATACCCGACCCGGCTCCGGTTATGAACGCAACTCTGCCTTCTACTCCTGCCACGTCAGGCCTCACTTCCTACGGTTTCGACAGGCGGGACAGAGGTTTCTTCGGCCATGAGCGCACCCAGGCGCTTGCGAATTTCGGCCTCATCCACTTCTTTCAGAGCAATGGTCAAATTGCCCTGGTCGTCAACCGAAAATCGGGCCTGCTTATCCAATTCCAGTGCCAGACGGGAGATCACCGCATTGCGGGCAGGACGATCCAGTGAGGTCCGATCAAGCTCGCTCGTGCAGAGCCCGAGCAGCTTGTCCACCACGCCTTTGTGCTTTTCGATATAGAACATGGAATGTCCGATGACACACTGGCCGTACTGGAGGGTGGTATATGTCCGGCCGGCCCGTTCCTCTTCAAAAATTCGCTTTGGCGGGGTGGGAAAGTCGTCGATATGAGCGCGTACCCAGCCATCCTCGGGCTCGGGCTCGGGCTCACAGAACATGAGATTGACATGCTGCATGCCGTCGGGTTTCGGATAAATTTCGATCAGCATCGGATATTCCCCCGTTTATGTCCGCTCTTCTTCCGTCTGAAAAAACTCAGTCACGAGTGCAAGAACATCCTCTTCACTCCGAGTGCGAACTCGCTTGGCTGCCCACTTACGACCGGGATGTAACGTGTCCCACAAGCTTGCTTTCCCAGTTTCCCGATCCTTGCCTTGCGGATTGTTGCCAAACCCATCGAGGACCTTATTCCAGACCGGCGCGTAGTAATCGATCAAAAATTATTCAGCCAACGTAATCCAGACGGGAACAACAGCGAGAGACCGGTATTCAAAGTCGTTCACGTCGAGATTTGTTACTGCCTCAATTGACTGGCGGTGATTGTTCAGGCGACCACGCAAGGCAGTCCGTCCTGCATTTTTCTTGACCGCTCCTTTGCGGGCACCTTCGGGTACGGCTTTGCCTGCGTATATGGGCTTCGGCGTCCCGGATATCGGCGCATAGGCAGAGTATGGTCCATTATAGAACAGAACGTAAACTCCTGGGCCGCGTACAGTATCAACCTCCGTAAGGCTCATACATGGTTGTCGCTCAAAGTGAACAACCAAACCAGCCATCAGGTTTTCCCACGTGAGCGGATCGTAATAGTCACTCATGGTTGACGAATCTCCACCACCGATTCGTACAGTTTGGTACGGCCAGCGGTTCCCCTGCGAACACTCGAATTGGTGATGCTGTTACCGACGCGAGTAGGCCGAGGCGTGTGAATACCGGCAATCTCCAGGTCATGGTGCAACGCGATCTTTGCAAGAAACCTATCAGTGGGTACGTGAACACCTTGCACGATGCTATTGCCGATGACCACAAGGGCGGTTGCCCCAGGCCGAAGACACCATTTCACCCCGGCCGTGAAGCGAACGCAGTCATTCAGATAGGTGGTGATGTAGTTCGCCCATCCTTCGCCGCCGTAGATGCCGCGGTCTGTATTCTGACAGCGAATCTTGTCCAAGGTATGCGTAATGTCGAGATCAGTGATGATAGGGTCCAAGGCGACGTGTTGAAGCTCTCGTGCCCGCTGCCAGTATGTCCCGAAGTTTTGCTCCTCTAACTGCTTCAAGTCTTCCGGTGCATCACAGAACCCAAGCCAGTACAGGTGTGGTCGGGTGTTTCTATTGTAGTGGTAGTTATTCGCATATGGCGGTGAGGTCACAATCAGATCAATACTCTGGGTCTCTATCTGCTTGTAGCCGTCGAAAAAAGACTGAACATGAACACGGCCATCAGGCCGGTCCCCGTGGACACGATGCTGGCGATACCACTGGGCATCCTCAAGCATATGCGTCAATTTGCGAGCTACACAGAGTGCAACCGGATGATCTTTGATTTCAGCACGGCCAACCGCCGTGCGCCTTCCCAAGCTCGGTTCATAGGAATAGTTGGAGTACTCTACCATTGTGGCAGCGAAGGCGAGTCGCAGGGCATCCACGATCTGTGTATCAGTCTGGCGACTGACAAAATCCATCAAGAGCAGCACTTTCCGCTCGACTTCGGGGCTGTAGAAAGGAGATCGTGTACGAAAGCCGAGAGGTGGAATCGAAGTGGGTACGGTCCCGTTTGCTTCCGCTGTCAATGCGTGATTGGAGAGGTCGTCTATGACAGAACGGAGGGTCTTAACAGGCAATCGATAGGCGCTCAGTTTGAGTTGGGCGGCAAAGGCCGCGTATGGATTGATCTCGAAACCAACCGCGTCGTGTCCGGTAAGGTCCGCCTCCACCAGCG
>JAJDZM010000251.1 GCA_022824615.1 Candidatus Binatia bacterium | reverse complement strand
CATGACTTCGGTCCAGTCCGGCCCGGTGCCATTCTCATGGGCACTGTTGTGACCGTTCGTCCCGTTCACGGACAGGGCGGGAGGGGCAACATCTTCCAAGAGGAGGGAAACATCGGCCATACCGAGTGGCGCACTGCTGTCATTCCCGGCAAAGACCACATCGCTCATCTCCTGACCACGGAGATGTTTGGCGCTCTGCTCGCCCAGAACCCAGCGTAAGGCGTCGACGATATTCGACTTTCCGCAGCCGTTGGGACCGACGACCGCAGTGATTCCTTTTGGAAAGGTGAGCGTCGTCTTCTGCTTAAAAGATTTGAATCCGAGGAGTTCAAGCTGTTTGATCCGCATTTGCCCCACAACGCCTCCAAATCCTCCCCGCCTCTTTCCTCATGCTTTTCCTCATATCAGGAGGGGTAGCACCAACGAGCGGGCTACTCACGCAAGAGAAAGGGCTCTAGGATCATACTGCTACCCTATCTTGTGGATACAAGAAAATCCAGCAGGAATCAGAGGGAGTCAGGTCTGAAAACTACCGCTCCAGCAACTCGGTATTCCAGTAGGCGGCATCGACTTCGTTGAGAAAAGGCAACCATTCCTGGTAGCGCTTGAAGGTGAACGTCTCAAGCATAAAGGGCGTCCACTCGGGTTGAACCGGCTTCTTGATCAACCTCATTCTCGCCTCTTCAGGCCGGCGGCCACCTTTCACCCGGTTGCAGCGCAAACAGGAGCAGACAATATTCCCCCAGGTTGAGAGACCACCCTGGGAGCGGGGGATGACATGGTCAAGATTCAGCTCACTGCGCGAGAAACGTCGGCCACAGTATTGGCAGGTATTCTTATCGCGTGCAAAAACGTTGAAACGGCTGAATCGCACCTGGCGTCGAGGCACCCGATCATACGAAACGAGCAGAATGACGCGCGGCACCCGGATGGCACGCCCGATAAGGCCAATGGTCTCATCGTGAACAGTTGCCGACAGCGCACTCCAGCTCTCATAGTCAAACGTGCGATACTGCTGATCGACCGCTTTCGCAATGCCCTGATAGAGCAGGGAGAACGCCCGCCGAACCGATGTGACATGCACCGGGAAATAGGACCGATTGAGAACGAGCACTTTGGTATTGAGAACGCTCATGTGCCCCTAACCCATCAAGAAAAACAGGGTTTTCCGTTGACCGAGAATATCGGACCCGTATACCCAGCCCGGTTCTATGTGTCAAGGTTTTCACCGGAATTTAACGTTTCGACTTGACGCACCATCCAGAGGAAGATGTCTTCTCCTTGCGAGGCTGTCGGGATTTCCGATATAAAGGAAGTGCGAAGAGAGGTATCTATTGAGTGCGGGGATGAGGAAGGAGACCGACCTGCGGCAGGCGTACGCCACCATTCTGCCGCTGGTTGAACAGCCTTCTCGTTATACAGGCGGCGAACTCGGGACCATCATCAAAGACCCTGCGGATATACGTCTGCGCTTCGCGCTGGCCTTCCCCGAGGTCTACGAAATCGCGCAGTCCCACTTCGGCTTACAAGTTCTGTATAATTTACTGAATAATCGCCCGGATATTCAGGCGGAACGTGTCTATGCACCGTGGCTGGATATGGAGGAGCAGCTGCGCCAGCACCGTCTGCCGCTCGTCTCCCTTGAAACCTACCGGCCATTATCGGTCTTTGAAATTATTGGCTTCAGCCTCCAGTACGAACTGACCTATACTAACGTCCTGGCCATGCTGGACCTTGGCGGGATTCCCCTGCTCTCGCGTGACCGCGGCGCGTCTCATCCGCTGGTGATTGCCGGCGGACCCTGTGCATTTCATCCAGAGCCCATCGCCGACTTTATTGACGCCTTCCTCCTCGGAGATGGTGAGGAAGCGATTTTTGATATCTGTGACGCCTATTCGGCCTGGGATGGAAAAGATCGAGAATCCCTCCTCCAAGCGCTGCGCTACATCCCAGGTGTATACGTCCCAGCCTTTTTTGAGCCAGAATATACCCCCAGCGGCACGCTGAGTGACATCCGCCCTCGCTATGCAGACTCCACGGTTGTCAAAAAGCGCATTGTGAAAGACCTCAACACCATCCCCCAGCTCACCACCCAGGTCGTGCCGAATGTGAACATCGTACATGATCGCGTTGCCGCGGAAGTCATGCGCGGTTGCGTACGCGGCTGCCGCTTTTGCCAGGCGGGGTATATCTATCGCCCCTTGCGGGAGCGTGACCCACGTGCCCTCCAGGAACAGATAGACCAGTTAGTCAAAAAGAGCGGCTATGAAGAGGTCTCGCTGCTCAGTTTGAGTACCGGCGACTATAGCTGTGTGAACCCGCTCCTGCGGTCTATCATGAATCGTTTCTCGGACCTCAAAGTCTCCGTCTCTCTACCTTCAACACGGGTAGACGCCCTCTCCCCCCATATCCTGGAGGAAATCCGCCGGGTACGAAAAACGGGCTTTACCCTTGCGCCCGAGGCTGGATCACAGCGTCTCCGCGATGTGATACAAAAAGAATATCAGGAGGAAGAACTGATTGAGGCAGCGCGTCTGCTGTTTAGTCTGGGTTGGAAAAGTGTCAAGTTATACTTCATGCTCGGACAGCCGACCGAGACAGAAGAGGATTTGCTGGGCATCGTCGATCTGTGTCGAAAGGTCTCTGCGGCCGGTAAGCATCAGCGCCAGGTCACGGCCAGTGTTTCGACCTTTATCCCCAAGCCGCATACGCCGTTTCAATGGGCCGCCCAGGTGAACCTGGAGGAAACCGAAGCACGACAGCAACTCTTACGGCGCGAACTGCGACGTTACGGGATTCAATTCAAATGGCACGACGCGCGGCTGTCCTTTCTTGAAGGTGTTTTCGCTCGGGGCGACCGTCGCTTAGGCGCCCCGCTGTTGACTGCCTATCAGCTCGGCTGTCGGTTTGACGGCTGGACAGAACAATTCCGACTCGATCTGTGGCAGCAGGCCCTTGGCATACACCATATCGAGCCTAATTTTTATCTCCGTCGTCGTCTGCTTGGTGAGCCGCTTCCATGGGACCATCTGGATAGTGGTGTCACCAAGCAGTGGCTCCAACGCGATCTGGCAAAGGCACTCGAAGGCACCCTCACCCCTGACTGTAGCGTGGAACGCTGCTCATATTGTGGAGCGTGTGATTTTAAGAGCGTCCGCAATGTCACCTACCATCTGAACGGTGCCAAAGGCGCTGACCATAGAGGGCCGAAGGTCGACCCCTGGGCGCGAGCGACCCTGCCCACCCAGGATAGATGGGGCACCCGACAATGGCAGATGATGCAGCAGAAGAAGGCAGAACAACAGCGGGCAAAAATTAAACGCTATAGCGGTGTATTGGATGAAGAGAAGCTGAAAGCGACCCCCCTTGGAGCACTGAGTGTCGCGCCATCCGAGGCACCCCAGCCTGCTGCTCCAAGTTCGGGCAACGCAGATGAATGGCTTGCCGGTGACCCTAATACCATGGCGGCGAGCCAGGGCAGTTCGCAACGGGCCGTCGTCCGTTTTCGACTGCGGTATAGCAAGCTCGATATGGCCCGCTTTCTGGGCGCGAAAGAAGTTGCGACGCTCTTCGCCCGTTCCTGTCGTCGGGCGCGCCTCCCCATTGCCTACAGCCAGGGCTTTCATCCCTTACCCCGGATGAGTTTTGGCCCGGCTCTCCCGGTCGGCATGGAGAGTGAGGAGGAATTTCTTGATCTTCTCCTGTATGAAGAGATGCCGGCAAAAGAGGTGCAGCGGTGTCTGAATGCCGAGCTGCCAAGCGGCTTTCAGATCCAGCAGGTACAGCCAATCGACCTGGACAGACCAAGCATCGATGTGAGTATTGCCACCCAGCGCTACGAGGTTGCCCTCGATACACTTCCTCCGGAAAAACGTGCTCCGAGCTTCGTGAATGAACGGCTCGGTCAGTTTCATCACGCCCAGACCTTCCCCATTCGAAAACGGACCCGTCATCGGGAGCGCACCCTTGACGCCAAGCAGCTAGTCTCAGCCATTACTCTGGAAACCCCGCTCGCACTCTCGGTCGATATCGCTATGACAGAGGTGGGGACCCTCAAACCGCATGAATTCATAGGTGTCCTCCTCGCCTTGTCCCCGCAAGAGGTGAAAATCTTACGGGTGACAAAAACCGTGACACAATTTCGCTCAGATGCCCCTCTTCAGAGGGGGCCACTGCATCATGAGCAAGAACCACTTTCAACAACAGGCTAATACTCGTGCGTCAAAGAATCGTTATTAATTCCACCCACCAAGAGGCTCGTGTTGCCCTCCTCGAAAACGAAACGCTCGTAGAGATTCACATTGAGCGCGCTCAGCAGCGCAATGTTGCGGGCAATATCTATCTCGGGCGCGTGAATCGCATCCTTCCAGGAATGCAGGCGGCGTTCGTTGATATCGGACTTGAAAAAGCAGGCTTTATCCATGCTTCGGATGTCTTTGGCGGTCCGCTACCTCCCGGTATGATCGATGACAGCGACGAGCAGGACCCAGACAGCGACGAGCTGCTGGACGATTTTGACCTGACCGATCCGGAGAGCGAGTTCGACGAGGAAGAGGAGTCCCCTTCGAGTACCGAGCACAGACCCGCCCGTGGTCGCCGTCGCTCCCGTTCAGAGTCCCATATTCCACTCGAACAAAAACTGAAGGAGAATCAGGAAATTCTCGTCCAGGTGGCCAAAGAGCCGATCGGGACAAAAGGTCCTCGCCTCACCGCGCATCTCTCTCTGCCTGGACGACAGTTGGTATACACACCGACCATAGGACATATTGGGGTGTCCCGGCGCATTGCGGACAGCAAAGAGCGCAGCCGGCTCAGAGAAGCGGTCGCCAGCTTGCGGCCGGCCGAGGGTGGTTTTATTGTCCGTACTGCGTGTGAGGGTCTGACCAAAAAAGAAATTCACGACGACATGAAATTCCTGCTCAAACTCTGGGGCAGGATCACCAAAAAGCGCGAGCAACATGCTGCCCCAGCCCTCGTGCACGATGATATGGACGTCATCCTGCGTATCATTCGCGATGTCTTCACGCCGGATATCAATGAGATCATTATCGATAATGCGAATGATTACGAACGCATTAATGAATTCATCACGACCTTCATGCCGCGTTTAACCGGTCGCGTAAAGCTCCACGACAAACAGGCGCCTATCTTTGAGCACTACAAAATTGAGCCGCAGATTACCAAGGCGCTCGACAGACGCGTCCCCCTCAAATCCGGCGGCCATATCGTGATTGATCACACCGAGGCACTCACCGCGATTGATGTGAACACAGGCCGCTTTGTTGGGAAACGGAACCAGGAAGAGACCATGCTTCAGACTAACCTGGAAGCCGCCCAGGTCGTAGTCGAACAGTTACGCCTGCGCAATATTGGGGGTCTCATTATCGTCGACTTTATCGATATGGAACGCGCGGCCAATCGCACCAAAGTCACAGAAGCCCTCCGCGCAGCCCTGAGGAAAGACAAGACCCGCAGCAATATGCGGAAGATCAGTGAACTCGGGCTGGTTCAAATGACGCGTAAACGGACACGGGAGAGCCTCCAGCAACAGCTCTGCGCTCCCTGCGCCGCTTGTGACGGCCGGGGCCATAGACGGTCGGTTCCCACTATTACCTACAATCTCATCCGCCAGTTGCACAAAGAAGTCGCGCTTCAGCCGCACGCCCAAGCCGCCACCGTCTATGCCCATCCAGATGTCCTCGCCTTTTTGTACGAGGAGGAAGAAGAGTGGCTGGATGCCCTTGAGGCCCAACTCAACACCCGCTTCTTTTTTCGGGCCGACTCCGACTTTCATATTGAACAGTATGAAATCGAGATCACCGAAAAACGGCCGACACCCAAGGCAAAACCGAAGAAGGCCCGTCCGAAGAAGAAGCGCACGACCCCCAGAAAGCGGCGCGCCGCAAAACGGACCACTCAGACCGCCAAACGGGAACAGGACGCAGACGCGGTATTGCTCTGATCACCGGGCTGGATGCGCTTGGTGGACCAAGCGGGGCAACACTTTACGTTAGGGTGACCCCACCATCGACGATAATATTCTGACCGGTTACAAAATCCGAAGCCGGAGACGCCAGGAACAGGGCAGCACCGACCAGATCCCGCGGCTCCCCCAAACGGCGCAGCGGGGTCTGACGCAGCATTTCTTTTTCGACCTCAGGCCGGGTGAGATGTGGTGCCGTCATGCCGGTGCGAATATAGCCGGGGCTGAAACAATTCACATACACACCGTGTCTCGCCCACCGCATGGCCAGCACCCGGGTAAGCTGAATGACACCGGCCTTAGCGGTCGAATAGGTCAGCCCCGAGTTGACAACCAAGCCCGAGATAGAGGCCGTATTCACAATTTTTCCACCCCCGTGGTCAATCATATAGCGGCCCGCGGTCTGGCAGCACAGGAACACGCCGGTCAAGTCAACATTGAGTTCCTCCTGCCAATCGGTTGGGCTGATATCTTCCGGCTTCCCAAGTTTAAGGATACCGGCGTTATTAAAAGCAAAGTCCAGTCCGCCCAACTCCTCGGTTGTCGTCAGGATCAGCTTCTCAACTTGGTCTTTTTGCGATACGTCTATCGCCAGAGAACAGGCCTCTCCACGCTGAGCGCGGATTTCTTCCGCCACTTTCCGGGCCGCCTCTTGATTGATATCGCTCACCACAACCGCGGCGCCGGCCTCGGCCATACCCAGAGCGATGGCGCGTCCCAGTCCCGAGCCGCCGCCGGTGACATACCCTCTCTTACCGCTGACATCGAATATCCTATGTCCGCTCATGGCCTATCCTTTTCCTGTCGCTTTTTCGGAGTCTGTTTGTATCGAGCTTCTCCAGCTGGAACAAGGCAAATCTCCAGCCATCCTTCGCCGTTGAAGAAGTCGCTTGGGTATGGCATAAGCGCGAAACAGACCACGAGGAAGCGCTACGAACCGGATTCCATCTGGACACAAGGTAGGACCATCCGCATGATGACCCAAATCCAAACGTCGAGAGGTACGGACTGCCGTATTTGGTTGTCTCTGCTCTTTGTCTTCCCGCTCGTCTTCGTTCGCCCCCTTCCGGCGGAGACCCAGGCCATCCCGGCCATAGACTGGTCGGCGATTGAAAAAGAGGCCGGCGAGTTGCTCAGTCAGATCGTACAAATTGACACGTCCAACCCACCGGGGAACGAGACGGCCGCAGCCCGGTTCTGGCAGAACGTCCTCACTCAGGAAGGCATTGAGGCCCAGGTCTACGAGTCAGAGCCGGGCCGGGGTATTATCTACGGCCGGCTCAAAGGCAGCGGCAAGAAAAAAGCGCTCATCCTTCTGCATCATCTCGATGTGGTTCCCGCCGATCCGGCAGAATGGGAGTTCGACCCATTTGGCGGGGTGATCAAAGATGGCTACGTCCAGGGGCGGGGCGCGATCGATTGTAAAGGCGTTGCTGTTGTCCAGTTTCTTGCGCTGGCCTTACTCAAGCGGAGTGGCCTGAGTTTTGAACGGGACATTATTTTTCTCGGTACAGGAGATGAAGAGGTCGGCGGCAGAAAAGGCGCCGGCTGGTTTGTCGACCAGCATTTCGACCTCATTGCCGACGCGGAGTTTCTCCTGACCGAAGGGGGCGGTATCCGGCAGCGTGATGGCAGGCGCTCGTATCGCGTCTCAGTGGCGGAAAAGGCACCGTGTTGGATCGAGCTCAAAGCGACAGGACCGGCGGGACATGGAGCGAGTCCGGTGCCCGAGACGGCGGTGACCCGCCTCGTGCGGGCCTTGGACAAAATTCGTCGCCATCAGACGACTTTCAAAGTCGTGCCTGCGGTCCAGGCGTATTTTAGCGCCTTGGCAGATTCCGAAGATGCGGATACCGCGCAACACTACCGGGCGCTTGAACAGGCGCTCCAGGACGAGGCGTTTCGCAAGAAATTCACAGCAAAGCCGGGCCATAATGCCTTGGTGCGGAATACCATCTCCCTGACCGTTCTCAACGGCAGCCCCAAAACCAACGTCGTACCGGCCTCGGCATCCGCCCACCTTGACTGTCGCCTCTTGCCGGGGGAAGACCCGCAACGATTCATCGCAGAGCTCAAACAGGTGGTGGATGATCCGCATATCCAATTCACAACGCTGTTAAACTTCCCTTCCGTTGCCTCGGACCCGGATACACCCCTCTTCGAGGCGATCCGTTCCGTTGCCGCGCATAGAGACCCGCACGCCCCGGTCCTTCCCAGCGTCCTGGGCGGTTTCACCGACACGCATTATTTCAGAGAAAAAGGCATTACCAGTTACGGTTTTTCCGGCTTGGCCCTCACAGCAGAAGACGCCCGTGGTGTACACGGCCTGAACGAGCGGATGCCCCTGGCGGCCTTACGGGATGCCGTGCAGGTACTGTTGGAGGTCGTGCTGTCCATCGATGCTCAGCCTGGAGGAGGGAACACGTATGACGGTTAGTCAGGAACTGCTGGCTGTCCTGGTGTGTCCGGAGACCAAGCAGCCCGTGGTACCGGCCCCACCCGAGCTGGTAGACACACTCAACACCCATATTCAAAACGGCAGCCTCAAAAACCGGGCGGGCGAGGTTGTCTCCGCAACAATGGACGCGGCCCTGGTCCGCGAAGACCAGCGCTATTGCTACCCCATTCGAGACGATATCCCGGTCATGTTGATTGACGAAGCCATCCCCCTGCCTCCACCCGGATAATCGGACTAGATTTGCCAGAGCTTCATACGGATACTTTGTCAATAAACAGAGCACGCATGGATTCACAGATGGGAAAAAGACTCACTGAGGAGAGGAGGTGGCTGGGTTACAATCAGACCTCTACCCGGCGAAGGAGTAGGAGGGGGGCGAACTCATGACCAGAAAGGAAAAAAGTGTTGGGCTCTGGCGTCTTGTGCGGTCGTTCTTCTCTGGTCATAAGGAAGCCAGGATCAGCAAGGAACAGAAAGGAAAGGCTGAGCAGGCCGCAGAGGACGGGCGACTCCAGGATGCCCCCGAGTCGCCGAAAGTCAGCGCGAAGAGACATGAGACGCAGCCCTCGACAGGAGAGCCGGAGCGGGTGGATCTGCTGCCGGGGCTGTCGATAACCACGCGCGTGGTCTACCGTGTGAGTGAAGAGGAAAAGCGCGTACGAGAGTTGATGAAAACCGCAACGGCCCTATCTGACACGGACCCCAACGCTGCGGTGGAGACGTTCCGCGAAGCCGCGGCCTTGGTCCTACGGACGGGGACGGACTACGGGGTTGCCCCGTTTCTACGTGTACCGCGGTATCTCCAGCAGGCGAGCCGCCAGGAGGAGGCGTGGGAAGAGTTCCAGCGGCTCTTGAAGGACGGCTATCCGAATATGCAAAAAGGCAAAGAAGCGCGGCACCAGATGGAATCAGCCGTGTACGACAAGATGCGGCTGTTTTTGCAGCGAGAAAAACGGCTAGAGGAGGCGGTGCTGTACGGGGTGCGCTCGATTATTGCTGGTGTTCGCGTCTGGACGGTGCCGACGGGCACACGTCGCCATCGTTTGGAGTCTGAGGTTCCAAAGATACGTGAGCGGGAGCAGGAACGCCTGCGGAGTTCGGAGAGCCACAGAATGAAACGCCTCCAGCATGAGCAAGCGAAGGAGACGCTCGATACACAGCTCACAAAGTTGCTCAAACGGGCGCGGCTTCAGCCGTGTCACGACGAGGCACTCTCGCTACTGTGTGAATGGGCGAACGACTTACCGGAGGCGGACGACGTAGCATATGAGGCCAAATTTCAGAAGGTACTTGGATGAGAAGGAGCGAAAATGGACGACAAATACACAGCCGCAGAGGCGTTTTTTCTGCGATGTCTGGGCGAGGGCTGGCGGACGGCGGCTCCTGTCCGCCTGAGCGGCGAAGAGGTGACCGCACTCCTCTGGCCTTTCAACGAGGTGTTTCGCCCGCGCCTGTCCGAAGTTGAGCAGGTCGCCTACGATCCACGATTCGATGCCGCTGCGGACAGTGCGATTGACGACTTGTCCATGACGATGGATATCGAGGTGCTCGGGCAGGGGCCGGCCGAGTTAGTCCGGGTCTTGCTGGAGCGCCATAAGCAACTCCTCGTCGTCGCGCAGGCCAACCAGCGCGCGGGTACCCATGTCTTTACGACCCTCCCTTATGGTCTTTCGCCCGATCAGCAACGAGTTGGCGTAGCGCTTCTCTGGTTACGAGGCATGCAACTCCCTTGG
Organism: Candidatus Binatia bacterium; assembly: GCA_022824615.1. Classification (GTDB taxonomy): domain Bacteria; phylum Desulfobacterota; class Binatia; order Bin18; family Bin18; genus Bin18. The sequence goes on along the minus strand of JAJDZM010000251.1, from coordinate 1,894 downwards.
CCACCTGGCGGGCCAGAGGTCGCAAAATAGCTGCATAGAAAGGGGGCGTTTGGCCGATTGTGGAAATCTGTCGTATTTCCACAATTCTCGCACTATCCGCACTGAAAATTTGAGCAGGTTACAGTTCTTTCTTTATTTTTCAATCGCTTATTTTCACGAGATTTCGGATAATTCCACATAATCCCGGTTTATGCGTTTGTCGTAGAATAGCTGCCTGCCCCCCTCCTGGTATCGCATTAGAGCGTTGTCCACAGGCCGACCGTCACCACCCGTCCGGGCTCGAACACTTCCCGCCGCTACCCTGACTGAAAGACCCGAGACAGGTGCGAAATTCACGGCTGAATGTCAAAAGTGACGGCCTGAGAGAGACTACTTCTTACCCCCTCTCCCTGCGGGAGAGGGCCGGGGTGAGGGGTCAGGACCGAGGCCGCCGATTGACGGCTGCTTTCCGTGAACGCACGCTTTTTGAGCCCGTAGCACGTTTGCGCGGCTGGGGACGGTCAAATGCGTAGTCGTAATCGATGCTCAGCGGGGCGTGATCCGAAAAACGTTCTTCCCTATAGATCGCGGTCCGTGTTGCCAATTTGGCTAACCCTGGGGTGACCACCTGGTAATCGATCCGCCAGCCAACGTCTTTTGCCCAGGCCTGGCCGCGAAACGACCACCAGGTATATTCCTCCGCGTCCGGATTAACCCGTCGAAACGCATCCACCAGACCGACTTCATCAAATATCTGCGTCATCCAGGCGCGCTCTTCGGGGAGAAAGCCGGAGTTCTTCTGATTACCGCGCCAATTCTTTATATCCTTCTTGGTATGGGCAATATTCCAGTCCCCACACAGGACAACATGACGGCGGCTAGCGCGCAGCGCCTTCAGCTCCGGTAGGATTTTGTCCATGAAGCGGTATTTCACGTGCTGCCGCTCTTCAGAACTCGAACCGGACGGCAGGTAGAGCGAGATCACCACAAGCCGGCCAAAGTCCGCCCGTAGATAGCGTCCTTCGCGGTCCGCGTCGGGCCAGCCCCAGCCAATGCGAACGCTATCCGGTTGCCGCCGGGCATAGATGCCCACGCCGGAATAGCCCGGCTTTTCCGCATAGTGAAACGTCCCGCTCAGAACTCCGACTTCCTGATAGGTAGGGATGACGTCTTTTTCCTGAGCTTTAAGCTCTTGGACACACACCACGTCGGCGTTTTGTTGCTCCAGCCAGGCAAAAAACCCTTTACTCGCCGCCGACCGAATGCCGTTCAGGTTACAGGTAATGATCCGCATCGCCAGGTTCCTCCCCACGCAGCCTGAGCGTCACCTTGCCCCACCAGCTATAAAGGGTCAACAACCCGCTCTCCCCTACAAGACGATCTCCTTTGACCGCGGTATAATACGGACCATATCTCTTGTAAGCCGGAGGAGGAGCCATGACACAATTACACGTTGAAGGCGAAGTCCGGTCGCCCCAAGCCTTTGGTTTTGCCGAGCTACAGGCGCTACCGGATCAGATTAGGGACGTGAGCCAGCTTATTCCCGGCCGAGAAGGCAGCGCCGTCCGCCTGCAAACGGTATTGGAGCAGGTCGGGCCAAAAGAAGCCGTCCGCTATATCACCCTGGAGTCCACCGACGGAAAATTCTCCGCCAGCGTACCGCTCGAAGCCGTACAAGAGGGGATTATTGCCTATCGTTTCAACGATACGGCCCTACCGGAGAACAAAGGCGGCCCGTATCGCTTTTTTATTCCAAACGTTGCGGAGTGCCATGTGGGCGAGGTTGACGCCTGCGCCAATGTCAAATTTCTGGGCCGTATCTACCTCAGCCACGAGAAAGGCCGGGATGTCCGACCGACTGGTCCGCAGGCGCATGAGGAACATCATCAAAAGCCCGGCCACGAACATCTGGACT
>JAJDZM010000306.1 GCA_022824615.1 Candidatus Binatia bacterium | reverse complement strand
GGCTTTTTCGTGCGCGGAACGGGCATCTTTCCCACCTACTTCGGTACGCTGGCGTCGCCGAACACGTTTGGTGCGGTCGGGGCGGGCTCAACCCTGTTCTGGATCGATCCGGAGCGTGACATCACCTGTGTGTGCCTGACCGCCGGAGCCCAGGAAGAGTCGTACAGCATGGAACGCTTCCAACGTCTGTCCGATCTCGTGCTCAGCGCGGTTGTGGAGTAAGCCTGTCCTGAGCCCGGTCGAAGGGCCTGCCCGCATGATGACCGAAGCGCAGCTCCGGCAGATCTTTACCCCGCTGACCGGGGACCCGTCCCCGCGTGTGTGCCGGACGCTGTCGGGCAATATCAATACCATCCTCCAGGTTGAAGCCAACGGACGGATGTATGGCCTGCGTATTCGGAGCCAGGAGCAGGTCTATCGCTACGAGCCGAACCTGATGAAGGAGGTTTTCATCAGTTGGCTGCTCGACCCTTCTCATGCCGGGGCGGACGACGCGGAAAAGGCGCGGGCGCTGAGCCGACTGCGGGAGGCTCAACGTGGGGCCGGTCGCAAGAGTTCCGGTATCGAGCCCTCCGGACTGGCCTTTGACTGGAGCCGACAAATCCTGCCGCAGCCGTATTTCGTGTATGAGTGGATCGAAGGTGAGCCGCTATGGGATGACCCGGACGAACAGTTATACCGGGCCGCGGGCCGCGCGCTGGCAAGCCTGCATCAGGTGCGGTTCGATGCCTTTTATGCCGATTTCTTTGCCATAGGCAACGCTCCGCAAGCCTGGGCGGACCGCTTTCGGACCGCACTGGCCAAGGAGGTCGGCGAAGCGCGCAGCCGACTCAGCCCGACGCTCTCGCACGCGGTGGAGCATATTCCCATGCCGGCCGCGCTGCCGTTCTCCCCCTGTCTTATCCATAACGATTTCTCACCGGGCAATATTCTTGTTCGGGACGGGCGACTCGCGGCGGTTATTGATTGGGATAATGCGGTCGTGGATGTGGCGCCGCTCGATTTTGTGAAGATGAAATACTGGACGGCCAAAGACGACCGAGGTCAACTCGGCCACAACCCCACCCTCTTCCGGGCGTTCGTCACGGGTTACGGTCCCCGTGGCCCTGATATCGTCGAGTCGGAGACCTTTGCCCGGTACGAATTATTATGGCTGCTGCGCGTCTGGAATTTTGAAATGTCCAAGCAGGAACGCGGGCTGGAGCGTGCCCCCGGCTACCCGGCCGCAGCCGAGTATGTCGCATTCCTGGAAGAAGTCATCGGCCGGCTGAGCGCACGTCACGGCTCTTCGAGTTCCACCTCCTCATCGGCTCCTTTGAAAAGATGAGAAGTAGCTCGAAAACCGGTATAATAACTCCCAGCCATGCGTCAGCTACCCGAAGACTGTGAAGAGACCGCTTCGCCCGAAGAAGTGCAAACCGAGACCGTGATCCCGCGCCGGCTGCCGCGCTGGAAGATTGTTCTGGTCAGCCTGGCGCTGCTGATGGGTGTGGCCGGCATGGTGCTGCATCCCCAGTCGCCTTCAGACGTTCAGGAAACGCGGACCGTGGGGAATCTCTCTGCCTCCGGAGCCGACCCGTTGTCGGACCCACCGGCTTTTCAGTCCGACCCGGTGCCGGCCTTCGATATGATGGCGGAAACGACTGAAGAGCCTCTCCCGCCGGACTGGGAGAGGCGGTTGGAGGACTGGTCTCCCCTGCTCACGAAGCTGGGCTTCAGTTTTGTGGTTGGATTCAGCATCGGCTATGTGCTGCTGATCTTTCTGCGCACGACCGCCTTTCTGGCTGGCTTGGTCCTGCTGGCGTTGTTTGGGTTGCAGTATCTCGGTGTGCTGTACCTCAACTGGCAGAATATCGAGACGAGTTATCAGTCGGTCCTGAGTTGGGTGTTGCCCAGGGCAGAAAACTTTCGGGATTTCATTACGCATAATCTCTCTTCGTCCGGTATGGCGGCGGTGGGGATTCTGACGGGTTTGACGCGACGCTAGGGGGCTGGGGGGAGTATCCCCTCCTGAGATCAATGGCCAATTTCAAAACGCACCTGGGCGTCGCCGCGGTCGGGAGCGGGCTCCTGGCAACGGTCTGCCTGGGCGCGGGGATGAGCAGCCCGCAAGAAGTCGTCACCCTGTCCGTGGTCGGGACGGTTGGCGGGCTCCTGCCGGACATCGATCTCGACCACTCCAGTCCGACCAAGCTGATCTTTACCGCCCTGGCCATCGTGTTTGCCTTTCTGGCCGCGTTCAATCGAGTCGCGAGCTACTCGATTGTCGAACTCTGGATCGTCTGGGGGGTGGCGTATGGCGTGGTCCGCTATCTGGCCCTGGGCGTCTTCTCTGCGCTGACGGTCCATCGCGGTATTTTTCATTCGCTCGTTGCTGCCCTCTTTTTCTGGTTCCTGGCTACCAGCCTGAGCTATTATCTGTTTGCCCTGAGTGCGCTGTTTGCCTGGTCCATCGGCTTTTTTCTCTTTTTTGGCTATATCCTCCATCTGCTGCTCGACGAGCTTTTCAGCGTGGACCTGTTGAACTCGCGCCTCAAAAGCTCATTCGGGACGGCGCTCAAAATCGCCGATTTTCACAAT
>JAJDZM010000160.1 GCA_022824615.1 Candidatus Binatia bacterium | reverse complement strand
TCGGATAGGGGCGCGCCCAGCGTACTCAGCTCCCAGTCCACCACGGCCAGCACGCGAGGCTCGGTATGATGAAAGATCATGTTTTCCAGACGGAAATCCCCGTGGGCGATGGTTGTTTCGTGGTGTGCGGGCAGATGTTCGGGCAGCCATTTCATAAGATTTTCCATGGCCGGCAGGTCGTCGGTCTTACTGGCCTCATACTGTTTTGACCAGCGCCGCACCTGGCGTTCCATATATCCGCCGACCTTGCCATAGCCTTCCAGCCCGACGGCCCGGAAATCGATCTGATGGAGTTTGGCCATGACGTCGACCATGGCCTGGTAAATCTCGCGGCGTTCCGCCGGTGCCAGCTCGGGCAATTCATAACCACGAAAAACCCGACCATCCACAAAATCCATGATATAGAAGTCCACCCCGATGACACCGGGGTCCTGGCACAGGACATAGGGTTTCGCGACCGGCACATCGGTTTCCCACAAGGCGGAAATGACCCGGAACTCACGGTCAACCGCGTGGGCAGAGGGCAGGAGTTTGCCCGGCGGTTTTTTGCGCAGCACGTAGCGCCTGCCTGCCCCATCGGTCAACACAAAGGTCGGGTTGGACATACCGCCCCGAACCTGACCGACGTGTAAGGGCACGGTAAAGCCGTCAACGTGTTCCTGCATATAGCCCTCAAGAGCGGCTTCATTAAAGCGATGCTGCTCCAGCACCGACGCGGTTTCGGTGGTGAGCGACGTGCGCGGTGTCAGCATCATCTCGGTTTCGGATGTTGTCATGGCTTCCCTCCCCGGAAACGTTCGAGCGTGCGGTTTTCGACCTGTTTCAAACACTCCCGCAGGCAGAACGCAAGGCCGGAGCGTCCCGAGCTTAGAGAATCCGGGTCTCTCGCTGGCGACCCAGTTCGACTAAACGGAGTCGTCCATCGCGCACTTCCAGACGGGTACACGAACAGTTATCCGGTTCAAAGCAGATGACCCGGTCGTCCTGCGTGGCCGCGCCGACCGCCGCGTTAATGGCAATAAAGTGGGAGGTGACGACGGTTGTGGTCCTGAGGGCAAGCAGGGCAGCAACGACCTGATCCCGCCATCCCTGATACCGGGGTGCAAGCGCACTCCAACGGCCGCGCATAGCCTGCCTGAGCCAGTCGGCGCGGGCTTGCAGATCTTTTGTTGGAGAAGGGATCTCGGCCACCGCAGGTTCGATTCGGGCCTGGACTTTCCAGCGCTTCTCAAACGCCGCGGCGGTCTGGCGCGTACGCTGGAGCGGACTGGTGACAACGGGCAGCGGTCCCAGCGGTCCCAACTCATCCGCTATGGCTTCAGCTTGGGCCAGACCCGTGGCATCGAGTCCTGGGTCGTAGGCTTGATCAAAGCCGGCGCTGGCCCGCCCGTGACGTATGAGATACAGCGTTGCAGGATTGGTAGACATGCTTGTCCTCGGGAATAGATGCTTGCGTATCCGTCAGCTTGCATCCGGGGGCGTCTCCGGCGGGAGGCTGCGAATCGCATTGGCGGTCAGAGCATTCAGAAGTTCTTGCAAGAAATCTTCCCGTTCAAACCTAGTGATAAGGGCCTGCCAGAGAGCGGGGTTGGTGTAGCCACGGATGCACGGAACGACAAACTGTTCACGGTAGGCGTTCAGGGCGTCCGTGTACAGGGTGAGTCCGGTTCGATACTGCTCCAGCCCGCCCCGATAGCGGGACAACGCCGCGGCATAGACCTCACGAGCCTGACAGAATGCTCCCTCCGTGAGCAACCTTTTCCGATACGCGGCCTCGACTTCAAGAAACCGCTCATGGGCCAGTCGTATATCCTGCTCCCACTGCCGGCGCGTCGCTGCGTGTTGTTCTTTCAGTTGTACCAGCAGGGTTCGCTTGGGCCGTACGATGGTTCGCCGGATTTTTCCAATCTGTCGGGCTAATGCCAGGTCGTATTCCTCGGGAGGATGGAGGCGTAAGTTCTGGTAGATGGCCTCCTGCCCCTGGGTTTTCGATTCAGCCTCGCGAACCGTTCCTTGATCCGTCCGCAGCTCAAGCACGAGAAGACCGACGCTCCGCTCGACAGCTGCAAGGCGCTCGCCACAGGCCGCGAAAGTGACGCCAGCACTCGATAAACAGACAAAAAATGCACAGCAGACCGCGCTCCAGTTGCCAAGAACCGAAGCACGGGAGAAACGGGCACTTCGCATACTAGGCGGGCAGCACGGTAACATGGAGGGAATAGGCAATACTGTCTTTCAGGAGTCCGCGCACATAGCAGCCCTTTTCTGCTCGTGCGATCACAGTCCGCACTGTCTCTTCAGACGCAGCACTATGCACGGTCAAGTCAACGTCTATGGTTTTCACAAAGCCTTTTGTGTTCGACCTGGCGGAAACCGACGCCCCGACAAGCGGGACCTGACGTGCCCGCGCAGTGATCTCAAGGGACATCAGCAGACAACCGCACAAGCTGCCTAAGAATGCCGTGATCGGGTCAGGGGCGGCACCATGTCCACCTAATTCTTTGGGCTCATCAAGCGCCCAGGCGTGCTGGCCGGCCCGGAGTTCAACCCGGCCTGAATCGCTCGCCAGGGAGCCGACAGCATGCCGAAACCCACCCTGAGCCGATGCCGTGCTGCTGTCCATCGCGCTTTTGATTCCGTGCAGCCGCTCCGATTAAAACTCGATCAGTTCCAACACGGTTCCGTCAGGATCGTGGAAACACACAAAACGGGTCATCCCGCCACCGAGGATGGCCTCCTGGGGCGGCGAGAGAAATTCGACCCCCTTGGCCTTGAGGTCTTCGTACTCCTGCATCAGGTTTTTCGTTTTCAGGGCGATGCGGGCGATACCGGCGTGGGCGAGATGGGGATAAGGAGTCCCCTCCGTCTTGGGCTGCTTCCATTCGATCAGGTCGATACGCGTCGCATGCAGGTTGTCGCCCAGCATCAGGAGCGCGGCCCGGGCCTGTCCGTTCGGAATCTGTAGGCCGGCGTCCAGTTGCGGGCTGCTGCCGGTGCCAAGATCGTTGACGACCCGAAAGCCCAGCGTTTGATAGAACGCGAGCGAGCGTTCAAAATCGGAGACATTGATGTTGACATGAAAAATACTTTGAATCATGGCTTCCTCTCCTTCGCATTCGGCGCATCAAGCGGATAGGCAATCGCTTCATCGGCTGTGACGGTTCCTGAGGGAGATATCTCGGACGGCCTCCCGAGTCATGGT
>JAJDZM010000037.1 GCA_022824615.1 Candidatus Binatia bacterium | reverse complement strand
ACGGGGTTACTGTTTCCTTTTCCTCCCACCCCCCCCCCCCCCCCCCCCCCCCCCCGGGTAGCGGGACCAAAAATTACCCCCCCCCCGCTGGGGGGTCGGGCCTGGGGGGGGGGCGCTCTGCCGGCAGGGGGAGGGGGCAATGTGAAACTGAACCACTACTCAAAACGCCTTTCTCTTGACTCTGACACATGACGAAGACTAGCATCCGAGTAAAGGGGGCGGTATGAATTTCGAGCTGACGACCCAACACAAACGTATCCAGGCCGAGTGCCGGGAACTGGCGACAGACTTTGCCACCAGGGCAGCCGAGCACGACCGAGAGGCCACCAATCCGATCGAGAATTATGCCCTGCTGCGTGAGGCAGGGTTTCATACGCTCAACATCCCCACCGAGCTGGGTGGCTGGGGAGAACAACTGTTCGGCCACTCGCTCGCCCTGGAACAGCTTGCCCAGGGCTGCCCGGCCACGGCGCTGTCCTTCAATATGCATCTGGCCTGGATCGGCTATCTCATGGAAAATATCGAGATTACATCCGACGTGAAGCAACGCGTGGCAGACTGGGTGGTACAGGGCAATAATCTGGTTGCCGGTTCCACGTCCGAGGCGAGCACGTCGGCCCTGCTGGCGTCGTACGCCCCGGCCACCCAGGCGAGAGCGGTGGACGGCGGCTATGTCATCAACGGCAAGAAGTTTTTTTCGTCCATGGTTGGAGCGGCGGATTTTCGGGCCGTCCCGGCGCGGCGCGAGGACGCTACCACCCCCGGCGCGGCCATCGTTTTTCTGGTCCCGCGGGAGGCTCCGGGGCAGACGGTTGAGGAGGTGTGGGATGTCCTGGGAATGCGCGGCACCCGGAGTGACTGCCTGCTCTTGGAAGACTGCTTTGTGCCCGAGGAATCGGTTGTGTTTGACACCGATAATTTCTTTCCCTCCATCGCCCGCGGGGCGAACTGGTTCTGGGCCTCGTATACGGCGGTCTATTTGGGGGTAGCCGCAGCGATCTACACAGAAATTCTGAAGGTCGTTCAGGAGCGGGTGCCGCGGGGTTTTACCCAACCCATGGCCTATCATCCCGATGTGCGCCGAAAAATTGCAGAGATGAACGCCGACCTCGAATCGGCGCGGCTGAGCGTCTATCACTCGGCCTGGTTGAGCGATGCCGAAGGCCCGACGCAGAATGCCATCGCGGCCCTCTATCGGGCCAAATATCTGGTCGGTGAAGCCGCAGCGCGTATCGGGCGTAACGCCATGACTCTTGGCGGTGCCCATGCCTTGTTCAAGAGTTCGCCGCTGGAACGGCTGTTCCGCGATGGCACGGTCGGGGCCATTCAGTTTCCGCCCAGCGATTTCTGTCTGGCGAGCCTCGGGTCGTTGGAGTTGGGCCTTGATCCGCACGAGATTCCGCCACCACTGAAGTAGCCCGGCGGAGCATCTACGATTCGGTCGGTGTTTCCCAGTATTCCTCGAAGAACGGATTGTCGATCAGCGTGCGCCAGGTGCCGTCGGGCTGGCGGCGCACGACGTTGACAGCCTGGCCAGAGATGGTTTCTTGCGTGCCGTCGGCTCTGATGCGCTTCATACTCCAGGGAATCCAGGACAGGGCGATATCTCCAGCCTGTACGACGTGTCTGACCTCAGTCGAGAGCTCAGGCTGCGCATCGGTAAACGTGCGCAAGTGCTCGCGCAGGGCCTGCGCCCCCTGAACCGGAGCCTGTCCCGGTTCGGGGACGAACACCGTGTCCGGCTCGTACAGCGCCAGCATCGCGTCAATATCGCGGGCGTTCATCGCCTCGGGGAAGAGGTCTTCTACTTCCTTGGGAGTCCGAGCCGGCATGGGGGTACTTTCTCCGCCCTGCCCTACGGTCGCGCCCGGGTTGCTTCGGAACGGTCCGCGCGGGTCGGATCGTATGCATCCCCGATACTCACACCCAGCAGCCGGATGGGGCCGCTTGACGGGGTTTCGGCCCAGTGCAACGTGTTGGCCGGCAGGTCGAGCCGGTCGCCGGGTTTGAGGACCCACTTCTGGTCGCCAACTCCCATAGTGATTTCACCCAGGACCGCAACCAGCACCTCGTCGTTCGGGTGGGTATGTGCCTCATAGGAATGGTTGGGTTCGTCGTCTTCGATATAGGCGACCAGCCCTTCAGCCTCCAGGGCGCGAACCAGCTCTGACTGGGTCGGCGGTTCGGGCCTGTTCCAACGGGTCACTTTGAGTTCCATAGCGTCCCTCCTGCCAGTAGTGTTGATGCCTGAGACTCCCTGTAGCGCCAAAGAACAGACGGGTCAACGCAAAAATCGGCAGAATTCCTCGGTTTCGATTGACAAAATTGCGCCTCCAGATGGATAATGCGGGCACAACAGCGTTTTCCATAAGGAGGGAATCGTATGCCAAAGCACAAAGTTATTTCGTCGGACGATCATATTTTTGAACCGCTCGACCTGTGGACGACGCGGTTGGATAAAAAATTTCGCGACCGCGCCCCACGGGTGATCCCGCACGAGGACGGCGACTGGTGGTATTGCGAGGGCATTAAAGTCCAGACCGCGGCGGCCGCCGCCCAGGCCGGCCTGCGCTTCGAGGACCCGGACAGACTGAGCTTTCAGGATAAGATAGAGAATGTCCGACCTGGCGCCTATATCCCGGAGGAGCATATCAAAGACATGGACATCGACGGCATCGACATGGGCCTGGTGTATCCGACCGTCGGGCTGCAACTCTACCAGCGCATTCAGGACAGCGAGCTGTTGACCGCCCTGTTTCGGACCTATAACGACTGGCTGGCCGAGTTCTGTGATACCTATCCGGATCGTCTCCGGGGCATCGCCATGATTAACCTTGACGACATTCCGTCCGGAATCGAGGATATGGAACACTGTGCCAAGCTGGGCCATCGCGGCATTATGATTACCATCCAGCCCCTGAGCGGTAGGAGCTACGACAGGCCGGAGTACGAACCCGTGTGGGCCGCGGCCCAGGATTTGGCCCTGCCCATCAGCCTGCACGTCACCACCAACCGGCCCGACCCGGACGACCCGAGCGCCCTCCTCCTGGATGCGGCCAAGCCGTCCTTTTTTGTCAACCTGGATCACTGGCCCCGCGTGTGTCTGACCGACATGATTTTCAGCGGCGTGTTTGAACGCTACCCCAAACTCCAGGTCGGTTCGGTCGAAATGGAGCTGTCCTGGGTGCCCCACTTCCTGGACCGTCTGGACTATAACTACACCCAGCGCGCCCGCGAGATTGCCGGGGAACGCTTCAAAGAAGACATCATGCCGAGCGAGTTCTTTCATCGCCATGTCTTTTTGAGTTTTCAGGAAGACCAGATGGGCATTCGCGACCGGGAGATCATTGGCGTGGATAGTCTGCTGTGGGGCTCCGACTACCCCCATTTCGAGTCGACCTTTCCCAAGAGCCAGGAGTTTCTCGGTGACATGCTGGCCGACTGTACCGAAGAAGAGTGGGCCAAGATTGTTGGCGGGAATGCCGCTCGGGTGTATCAACTGGGCTAAGGACGCAGGGGAGGCTGCGGGTGGAACTTCAAGAGAAAATCATCGTTGTCACCGGCGGGGCGAGTGGCATCGGCAAGGCGTTATGTCGGCGCTTTACAGCCGAGGGCGCACGGGCGGTCGTGGTGGTGGACCTGAACACGTCCGGGGCGGCGGAGGTCGCGACCGAGATTGGCTCGGTCGCCATGACGGCCGATGTGTCCACAGAGGCTGATGTGGTGCGGGTGATTGACCAGACCGAGCGCGATATCGGCCCGATCGATCTGTTCTGTTCCAACGCCGGTATTGCCGCGACCGGTGGCGTGGAAACCTCGGACGCGGACTGGCAGAAGAGTTGGGATGTGAACGTCATGTCGCATATCTATGCGGCCCGCACGCTGGTGCCGCGCATGATTGAACGGGGTGGCGGCTATCTGCTGAACACCGCCTCTGCCGCGGGCTTGCTCAATCAGATCGGTTCGGCCTCCTACGGCGTGACCAAGCATGCTGCGGTCGGCTTTGGAGAGTGGTTGGCGCTGACGCACGCGCACCAGGGCATCAAGGTCTCCCTGCTGTGTCCCCAAGCGGTCAGAACCCCCATGCTTGAGAACAACGAGAGCAGCCGGGCGGCGAGTGTGGACGGCCTGATGGAGCCGGAGGAGTTGGCCGAGGTTGTCGTCGAGGGCCTGCGGGCCGAACGCTTCCTGATTTTGCCCCACCCCCAGGTCCTGGAGTATATGCAACGCAAAACCGGCGACTATGATCGCTGGCTCAGGGGCATGAACCGTTTGCAGGAACGCCTGGGCGCGGCCCAGGACGAGAAGGGCCTGCCATGAGCTTTGCCCCCAGTGACACAGTGCTGGCCCTCCGAGCGCGGCTTGAGCGCTTCATGGATGAGCATATCTATCCGGTCGAGCACGCCTATTACGAGTTTGTCGAGGATCAGAACAATCTGTGGCACTATCCCCCCTTCTTTGAAGACCTCAAGCGCAAGGCCAAAGAGGCCGGTATCTGGAATTGGTTCCTGCCGCGCGAATATGAGCCCTGGAGTCCGGGCCTGTCCAACCTGGAATTCGCGCCGCTCATGGA
>JAJDZM010000120.1 GCA_022824615.1 Candidatus Binatia bacterium | reverse complement strand
ATTCCCCGACACCGTTCTCGTGGCCGGGACAACCGTCCTGCCGGGGGAATGTGGGGTCTGTGTGAAAGTCGTGGGGACACAGGTTCCGGCGGTGCGACGGGTGTTACGCCGAGCTTGGCACGGGCTGCGCCTGCGCCACCTGGGCGTTCCCGCACCAGACCTGCCAAAATGAGAAAGGGGGCCACGCATGCTGCGTATCAGTCATCGTCTCGGGAATATCCGTCAGGACTCCGACTTGGCCGCTCAGGTCACGCAGTGGGAGCAGGCGCAACAACTGGAAGAAGTGACCATTAACGAGCGGGAGGCACAGAAGAGTCGGCTTCGCCTCCAGACCTCGACGGGTGAGGACCTGGGACTCGTCCTGCCCCGTGGGACGGAAATCGCGGATGGCGACGTCTTTGCCTTCAGCGATAGGGAAGGGGGCCTTGTCGTCCACCTCGCTCTTCAGGAGGTCATGGTGCTGACGCTACGCCCAGGACTGCCCACGGAGGAGCAACACCACTGGCTGGTTCGCCTCGGTCATGTGCTGGGCAATCAACACTGGCCGGTCACGAGCGTCAATGAGGCAGTCCTTGTGCCGATCACCCTCGACCGAGCAGTGATGGAAACCGTCCTGCGCACCCATCATCTCCTCGATCAATTTACAATTCGGTATGAGCAACGTTCCTGGCCAAAAGACGCCCAAAGCACATGGACGACACCGCATTCATAGCAGCCTTACAGCTGACTGACTCGTTCTTCCCCTCCGGAGCCGTCACCCTGTCTCACGGCTTGGAAACCTTTCTCAGTGACCAGTCCACGACTATCGACCTGTCTCAACTCCTGCACGATTATCTCGAAAGAAAAATTGCACCGTGCGATCTGGTTGCCTATGCGCACGCGTATCAGGCCGCAGCAGAGGGAGATATTGAGCGTTTGCACCAGATCGATCGCTACCTGAACGTTTCGCTCCTGCCGCAAGAACTACGGCAGGGCTCGGTGCGTTCGGGCCGGGGCACTCTGGAAACCCTGCGGCACGTGGTCGAGGAGCCGCTCTTCCAGACCTTTCTGGCCGGCGTTGACGCGGGCAGGAGAGGCGGCCATCTGCCCGTTTGTCAGGCTCTCCTCCACTCTATATGGCGGATCCCTGAACGCCGGGGCGGTTGTATGCTGCTATACGCCTTTATGGTGAATTTTCTCGGCGCCGCCATCCGTTTGGGCCGCCTGGGCCACCGACAGGCCCAAGGGATGCTCATTCACTTTCGGCCACATATGATACCACTGGTGGAGCAGGCGCTGGACAAACCACTCGAAGAAATTGGCGCTTTCGTCCCGCTCGCCGATATCCGGGCGATGCAACACGCCCATCTGTCGGTCCGGCTCTTTAGTAGCTAGTGTCTGTTCAGAGGCTTGTCTGGAAACCGGACGATGGGGTAGTATCCCACCGTATTTTTTCATAAAGAGGGAACGTGTCTTTCAATAGTCTGGAGTTGGACACGTTTCCTCTTTGCCCCCGTAGCTCAGGAGGATAGAGCACCGGATTCCTAATCCGGGTGTCGTGCGTTCGAATCGCGCCGGGGGCAGTTTTCTATTCAGTGCGAGAGACATGATGCGTGAAAGTCGGCGGATGCAGGAGGTTCAGACGCCGATCATTCCGGTGATTGCTGAACTCATCCGCGCACATCCCGGTACGGTGTCGCTGGGCCAAGGGGTGGCCTATTACGGCCCGCCACCCGAGGCCCTGGAGGCGGTCCAGCAGTTTCAGGCCGATCCGGCCAACCATAAATACACCCTCGTCCAGGGCATTGACCCGCTCTTGGAGGTGATTCGCCACAAACTCTTGGAGGAAAACGGTATCGCGCTGAGTGAGAAACAGCGTATCGTCGTGACGGCCGGGGGCAATATGGCGTTCATGAATGCGCTGCTGGCAATTGCCGACCCGGGCGACCAGATCATTTTGCAACTGCCGTATTACTTCAACCACGAGATGGCGATCAGCATGGTCAACTGTGAGGCTGTATGCGTGCCGACCGACGCGCACTACCAGCTTCAGCTCGACGCGATCCGTAACGCGATTACCGATCGCACGCGTGCCATTGTGACCATATCGCCCAATAATCCCGCTGGTGTGGTGTACGCCGAGTCAGACCTGCGGGCGGTTAATGCTCTCTGTCGGGAGGCCGGCCTGTATCATATCAGTGACGAAGCCTATGAGTATTTCACCTACGATGGCGCCCGCCATTTCTCGCCGGGGTCTATCGCGGACAGCGGCGAGTACACGATCTCGCTGTACTCGCTGTCCAAAGCCTACGGGTTTGCGAGTTGGCGTATCGGTTGGATGGTCGCGCCGGACCACCTGTATACGGCAATCAAAAAGGCCCAGGATACGATCCTGATCTGTCCGCCGGTCGTCTCGCAATACGCCGCGGTCGCGGCGATGCAGGTCGGGTCAGCCTACTGTCGGGAAAAACTCGGGGCGATGACCACGACACGGCGCATTATCCAGCGTGCACTCAGCGAGTTGGGGGAGCTGATTACCCTGCCTCGGTCTGACGGCGCGTTCTACTTTCTGTTGCGGGTGCGCACGGATATGGATGCCATGACCTTGGCTGAGCGCTTAATCCGAGAGCATCACGTTGCGGTCATTCCCAGTACGGCCTTCGGTCTCACAACCGGCTGCTATCTACGTATCTCCTACGGTGCGCTGGACGAAGAGGTGGCTGCCGAGGCGAGCCGGCGGCTGGTGCACGGGCTGCGGTGCATTGTGCCGTAGTGGGCCGCCTGATACCGTTGCCGCGCCGTGTGATGAATTGAGAGATACCTAAAGAGGACGAAGTGCTATGCGATCAGGCTTTCATGTAATGGACAGCGATCTCCACGTTATTGAAAACGGGGAGGTGTACGAGAAATACCTCGACGAGCGATACCGCGATAAGAAACCCCGTTACCTGGGCTGGAGTCCGACCAATTTTCCGCACTGGGATGTCCAGGGACAGATGATCCCGCCGTGGGCACGGTCTGCCGAAGTGGTCAAAGCCCAAGAATATCTCGATAAACCTACCGAGCACATCTACAAATCAGTCCGCGAGCGAAAGTACGAGCCTGCTTCCACGCTTGAGGCCATGGACGCCGAGGGCATTGACGTCGGGATCGTCTACCGCACTTTTGCGCACATGGTCGTTTCCATTGATGATTTAGAGCCCGCCTACGCCACGGCCTATTGCGCCGCGTTTAACGACTGGCTGGCCGATTACTGTCAGACTGACCCACGACGCCTCAAAGCCGCCGCTATTGTCTCCTTACACGACCCTGAACTGGCGGCGGCAGAGGCGCGCCGGGCTGTAGAAGGCAAGGGCCATGTGGCCGTCGTTCTGCTGCCCATGCCCTGTAATGGACGCTATTTCAACGCGTCCGAGTGCGATGTGTTGTGGAAGGAAATCGTCCGGCTGAACGTCCCCCTCGCTTTTCACGGGACGAGCGGCGGGGCCTCAAAAGATTACGCGACCAATCGGTATAGAGGCCATCCGAATTTCCGTACGCTGAATCACTCGTCCGCCTTTCCTATGGAACTCATGCTGGCTATGGGTTCCATGACTGTGGGTGGGGTGCTTGAGCGCTTTCCTGATCTGCGGGTCGGTTTTCTGGAGGGCAATTGTGGCTGGTTGCCGTGGTGGTTGGACCGGCTTGACGATCAATGGAAAAAATACGGCGGTGGCGAGGAGATCAAGCTCTCGGCCAAGCCGAGTGAGTACTTTAAGCGCCAGTGCTTTATTGGGACGGATGTCGACGAGGAGTTGTTAGCGGTCACGGTTGATAAAATCGGCGACGACAATATTGTCATGTCGGTCGATTATCCCCATGCCGATGGGCCTTTCCCAAACGGGATTAAAGAATTCCTTGAACTTCCTGGTGTCGGACTGGACTCCAAGCGCAAAATTATGTGGGAGAACTGCCTCCGCCTGTACGACTTTGACGAAAAGAAGATTCTGGGCGGCGGGTGACCGGATACGAAATAGCAAGTTAAGGGATTTACATTTCCTTTCATGCTCTGTCCATCAACTAGAGGATGACATGGAAGCAATCAAGGGGTTGTTTAGGGGTTTCATGGGGTGGATGCTTCTTGCCTGCTGTACGGTGGCAGAAGCGCAAGTGGACGAAGAACAACTCAAGCGCTTTCAACTCTTTGCTGAGTGTCAACCGATAGGGGTGACAGTTTCCGTATTGATGAATGATGACACGGGAGAAATGGTCAGGCAACACAAGCAAGAAGAAGTCATTCATGTCACCCTAGAAAGTCGTCTTCGAGCGGCTCGTCTCTATCGCACACAGGCACAGAATATTCTTAGTGTTGGGGTGTTTGCTCCTATTTCAGCCGCTTTTGTTGCGATTGTTCAGTACAGCAAGATTCTTTATGACCCGATTACCCAACAACTAAACAAGAGTACTACTTGGGTACGTGTTGGCTATGGTCCGAGTTCGGACATGCATACCTTCTTCTCTCAGACCATAGATTCGTTTCTGGTTGATTATCTGCGGGTGAATGAACCTGCCTGCCGTGAAAGGTAAAATAGGTATGAGCGGAAACGACCGTAGAGACCGACCCTCAGGATGGTGGAAATTCGGAATGGATTTTCTCACGGTTGGACATGATGCGCTTGATGCTATGCGGAGCCGGACACGAATGAGGGGTCAGATACGAAATCCACTGATGAGTCGGACACGAAACCCACTGAATTACGCTATACCTTCTTTCCCTATCTACTATTGTTTCTTGCAGGGTGTTGAACTTGGCCTCAAGGCATATCTGCGACATAACGACATCAGATCAATGGAACAACTCAAAAAAATAGGACACGACATTACCAAGTTGCTGAATATCGCTGAACAGAATGGTATCCGTCAGCAACTCCCGTGGCTCACCGACAGAGATTTTGCCATACTCCATTCCCATAGTCCTATGTATAAAGACAAAGAGTTCACCTATATCAGGACAGGACTTGTTAATGATTTGTGGCCTATCGATGATCTTGTAGAGGTCGCTGATAAACTGCTGGTCGGCATTACGGATTTGATTGGCATAGGAAGACATCCCATAGACCATCCCTGGGTTCAAGCGGTGCCTGAAAATTTCAATTGAGACCCCCGTGCCGATATTCGCCTGACAGCTAGAAAATAAGGCGTGAAGTAGCGTGAAATTTTCATTTTCCGTGAAAAATTCTTAACGGACTGTTCTCACAGAGTTTTTTGGGGAATCACGGATTTCGCCATGAAATATTTCACGATTTCTCAGGTTCCAGGGGAGAGTGGCCCTGCATTTTGGAAAAAATGGTGCTCGACTTTTGGAAATCCGCATGAAGCCCGACTGGAGCCCTAGTGACCGCTCCCCGGCTCGTCTTCATAGGCCAGGGCCAGCAGATCCATAGTGTGCACGGCTTTCATCGGCAGCCCACTCTGCCGTAATCCGGCCTGTATCTGCATTAAGCAGCCAGGGTTACCGGTCGCGACAACGTCGGCTTCGGTTGCCTGAATATTGCCGACTTTCCGCTCCAGCAGCCGGGCCGCCATCTCCGGTTGGGTCAAATTATACGTACCGGCGCTGCCGCAGCACCAGTCTGACTCAGGTAAGTTGGTCAGCTTCAGCCCAGGAATAGCCTGCAGTAGAGCACGGGGTTGCTCACGCACCCCCTGACCATGCGCCAGATGGCAGGCGTCGTGATAGGTCGCCTTGACCCGCACTTCTCGGGTGGGTGCCCTGAGCTCCAGGCTACCCACAAACTCGGCCGCATCCTTCATTTTTTCCGTAAGACGGGCGGCTTTATATCGGTAGACAGGGTCATCTTTGAACAGCTCACCGTATTCCTTCATCATCGCTCCGCAGCCGGCCGCATTGATAATAAGGGCATCCAGGTCAAGTTGGTCGAAGACGTCGATATTCCGCTTGGCCAGCGCCAGGGCCGTCTGCTTGTCTCCGTTATGCAAGAGGAGCGCACCGCAGCAGGATTGGGCCTTGGGAATGAGGACTTCACAGCCGTTATGGCGCAGCACCTTCACCGTGGACTGATTGGTCGCTCCAAAGACCGCCGACATCACGCAGCCCGACAGCACGCCAACGGTGTGACATTTTTCACCAATGGCCGGATAGTGTTCCAGGAGGGGTGCAGAAGAGACGCTGCCACGTTCCGGTAAGAGTCCGAACCAGTAGCGCAGTGTGGCGGGCACGGCTTCGGAGTGCGCAAACCGTGCCAGGCCAAGGGCGGCCCCGACTTTGAGGAACAGCGCGAAGAGCCGCGCCCCCCAGGGATGAGGGAAGGTCTTGTTCATGAGCCAGCGCTTGCCGCGTTCCAGCATCGGCCGGCGATAGTGTTGCTCAATGAAGGGCCGGGCGCCTTCGATGAGCTCTCCGTATTGCACCCCGGACGGACAGGCGGTTTCGCACGCCCGACACCCCAGGCAGAGATCAAGATGGCCAACGACCTCGTCGTTGAGCTGTGCATGCCCCTCTTGCAAGGCGCGCAACATGACGATGCGTCCCCGGGGGGAATCCATCTCCGTGCCTAATTCGACATAGGTCGGGCACGAGGCCAGACACAAACCACAGTGCACACAGTCAAAAAATTTTTCGTGGTCAACAAAGGCGGTATTTTCCATAGGGGGCTGCGTTATTTCCATGCAATCATTCAGGGCAGGCACAGGGGCCGGCCCCTACGTCATTCCTGCGCAAGCGGGCATCTATATGCCACCAACAAAGCGACCGGGGTTCAAAATGCCCTTGGGATCCAGGGTGTCTTTGAGTCGCTGCATAAGCGGAAATGCCTTGCCGACACTACCCCAGACATTCGCCCGTTCCTTGAGCGCCGAGGAGATCTCTTCCACAACGCCAAATCCGTTGCTCCCGGTTGCGTGGACGCGTATCCAGTCAACAAGAGACAGAATCTGGTCGTCAGGGACAGTATCTCCCTCAAAAGCCGCGTACAGAATGCCATTCCCGGCGCGGGCCAATAAACGGGCCGGAGCGTAGCGGCGCCGGGCTTCCGCTGCCAAGTCTGAACAGAATGTCGCGAGCTGGGTTGGCTGGAGGCTGACTTTGCAGCGAAGCGTCGCCGGTCCGGACACCGGGAAATCACGAAGGGCCTGGGAGAGCGTCTGCGCCTCGTCGACACTCAGTTCCTCAATGCTACCGATATCATCCCCAACCACATCACGGAGATGATTCCGCTGGTCATCGATTTCTTCCTGCATCCCAGCAAATCCGACGAAGAGGCAATAGGCGTCTCCCTGTTGGTCTCTGGAGGACGAAAGCGGAGAAAAATTGGCCAGTTCCAGGAAAAAGGGCTGCATGTCCGAGCCCGTCAGTTTCAGTGCGGCTTCGCCCGCTTTTTCAGCCGACGAGAAGGTTAAGGCGAGTGTTGTTTGGGCTTCAGGCCGAGGACGGATCATAAAGGTCGCCTCGACGATAACGCCGAGCGTCCCAAACGACCCACAGTAAAGCTTCGGCAGGTCATAACCGGCCACGTTTTTCACGACTTGCCCGCCACCCTTAATCAACGTCCCATCCGCGCGCACGACTTTTATGCCGATCAGGAAATCGCGGACCGTGCCTTGAGAGAACCGAGTGGGGCCGTTGAGATTGGCGGCAATGACTCCGCCGACCGTGGCCCGCTCCAGACACGGCGGGTCGAGCGGCAGCCATTGGCCGTTTTCTCCAAGAATAGCCTGGAGTTGGGCCAGAGACATGCCGGCCCCGACGGTAATGGTCATATCGGTCGGCTGGTAGTCGACAATCGCACTCAGCCCCGTCATACACAGCGCCTGCTCGTATCGTTTCGGTACGCCACCCAAATGAAGAAACGCACCGTGCCCCACAGGACTTATGGCGCGACCGTGTTCATTTGCCTCTTTCAGCAGGCGAGAAACCTCTTCAATCGACGCGGGGTAGACCACCGTCTCGGGTGCTTGCCCATCGATGATAAACTGGGGGGACGGCGGATGACCTGCGGCCTGTGTCATCGATCTGGCCTTCTCTCCAATACCCTCTACGGCGGGCTAGAGCGGGACTTGGCGGCGAGGCGTCGTCACGTCAATACAGCCACCGGGTGTCGGGATGATCTTATTGGGATTACACAGGTTGTCCGGATTAAAAACGGACCGGAGTTGGGTCATGACCATCAGATCTTCGGGGCTGAAGATGAGCGGCATCTGGCCCATCTTTTCGACGCCAATCCCGTGCTCGCCGGTCAGACTGCCCCCCAAGTCTACGCAGGCGTTCAAGATTTCCTTCCCGGCCTGGACCACCCGCCGGGTTTCATCGGCATTGCGCTCGTCGTACATCAGGATCGGATGGATGTTGCCGTCCCCGGCATGAAACACATTGGCAATCCGCAGTTGATATTTTTCTGAAACCTCAGTAATCCGCTGCAAAATGTCTGGAACCTTGGTCCGCGGGACAACGCCATCCTGGGTGCAATAATTTGGAGATAAGCGACCAATGGCGCCAAAGGCACGCTTGCGGCTCTTCCAGAGCGCCATCCGCTCCGCGTCATCTCGCGCGATCCGTACCTCACGGGCCTTATTATGTTTGCAGATCGCCTGAATCCGTTCAGTTTGGGGATCGAGGCTGGCGGCGAGACCATCAATCTCAATAATCAAAACCGCTCCGGCGTCGGTTGGGAAGCCAAAATGAAAGGCCTCTTCGATCGCTTGGATAATAAGCGTATCCATCATTTCCAGGGCCGCCGGAACAATGCCCGAAGCAATAATGCCGGAGACGGTTTGGGTGGCGTGGTGGACCGACTCAAACACCGCCAGAAATGTGCGGTAGGCCTGCGGCTGACGGGTGAGTTTGAGGGCGGCCTGGGTCACGATCCCGAACGTGCCTTCCGCGCCGATGGTAATCCCCCGTAAGTCATAGCCAGGAACGTCCTCGACCGTCCCGCCGAGGGTGACGATTTCTCCGTCTGGCAGGACAACTTCCAACCCGAGCACGTGGTTAGTGGTCACGCCGTATTTGAGCGTATGCGGCCCGCCGGAATTTTCCGCTATGTTGCCGCCGATGGTGCACGCCTGCTGACTGGACGGGTCTGGGGCGTATTGAAGGCCCTGCTCTTTCACCGCATTACTCACCCACAAATTCACCACGCCGGACTGGGCCACGACATAGCGATTGAGCAGGTCGATATGGACAATCTTGTTGAGGCGGCTGGTCCCGATCATGACCGGCGCTTCGACTGGTAGGCAGCCCCCACTGAGGCCGGTCCCGGCTCCGCGCGGGACAAAGGCGATCCTTTCCCTGTTGAGGAATTTAACGACCGCCGCCACTTCTTCAGTCGAGTGAGGCAGGACAACAATCTCAGGGACGGCCTTCTCCAAGGTATAGCCATCACAGTCGTAGACCGAACGCGCGCTCTTATGCGCGACCACCCCGTCAGGGCCGACAATGTCATACAAGCGATCAAGAACCTGCTGATCCATGCGCACTCCTTCCTCGTTCCCTTTGACTATACTGGTCGACGGCGGATCATGCGTTTAACGGTATACTCAAGGAGGACCGTATCAGCCTGATTAAGGACCTGGGTGAGCGAGGTGACGACCCCACGGTCGGGCTTTGAGGTCTCGCGTTTCCCGAGAATGCGGACTTTGACCCGGACGGTATCTCCGCAGCGCAAGGGCGCCGGGATGTTCATGGCTTCAATACCGAGCAGGGCCATACCGCCCTTGGCCATGCCGGACTGTACGGTCAGGCCCTCGGCCAGGGCAAAGGTAAACGATCCGGGCGAGATTCGGCCTTCAAATAGGCTGTTGTTTTTGACGAACTCCATGTCCATGAATAAGGGCTCGTGAAAACCGAACAGGTTCACGAAGTTAACGATATCCGCTTCGGTGACCGTGCGCGCCTTGGTCTCGAACTCCGCGCCGACTTCATACTCTTCAAAGTACTCAAGTGCCATATAATTTCCTCTGGCAAGGCGTCAGCTGGGAGTCTGCGAGCTTATGCCAGAGAAGTCAACCGCAGGGTGTTGACAATTGGTCCGCTCTCGCGTTGTTTTACCCGCTATGAAAAAGCGTGTCGCCGTTGTTGGAGCAACCGGGATTGCGGGTCAGCAATTCCTCGTTGCGCTCCAGGACCACCCTTGGTTTGAGGTTGCTTTGCTGGCTGCGTCAGAGCGCTCAGCGGGTAAAAGCTATGCAGAGGCTATCCGCGATCCCAAAACCGGGGCGCGGAGATGGTGGTGCGAGGAAGAGCCCCCACAGTCCATGCTACCGCTTCCGGTCCACGAAGCCTCGTCTCTGGACCTGGGCGGGATTGATCTCGTTTTTACGGCCGTCGAATCAGGACCGGCACGGGAACTGGAACCGGTGTATGCCAAAACGACCCCGGTGGTCAGCACGGCCTCGGCGTTCCGACAAGAAGCGGACGTTCCCCTGCTTATTCCGGGCATCAATATGGATCATATCGCCCAGATTGATACGCAAAAGAAAAATCGTGACTGGCAGGGCTATATCGTCACGCAGCCCAATTGCACCACGATCGGACTGGCGATTACCCTCCGGCCGCTGTTTGATCAATTCGGTCTGAGAAAAGTCATCATGACCTCCATGCAGGGGCTGTCCGGAGCCGGACGCTCGCCGGGTGTAATCGGAATGGACACCATAGACAACGTCATTCCTTTCATTACCGGCGAAGAGGAAAAAGTCGAAAAGGAAGGGCACAAAATTCTTGGAACCCTCGAAAATGGAGCCATTACACCCGCCAATTTTCTGGTGAGCGCGACCTGTACGCGTGTGCCGGTTCTTGAGGGGCATACCGAGGCGCTGTTGGTCTCCATGGACACCCCCGGTTCGGTTGAGGATGTTCGGGCGGCGATGGTCGGGTTTGGCAAAGAGTTTATCGAAATGGGCCTGCCCTCTTCTCCGCAGCATATGATCATCGTGCACGATGACCCGTTTCGGCCCCAGCCGCGCCTGGACCGTGATGCTGAAGACGGCATGGCGACATCGGTTGGTCGTCTCCGGGCGGATCAGACGCTTGAGAATGCTGTGAAATATCTTCTTGTCAGCCACAAAACCAAGATGGGAGCAGCCAAAGGGGCAGTCCTGACGGCAGAGTATCTGCATCAGCAGGGGTATGTGTAGGTCCCGCCCGTCTTACACAACCGCGGACCTTCCGCCAAAAGCGCGTGGCTTCTGGAAGCTCGCCGGGCCGGGGGCTGTCCTCGTCGGACTCTCAATCGGCGCGGGTGAGCTGATTGTCTGGCCACGGAATACCGCGCAATTTGGCGCCGGCATGACCTGGGCGGCACTGCTCGGCATTTTTCTTCAATTCTGGATTAACTGCGAGATCGGCCGCTATACCTTAGCGACGGGAGAAAGTATTTACGCTGGATTCAGCCGAATCTCGCGGCACTTTGCCTGGATCTTTATTCTGCTCAACATCCTGGGCTGGATTCTCCCCGGCTGGGCGCGGGCCTGTGGCGGCGCGCTCAAGGCGCTCATGGTCGGCCCTCAGGGCTGGGGTGAGCCTTGGGTCTGGACGGCTATTACCTTTGGGGGTGTTGCCTTTGTCTTATTCGGCCCGAAGCGTGTATATGCTTCTGTTGAGAAGACAACGGAACTGTTGGTCGTTTTGGTGACGGTCGGCCTTATTCTGGTTGCCTGTGTCGTTGGCAATATGGAAACCTGGGCGGCGCTGGGACATGGGATGCTGAACTTTCCGTTCAAGCATCCCGATATGCCGACCTATATTCTGTTCTCTTCGGTTGTTTTTGCTGGAGCCGGGGGGACGGCGAATCTGTTTTTCTCGTTCTATATCCGAGACAAAGGCTGGGGCATGGGAGCGCTGATGCCCAAGGTGGTGAATCCACTCCGAGCGCAGGAGGAGGTTGTTTCAGACCGGGCGTTTCAGGTTGCCGAGACTGAGTCGAACCTAGCGCACTGGCGTGCATGGTTCAGGCATTTGTCCGTGGACCAAATGCTCTTTTTCTGGCTCCTTAACACCTTCACCATTCTCTTGTTTATCTTTGGCGCGCTGGCGGTACTGCATCCGCAGGGCATCGTGCCGAGCCAGGAGATGCTGGTCTGGGAGGAGGCCGAAATTTTAGGCAGCGTAGGGGGAGGGCTCGGAAAAATTCTTTTTCTGCTCGTTGGGATCGCGTGTTTGTTCAGCACCCAACTGACGCTTATCGACGGAGTCGCTCGGACCGGCGCGGACATCCTGCATACCAACTATGCCTGGGCACAAGAGAAGCCGCTGAGTTGGTGGTACGGGGTTATCGCCGTGGGTTGGATCGTACTCGGGACGTTCTTGACCTATGTGTACGAAAGCCTGCCCCCTCTTCTTTTTTTGATGGGGTCGGCGTTTTTTGGTGGGATTGCGATGGCCGTCTATACGCCGCTGACGCTGGTGGTCAACCGAAAGCTGCTTCCACCGGCGCTCCAACCTAGCCCAGCGAAAACCGCTCTTCTTGTTGGAATTAGCTGCTTTTACGTTATTTTTGCCATCTTTTCGATTATTCGGCTTGGACAGCAACTCTTGTAAAAAAGGGCGCCGCTATATAGCGGCGCCCTTTTCTTTTTCCAAACTCGGCAAGCTACACACTTCCGGATAGCGTAAACGCAATAACCAGTGCGTAAATAGCCAGCGCCTCAATGAAGGCAATACCGATGATCATCGGGGTCTGGATGCGGTCAGCAGAATTTGGGTTCCGACCGATAGACTCCATGGCAGCAGCCACCGCACGGCCCTGACCCAAGCCGGCACCAACGGCAGCGATGCCGATACCGAGGCCGGCCGCGAGGGCGATCATTCCTCTTGAGGAATCGCCGTCTCCGTCAGCCGCGAGGGCAGCTCCGGCAGTGAGCAGCATCATACTGACGGCCAGCACACCAGTTACACATAGTTTCTTCATCCGTCCTACTCCTTTC
Organism: Candidatus Binatia bacterium; assembly: GCA_022824615.1. GTDB lineage: Bacteria > Desulfobacterota > Binatia > Bin18 > Bin18 > Bin18. The sequence goes on along the minus strand of JAJDZM010000120.1, from coordinate 4,874 downwards.
ATGTCCCAATGGCACAGCGTCGGGTCCGCCTCCTCTTATCCTCCTCACCGCTTCATACCCTCTCCGCCACAGAGACAATGGGTTTTATTGCTCTCTATTTCTGCTCTTTCCCTTAGTGATGCTCATCATGGGCAACGGCCAAGGAGACGTACACCATGCTGAGCAGAGTAAAAACAAACGCTTGTACAAGAGAAACAAAAGCCCCAAGCGCATAAAAGACGACTGGAATCACAACTTTCGTCAGGTCCGTAAATATCTCCAAAACAACGTGGTCGCCGGTCATATTCCCAAAAAGCCGTAGGGAAAGAGAGAAAGGCCGGACAAAATTATCAATGAGTTCGAGCGGAACCATCAAAATGCCCAGCCACCAGATCGGGCCGACAAAATGCTTCAAATAGGCCAAGCCCTGTTCTTGGAAAGCATAGAAATTGTACGCGACAAAGGAAAGCACGCCTAGGGCGAGTGTCACGTTAAAATTGCTGGTGGGGGGAGAAAATCCAGGCAACAGCCCGGAGAGGTTTGCGATCAGGATGAACAGGAAAAAACTGCCATAGAGGTGGACATATTTCTGCGCCCGGTCACCCAGTACGCCCTCGGCCATATCAGAGATGCCCTGAGTGAGGAGTTCGGCCATGTTCCGACAGGTCAGCGAGTCATCAGGGACCGCCACATCATCTGCAGCAGCCAACTGCCTCTTTGCCATATAGGCAAAGAGAATAAGGGCGACAGAGACAATAAGGGAGGTAGCGATATGGCCTGGGAGCAGGCTGAGCCCAGGAATATGTTCGACCCAGAGAAAGATATGGTGTTCCATGCTTTCAGTTCAGTACACTCACGCAGTAGGCTCGTGGCACGCTCGCACGCATTAGTCTCTGGGACTGATTGGTGAAATAGCAGGGTGCCGGTCCTTTGACCTGCTCAGGCCGACTATCATGCAGGCAATAAGCAGTAAAGGGACCCCGGCGACAAAGCTCTTGGCGTCAATGGGATACCGAACGAAAACCGCGCTTAAGAGGAATACATAGAATCCGCCTTTGACAGTCAGCCACAGGGCAGCATGAATTTTCCTGCGCGAATCGACCGGAGCGAGGGCGGTGCGAACCACTTTTTTGAGCAGCCAGAAGTTGGCCTGCATCACACCGCCGCCAAGTACAAAGCTGGGCACATGAATAATTCCTATTATCCAGCCGATAACGGCACCAGTCCCAACCAAAACAAGGTTCAGGACTTCTATTCTCTCAATTGTCTTTGTCACGGGCAGAAAGGCGCTGGAGCACGATGATCAGACGATATATCGCTCCTGACATGCCGACAATCACCCCGAGGACCATCAGGAGGGGCGCCGTACCAAACTGAGTGTCTGCGTAGTTGCCAATCAAGAGGCCGGCGATGATGGCTCCGGCGAACTCGAACCCAAGCGCTCCATACTTGCCATAGGTTATGAGAAGAGGAAACGTATCCGGCTTTTTTGTATGATTGGAGGACACGTTTCCTCTTTGTGGACTCTCCTGGGCCATTTTTCCTCAGCCACCGAGGGTCTTCAGTACTGCCCTTGCCGCTCGGAGGGTTTCCTGGATGTCGTCCTCGCCGTGCGCCAGGGAAATAAAGGCGGATTCGAATTGAGAGGGGGGAAGGTATATGCCCTGCTCACTCATCCCGCGAAAGTAGCTAGCGAACATTTCAGTGTCGCTCTGGGTGGCTGACTCATAGTCGCGAACGTGATCGACCCCAAAGAAGATGGTGAACATCGAACCTATTTGGTTCACACAGGCTTTGATACCAGCCTCACGAATGGCGGCGCGTAATCCCTCGGCCAGCATATCTCCAAGCATATTCAACCGCCCATAGGCTCCGGCGGCGTGAGCAAGCTTTAGGGTTTCAAGCCCAGCGGTCACAGCCAACGGATTTCCGGACAGCGTCCCAGCTTGGTAGACGCCTCCCAAAGGGGCAAGCCCATCCATTATCGCCGCCTTTCCGCCAACCGCGGCCAGCGGCAGGCCACCACCCACGACTTTCCCGAGGCAGGTAAGATCCGGGTCGATATGGTAGAGCTCTTGAACTCCACCACGAGCGAGACGGCAGCCAGTCATCACCTCGTCAAAGATGAGCACGACTCCGAATTCCCGAGTGAGTTTCCGAAGACCCTCTAGAAAACCCTGCTCGGGTAGGACGAGGCCCATATTTCCAGGAACAGGCTCCAGTATAACAGCGGCCACTCCTTCCGGATCCGCCTCCAGGTAGGCTCGGACGCTGGAGAGTCTGTTGTATTCAGCCACAAGGGTCATGCTGCTAAAGGCCTCGGGAACACCTTGACTGTCCGGGGTACTAAACGTCAGCGCTCCAGACCCAGCTCTCACCAGAAGCGCATCAGAGTGACCGTGGTAGCAACCAGAGAACTTGATAATCTTCGTCCGACCAGTATAGCCACGGGCGAGACGCAGGGCGGTCATGGTCGCCTCTGTGCCCGAGGAGGTCAGGCGGACCTTCTCAATGGACGGAATGGTTTGAGTCAGCGTTTTTGCCAGCTCAATCTCTTTTGCCGTTGGAGCACCAAAACTGGTTCCACTCTTCACTACTCGCTCGAGTGCCCCAACAACCTGCGGATGAGCATGCCCGGCTATTAACGGTCCCCATGAGCTGACATAGTCTATATACGCGCGCCCGTCCGCATCCGTCACGCGGCAGCCTTTCCCTCGGTGGATAAAAAGAGGATCACCCCCAACAGCCCGCCACGCACGAACCGGACTGTTCACTCCTCCTGGAATGTATTTTTGCGCTTCATTGAAGAGTTTTTGCGATGTTGACATCTGAGCCTACCCATGTCCCAGTGGTAAGGATTCCCCCTGCTACCACCCACCCATAAGAGAGTCAAGACAAAAGCTCCCCTCTCACAAATGGTCCGGAATTCCAAGAATCCCCTCACTCTGCGCTGGTCCTCTTGGAGTATCAATAACAATATGTGAGGGAACAACCTGTCTTTTTGCAAGAGACGTTTCCGGAAATGATAAGAAAAACAGGGGAATATGAATACGATCCTTCAACCTTCTGGTTTTTATCATATCACATCATGTTATGAGTTTGATTTTTTTTAGTAATATTCACTGCTTTGGAAAAAGTTCACCCTCTTCCTTGCATTCTTGAGAGAAAGATTTTAGGACGTAGTGACACTATCCTCTCTGGCCTCATAAATCTAAGCGGCACATTGATTCGGATAGACATGGGTCTTTTTCTCGCCCCTCTAACTACAAGGTTAGTGAACAGGAATCTCCTGGGGCAGAAGGCGAGGCAGATAGACAAATGTGTGTGGATAACTCCGTCACCTAGAGGGCATTTCCTTAGTCCCAATAGGAATTTACCGAGTTATCCACACCTGTGGATAACCTTTGTTGAGTGGGGGAAGGACGCGGCATGCATCGGGTGTGGGAACGAGTGTTGGGGATTGTTGAGGGACAAGTAGGAAAAACGAATAGTGAAACCTGGCTGAAACCGATTCGACCCCTTGGGCTCCAAGATGACGTGTTCCATCTTGAGGTCCCAAGCGCGCTCTTTAAGGATTGGCTACTCAGTAATCTCGTCGGCCCCCTGGAAAACGCATTGACTGAGGTGCTTGGTCAGCCAACGCATCTCGTCTTGCATGTCCAGGAAAAACCCCAAGGAGAACTCTTTCCAGCAGAAGAGCAAGAACAGCCAGCCCAGGGAAAAGGGAGAGGAAAGAAAGACGGACTGATTCAGAATTACACCTTCTCCTCCTTTGTGGTCGGAGGCGGCAATCAATTTGCTCATGCTGCGGCGAGGGCAGTCAGCAAACATCCAGGGAAAAGCTATAATCCATTATTCATCTATGGGGGGGTTGGGTTAGGAAAGACGCATCTCATTAATGCCATTGGGCACGAGACATCGGCAAAACAAGGAAAGGACAGTATTGTTTATCTGTCATCAGAATCTTTTACTAATGAATTGATTGCTCATTTACGAAAGAATCGAATGACGGAATTTAAAAATAGATTCCGTCGCGCAGATGTTCTTATTCTCGATGACGTGCAGTTTCTGTCCGGCCGCGAGCGAACACAAGAAGAATTTTTTCACACCTTTAATTCCCTTCATGAGTCAAATAAGCAAATTATATTAACGTCCGATAAGTTTCCTAATGAGATCGGTGGACTCGAAGAGCGATTACGAAACCGTTTCGAATGGGGACTGATCGCCGATATCCAGCCACCCGACCTTGAGACCCGGGTCGCAATTCTGCAGAAAAAATCACGCGCAAAACGTATTCCCCTCCCCGACGATGTGGCCCTCTTTATTGCCTCTCATGTGACGTCAAACGTCCGGGAGCTTGAGGGTGGTTTGACACGGTTAGGAGCACTGGCCGCCTTAAATCAGGCTGATATCACCGTCAACTTTGCTCGACAGGCTCTCAAGAATTTAGTCACAGACCAGGAAAAGAAAGTCTCGATTGAGACCGTACAGAGAACGGTGAGTAAGTATTTCGGTGTCAGCATTGCTGATATGACCTCAAAGAAACGAACAAAGATCGTTTCGTTTCCAAGGCAGGTTGGTATGTTTCTCTGCCGCAAGCTTGCCGGCGCCTCCTATCCCATGATCGGCATGCGATTTGGAGGAAAAGATCACACGACGGTTCTGCATGCCTGTCATGCAATTGAAAATCGGTTCAAAAAAGACGAAGAGTTGCGCGATATCATCAATAGAATAGAGATCATGATTTATGAGTAGACTCCTCTTCCTGTGGATAACCTGTGGATAACCTGTGGATAACCTGTGGATAACCTGTGGATAACCTGTGGATAACCTGTGGATAACCTGTGGATAACCTGTGGATAACCTGTGGATAACCTGTGGATAACTCGCGAGAA
>JAJDZM010000100.1 GCA_022824615.1 Candidatus Binatia bacterium | reverse complement strand
GGCCGGTTCCTCCTCTCGTTCCCCTGACGGCCGGGAAGAGAGCTGAAACGGAGCCTGAAACGGGTCGAGGACGATGTCGGTCTCACGAATCAACCCCGTATCCGCACGGTAAACCGCGCGCTCAACCACATTTTTCAATTCCCTGACATTGCCCGGCCAGGGATAATGATCCAGAACGGTACGCGCCGTGTCGCTGAACTGCGGAACATCTTCCCGTCCCAGTTCAAAGGCCATCCGCGCGGCAAAGTGGTCGGTGAGGAGCACAATATCCTCGGGGCGCTCACGCAGGGGCGGGAGAAACAGCACCTCAAAAGACAGCCGGTCGAGCAAGTCGGCTCTGAACCGCCCGCGTGCGACGAGCGCCTTAAGGTCTGCATTGGTTGCGCCGATAATCCGCACATCGCTCTCAACGGGCTGCGAACTGCCGACCCGTTCAAAGCTGCCATACTCGACGACCCGCAGGATTTTTTCCTGGGTTTCGAGCGGAATCTGCCCAATCTCGTCAAGAAAGAGGGTGCCGTTGTGAGCGGTCTCAAAGCGACCGAGACGCTGTCGGGTGGCTCCGGTAAAAGCCCCGGCTTCATGGCCGAATAATTCGGCTTCGATCAGGCTGGGTGAGAGGGCCGCGCAGTGGAGAGTGACAAAGGGCCCTTGCCAACGCTCGGACAGATAATGCAGCCGAGCCGCGGCAAGTTCTTTACCCGTTCCGCGCTCCCCTATCAGGAGAACTGGCCGGTTGACCCGAGCCACCCGGGATAAGCGCTCCTGAAATGCCAGAAATGCCTCTGACTGGCCAAGCGCCTCTTGAGGGCCGGAAGAAGTATGAGAAGCAACGGGAGTGGTTTTTTTCGCCATATATCGGTGTATATAGCATATTCAGAGCGAAAACAAATCCGATCTATTTCCTCTTATTTTTGTATATACCTGAAAAGAAAGGACTTTCTGAATTGGCATGTGAGATGCAATACTCCAGAGTGTATTGACGACAAAGGAGAAGCATCATGGGGATTTTCACCCGAGTCCGTGACATTATCAGCGCCAATCTCAACGCCATGCTTGATAAGGCGGAAGACCCGGAGAAGCTCATTCGGCTCATGATTAAGGAAATGGAGGATACGCTGGTTGAGATTAAAGCCTCCTGCGCCGGGGCCATGGTCACAAAAAGGAAAATCGAGCGCGACTGCCAAACGGTCGAAACGCGGGCCGGCCAGTGGGGCGAAAAGGCCCAGCTTGCAGTAGACAAAGGGCGCGAAGACCTGGCGCGCGAGGCCCTCATGCAGAAGCGTGGCTATACCGAACGCAGTGCCGCGCTGCAAAAAGAACGCGCCGAGTGTGAGGCCCTGATTCGTCAGTATCAGGAGGATATTACCCAATTGGAAAACAAACTCGGGACTGTCCGCGAAAAACAACGCCTGCTCATCCAGCGTCATATCCATGCCCAGAAGCGGAAACGCGCTCAGGAGGACCTGCGCCGCCTCGACAGTTCGGAGGCCTTTGTCCGGTTTGAACAATTTGAAAATCGGATTGAACGCATGGAAGCGGAAGCCGACCTGGTGAACCCCGGTCCCAGCACCGAGCATCAACTCGCGGAAGAGTTTGCCCGCCTGGAAGGCGACGAGGAGATCGAAAAAGAGTTAGCCAAGCTCAAAGCTACGGTTGAGCAAAAGACCGCGGGGCTGCCCCAGGACTAATCGGTTGTCTCGAATGAAGCCGATAGTAGAGTGAGTCTGAAATATGGATGCGCAAATTTGGTCGCTTGTCGTTCTCTTCATCTTCGGCTCTGTCTTTATTGCCGTGGTTGGAGGGCTGGCGCTGACCGTGTGGCTCATCTGGCGGAAGAGCACGCCCAAACAGGGCCATCTGGCGCAGGCGGATGAAGCCCAGATGATTCAGGAACTCTATCAAGGCTTATCGAAGATGGAGGCCCGCGTAGAGGCGTTGGAGACGCTTTTGCTCGACCAGGAAAGAAAAGGAGAGGGACAACAATGACGACAGCCGAACGCCCGACGGGCTTATACCGGTCACGCGACGGGATGCTGCTCGGTGTGTGTAAAGGCATTGCCGACTATCTCGATATTTCACTCTTTTGGACACGCATGCTGACCGTGCTGTTTTTTCTCTTCTCCGGTTTTTGGCCGGTAGGCGGCCTGTACCTGTTGGCCGCGGTGGTGATGAAGCCGGAGCCGGTCGTGCCGTTCGCAAGTGCGGGCGAACGCGAGTTCTACGACGCCTATGTCAACTCGCGCGGGCTGGCGCTCCACCGTTTGAAACACACCTTTGATCATCTCGACCGTCGTATCCAACGGATGGAAGATGTGGTGACGAATCGTGAATATGAGTGGGAGCAGCGTCTGCATAAATCATAAGCCGTCCCTTCTCCCTTCCGGCCCACCGCTGCTACGCTAGCAGAACGACCAAATGCGCGGTAAATAGTGTAGGGTTGAGCATGAAGGAGGGGATCATGACACAGTACTGGAGCTCGACTCACACGCACCGGTGGCACATCCGTTGGGCAGCCGGCCTGGCCGTAGCGCTCACCGGTTTGCTCTGTTCCCCAAGCTGGGCCGTTACCCCAGCGGAGCAGAAGCCCGATGGTCAGGCGTTGTATGAGCAGCACTGCGCGAAATGTCACGCCGGACAATCAACCCGTGCGGCGCAGCTTGACATTATGCGCCGCCTGCCGGCCGAGTTCGTGCTGCACTCGCTGGAACTGGGCAAAATGAAATTCCAAGGGGTGCTGCGGACCAACGAAGAGCGCCGTGCCATCTCCGAATGGGTCACCAGCAAGAAGCTCAAACCGGAGGCGGCTACCGATGAAACGGTGGCGGGTTTTTGCGCCGACGCTCCAGGCGAATTCGTGGTCGCAGACGACGCTCCGCAGTGGAACGGCTGGGGTGTGGATGCTGTCAACAGCCGTTTTCAGCCTGCGGAACAGGCCGGGGTCAGCGCGGCGCAGGTCTCCAAGCTGAAGGTCAAATGGGTGTTTGGCCTGCCGATGGACTACCAGACCTCCCAGCCGACCGTGGTTGGCAACCGGGTCTTTGTCGGGACCATGAAAGGCCGGGTGTATTCGATCGATGCCAAGACCGGCTGCCTGTACTGGTCGGTGAAACCCAGAGCTGGTGTTCGTTCGACCCTGGTCGTTGGGAAACTGCCGGGGACCGACCCGGCCCGCTATGCGGTCTATTTCGGTGATTCCGAAGCCACGGTCTACGCCCTGGACGCTCGAACGGGCAAGGAGTTATGGCGCAACAAGATTGACGATCATCCCATGGCGCGCATCACCGGAACGCCCAAGCTGCACGGGAATCGGCTCTACGTACCCCTGACGGCCCTGGAAGAGGCGGCCGGCGCGGATGCCGATTATGAATGCTGTACCTTTCGGGGCACGCTGGTTGCCATGAACCCGATTAACGGCAAGATGGTTTGGAAGACCTATACGATTCTGGAGCCGGCCGTACCAGTCCGGAAAAACAGAAAGGGCACCCAGTTGTGGGGCCCCTCGGGAGCCTCGGTCTGGTCTTCCCCCACCCTCGATCTGGAACGCGGCCGGCTGTATGTCACGACTGGCGATAACTATTCCGACCCCGCTTCGCTCACCAGCGATGCTATCGTGGCCTTTGATCTGAGAACGGGCGAATTCCTCTGGTCGCAGCAGTTCACGCCGAACGACGCCTGGAATATCGGCTGTGAGACCGATGACGACTCGAACTGTCCCGAGGCCAGGGGACCGGACCTGGACTTTGGCTCGTCGGCGATTCTGGTCACGCTGTCCAGCGGCAAGCGCGTACTCCTGGCCGGACAGAAATCCGGCGTTCTCCACGCCGTAGACCCGGACCGGGATGGCGAAATTCTCTGGCAGCAGCGGCTGGGCAAGGGCGGCCTGATCGGGGGCATCCAGTGGGGGCCGGCGGCCGATGCCCGGACCATTTATGTGGCTTTGTCCGATATCGGTATTGAGACCCACAAAGATAAAGACCTGGGCTGGACGACCAGCCTCGACGGGAGTGTCGGCGGCGGGATGTTTGCCTATGACGTGGAGACGGGTGAGCGCAAATGGCATACCCCGCCCCCAGGCTGTAATGGGCGCGCCCAGTGCAGCCCGGCGCAGTCCGCGGCCATATCCGTGATCCCCGGGGTGGTCTTTTCCGGTTCTGTCGATGGCCATTTGCGTGCCTATTCGACCGCGGACGGCGCGGTGGTCTGGGAGTATAACGCCGACCAGGAATACGAAAGCACGAATGGGGTCCAGACCAAAGGGGGCTCGTTCGACGGTCCTGGCCCGACGATTGTCGACGGTATGCTGTATGTGAATTCCGGCTACGGCTATTGGGGCGGCATGCCGGGCAACGCGCTGCTGGCCTTTTCGGTCGATGACGAATAGGCAGGTTCTTATCGTACATAAAAGGAGGGAATGTGATGTGCACGAGGAACAGGGTCGGGCTCAAAAACCTGATAACGTGGCTGAGCGGAGCGCTGTGCTTTGCCGTGCTCCAGTGGAGTGTCCCGGCGAGTTGGGCAATGGAGGCCGGCGCCCACCAGACGCCCGATGTGGAGCAACTCTATAACACCTATTGCGCTCAGTGTCATGAAGGCCAAGTGAAACGGGCTCCAATCCGCGAGGTCATGTCACGCCTGCCCGCCGAGATGGTGCTGCATTCGCTGAGCGTGGGCAAAATGCGCATGCAGGGCTGGATGCGGACCATTGCCGAACGGCGCGCCCTGTCCGAGTGGATCACCGGCAAGAAGATCAAGGACACGGACGATACGGTCGCTGGGTTTTGTGCGGACGCTCCGGGCGACTTCTCTATCGAAGACGATGCCCCGCAGTGGAACGGCTGGGGGGTGGATGTCTTCAACAGCCGCTTCCAATCCGCCGAGGCTGCCGGGATCAGCGCCGAGCAGGTGCCCAATCTCAAGGTCAAGTGGGTGTTTGGCTTGCCCATGGATTTTCGGGTCTCCCAGCCGACTGTGGTGGGCGGGCGGGTGTTCATCGGTTCGCTCCAGGGCCGTATTTATTCGCTCGACGCCAAAACCGGCTGCTTGTACTGGTCGGTCAAAACGGATGGCGGAGTCCGCTCGACCATGGTCGTCGATACCCTGCCGGGCACCACTCCGCCACGCTA
>JAJDZM010000182.1 GCA_022824615.1 Candidatus Binatia bacterium | reverse complement strand
CGGCCGCCTGAAGGACTGACGCCGCATCGCCACCCGTTACGACCGGTGCGCCCACACCTTCTTCAGTGCCATCTGCCTGGCGGCTACCGTGCTCTTCTGGTTATGCGTCCTGAGCCTAAGTCCGTTCGGACCTCCTCACCGGAGACTGAGGAACAGCGCCGATATGTCAGGGAGTGGAGCGAAGAAGCAGGATAAGTGGTCTGACAAACTGACCGGTTTTGCCGAAGAGTGAAGGAGACACGTATGCCCAATGGTCATGCCGTATTTGATGATGATGAGAGGTGGTTTGAAAAACTGACCGGCTTTGCAGAAGAGTCCCCCGAGCAGGTGCGGACGAATCTCAGCGTAGAAGGCAATGTACTGAAATCTCATGAAAACGGGAAAGAGCTAGTGTGCGGCGAACTGGAGACGCCGTCCTTGGCCGACCTGCGCCACCGGGTGCAGGCGAGTGGGTATAAGACCGGAGCCATGACAGTCCGTGAAATCGTTAAGGACGTCCAGGAATTACACACAAACACGACGAATAAGGGTGCACTGTTTCAGGTCGCGTCCCAGTTCAATTTGCTTGAAATGACAGGTCCGGAGGTCACCCCTGAGGAGGGGGTTGGCATTTATGAAGATGACCGCACTCAGGGACCGGCGTGTGCCATTGCGGCGGGAGCGGGTACGATCTATCGCAACTACTTTGCCCCCGTAAATGGGCAGACCGGGCAATCCGCTACCAACCAGATCGATTGCCTAGCCGATATCGGCGCGGCCTTGGGCAATACCGGGAACCGTCTGTGGGACATGCGCAACGGGTATGCGTGGCCCTCATATGATGGGTTGGTCAAGATTGGGGAGCGCCTGCGCGCATTGAGTGAGCCGGAACTGGACGAGTTGCGAGCCTTACTCCGTATCGGCCTTCAGTGGCAAACGCAAGTGACGCTTGATGACTGCACGCACACGGTCTCCCAAGCCTATTGTTCCGCTTTGCCGGTCGGCTATCTGGATCATCCTCACGAACTTTGGACGGAGTTCGCCCGGCTCATTCTGGAGGCGACCTATGAGGCTACACTCTGCGCGGCTCTCGTGAATGCGAGCAAAACCGGTAACAATGGTAACAATAAGGTGTTTCTGACTCTGGTCGGGGGCGGAGTGTTTGAAAACAAAACCGCTTGGATTCTTGGCGGCCTCCAACGCGCCTTGGATCTCTACCGGAATGCTGATCTGGACGTCGCCATTGTCAGCTATGGGTCGTCAAATCTGGCTATCCAGCATCTCGTGAGCCACACAGACTACGAGTAACTACGACATCACGTACCGTGATTTACCGGCGGTTGTGGCAGATGCAGCAATACAGCTAGCAACGGGGTCGGGTAGTATCTTATTCAGAAGAGAACGCGGATAAGTTATCGGCCAGCGATTCGATCTGATCACACTCGGGGATGCCGGACTTCACTCCATTCGCTGTTGTGATGGGAACATGGCCCGGCACTCCGTGCTGGGACTCTTCTGTGATTGGAGGGAATATCTATGGAGCAGGAAATTAAGGCTATTTTCTTGTTGGGTGGTTTGGGATTTCTTGCCATTCTGTTGTTAGGCATGACAAATCGTGTCGTGATCTTCAAAGATGTTGTGGATTTCGTATGGTCTGTTGCCTTGATGGTGCTGCCAGTCGTCACCATTATGATTGCCTTTTTTATGGCTCCGGCAGATGCCCCGCCTGGCTATAACGTGTTTTGGTCGGATGGGTACGGAAAGGTGATTACGATTGTGGGGAGTGGCGCAACCCTCTTTGCCATGCAGAAGGTATTTTCGTATTCGGTCACAGCGAACGGCACGGGGCTGGGAGTGGTGGTGTTTCTCTTCAAGGTGATTGCCTCTGTGATTTTTACGTTTCTCGTGCTGGGGATGTTGAACAGAAAAGAGGAGGGAGACCGTTCATCTTCCGGGGGGTTTTTCGCCTTTGTAACAGGGGCGTTGCTGGGATGGTTTTTGAGAAAACTTATCAATGGACCTGCTGTGGAAGCACGACGGGCTGCATTGCAAAAGCAGTAACAGAAAAGGGGGTTCTTATATGAATGAGAAAGGAAAGCAACATGATAAAGGGGATTCCGTAAGGACAAGCCGAAAAAGGGGTATCAGATATAAGTATTGAGAGAGACCGGCCCTACACGGAGCATCATTCCGCAGCCAACCCGTCACAAATCCCTGACGTAGATCTTCACAAGGGATTGGCGTGCAATGACCGTCTCACGATGTTCGTATCCTCGCCGCAAAAGATTCTGCTCCCTCCAGCCGTTCCCCCATCGGCCAAAAATGCAGGCCAAAATGAATGCAAGCCCCATCAAGAGACCGTCGGACGCTCCTAGCGGGAGCCACACAACGGGCGTCACCAGCAACAGAGAGAGGAGGACAGCGCGAGCCCAGTGAAACCGCGCAATCTGTCTCCACACAACGGGTGTCACCAGCAACGGAAGGAGAGTGTCAGGTAAGACCCATATGATCAGGATCACCAACAACAGGAATCCCGGAACAACTGCTACGACGATACCCACGAATATGAGCCCATCCAGAAGAGAGGTGCCTGGCAGCCCAATAGCGCTCAGCAATCCCTCCAGAGATGGGTTCTCTCGAAGAACATTTCCTGCAATACGTATCAAAAACGCCCATGCCAGCACGAAAAAAAAGGCTGGCCATGTCCATCCCTTCTTTACCATCTGGATGTCCGGCTCAAGATCAAACACAGGCTCAAACAGTAGCGTCAGCCTCCTCATCAAGTTGAGGCCGGTCGGCAATTCATGAGCAGCCTAGCCCCCAGCTTCTCTCTCCTGTCCTTCCAGAGGTCCTTCTGGTACTGGACGTACCGATGCGACAGGGCATCCAATCTGGGCGTCTCGCCATTCTTGTCGCGTGCCCTGGGATCGGCCCCCCGGTCAAGCAGTAGGGTGACCACCGCCGGATTGCTGCTGATCGCCGCCGCCCAGTGCAAGGGTGTTGTACCGTTCTCGTCCTGCGCCTGGGGGTCGGCCCCCCGGTCGAGCAGCAAGGCGGCCACCGCCGGGGTAGAGGACCGCGCTGCCAAGTGCAAGGGTATCATGCCGTTCTTGTCTCGCGCCTGGGGATCGGCCCCCCGGTCAAGCAGCAGGGCGACCACCGCCGGGTTTCTGCTGAAATGCGCTGCCCGGTGTAGGGGCGTTGTGCTGTCCTTGTCCCGCGCCCTGGGATCGGCCCCCCGGTCAAGTAGTAGGGTGAATACCGCCGGGCTTCTGTTGGACTGTGCCGCCCCGTGCAAGGGTGTTGTACCGCTCTTGGTCCGTGCCTTGGAGTCGGCCCCCCGGTCAAGTAGTAGGGCGACCACCGCCGGGTCACTGAACTGCGCCGCCAAGTGCAAGGGCGTCCAGCCGTTCTTATCCGACGCCTTGGGGTCGGCCCCCCGGTCAAGCAGCGCTCGGACCTCGGTAGGGGTCGCCTTGTCCACCCACTGTGCGTTGAGCAATGACTGAGCAGTGGCCGAGCGGTCTCGATTATCCACTGTCACACCAGCCTTCCGTCAATGTGTATACTGCGCTACGCGGGCGATAGCTTACCCCGGCGAGGATAGAAGAGCTCAACCTCACTCTCCACACGGTAGACACTTTAGTAGCTGTCCCGACTGTCTTGGCCTGGGTTTACAGCATGAACCAGATAGAAAATCACGTATATGGACCACCTTATTCAGGAGAGAGCGCCAATAAGTCATCGGCCAGCGCTTCGATCCGTTCGCGCTCGGGGATGCAGTCCAGCCACCGTTGGGGGATCGCCGTTGCACCATAGCGGGCTCCCAGAACAGCACCTGCTACGGCGGCGTTCGTGTCGGTGTCGCCGCCCGCGCTGACAATCTGCACCAGCGCCGCCTCAAAATCCAGCGGCGTAGCCACCGCCCACAAGCCGGCCTGCATCGCCAACAGAGTGTGGCCAATCAGGTGCTGGTCACACCGTAACCACGAAGCGTCAGCCATGATAGGCCGCCCACCAACAATACTGGCCAGCACATCAGTCGGAATATCGTCGGCGGACGCCTTAGCAAGCATATCAGGCGCACCATCGGCAGACGACGCGGCAAGCAAGGCGGGCAAATCCGGGTTGGCGCCGCGGAGCAACAGAGCGATAGCGGTATTGATGACGATGCAAGACCATTGGGCGGTTGGGGCGTAATGGGTGACGGCACAGAGAGCGGCAGAGTCACGGACTAACAGTTCAGGGGCGCTGTGGTGAGCGACCGCAACTGGGGCGCAACGCATGAGACCGCCGTTGGGGGCGATAGGATTGTGCTTGTAGAAAATACGGGCTGGAAAAAATTGGGCTGCCTCTGACGGGGGCACTCCTTTTTCCAGTATTTCCAGTAGATCGGTCAGTAGATCGGGGAAGGGGGAACCGTGTTCGTAGAAAAAGCGATGACGTTCGCGTTCGTAGAAAACGCGGGCTACCTCTGACGGTGGTGTTCCTTTTTCCAAGAGTTCCAGGATTTCCAATAGACCGACGACGATTTTGGTGGTGTTCCCAATACCGTGCCCGTTCTCATGACGCCAAGTCACCAGCCGCCTAGCGAAATCGCGGGTAGCATCGCCTTCGGCGAGCAGCGCTTCGCCCAAATCCACGGCTTGGGCGAGGTCATCATCCATCAGAAGGGATTTCGCTTTCGGGTTTATCTCAGTGACGCTGTCCGGATACCAGTCGTCAATCTCATAGTACCACCGCCCCTCTACTGGGAGGCCCAGAACGTTCCCGACGGCCAGACCCAACATGACACCCCGGCTCCGGTCGCGCAGGAGTACAGGGTCAGTGGGAGCAGTACGGACGTTGTGGAGAAAGCGAACAAGGTTGGGGGCTTCGTTTATCAGAGTAGGAGCGGTCATGGCTGATACCTCTTATCTGGAAATCCTCTGCTGAAGCAATTCGTCGATGATTGTAATAGAGGCTACGATATACTGATGATTCATTTCCTCTTTCCCCCTAAAGGGATATTCAGAATTACCCTGGAAAAGTTTGCTATCCTCGGAAAAATAAGGGAATTCTATAACGAGGCATTCACTCTCATAACTCCTGTAATCTTCTAGCTTTTGAAAACCAGTTCGGGCTTAAAAAATTTATGCAAAACCTTATCAGGCAATTCATTGCCCTCTTGATCCCACCCGTAAATACGATTGTTTGTCATCCTGTGAGATAATTCGCATACAAAGTGACCAGTTTCCTTTTCCAGTACGAAAGTGAAACGCCAAGGAGAATACTTCCAATCCTTATCGTTTGTTAAAAAGTTTCCCTCCGTATCTCCCTTATACACTTCTCCCGATATGGCAAGAAATTTCTCCTTCTGTACAGGAGATAACGTGTCATACATGTAACACCTCCATTCTGATAAATGTCGTGACAGCCCTGTCCCCCTAGTCCAGCCACTCGCGCTAACCGTCGATAAAGCCGGTCACACTCAACACGATGGTCTGTGGCTGCTTGATATTGAACAGGTGGCTGTCGTTGGACAGGATGAGCAACTCGGCGTTCAGAATGCGGCGCAATAAGACCGCCGAGTTAATGCGCGTCACCCCGGAAAAGTCACCTCAGGCACGGTTTGCATGGCTCGTTCAATCGCCTCAGCCGGATACTCGTAACGTTCCAGTTTTCCGGCGTGGTAGTCGGCATAGGCGCTCATGTCAAAATGACCGTGGCCGCTCAGATTAAACGCAATGACTTTCTTTTCGCCGCTTTCCCGGCATTGCACGGCCTCGTTCATTGCGACGCAGACCGCGTGGTTGGACTCGGGCGCTGGCACGATACCTTCGGCTCTGGCGAACGCCACGCCGGCCTCAAAGGTCGCAAGCTGATCAAACGCGGTGGCTTCGATATGGCCACCGTGTAAAAGCGCACTCACGTGCGGAGCCATACCGTGATAGCGCAGCCCGCCGGCATGGATAGTGGCCGGCATAAACGAATGACCCAGCGTATACATCTGACAAATCGGTGCCACGCAGCCGGCGTCGGCCCAATCCCAGGTGAAGGAGCCTTTGGTTAAGGTCGGGCAGGCGGCCGGCTCAACCGCGATGATACGCGTGTGCTTGCCGTGCTTGAGTTTCTCTCGAACAAAGGGAAAGGCAAAACCGGCAAAATTCGAGCCCCCACCAGCACAGCCGATCACAATGTCAGGGTATTCGCCGGCCATCTCCATCTGCAGCAGGGTCTCCTCACCAATAATGGTTTGATGCAGCAACACATGCGGGAGAAAAGAGCCGAGACTATACTTTTTTGTCCCCCCGGACGTTTGGGCTGCTTCGATCCCTTCGGAGACCGCCAGCCCCAATGAGCCGGGATGGTCCGGATTGTCAGCCAAAAACCGCCGGCCCACTTCGGTGCGGTCGGACGGACTGGCAAACACCTCAGCGCCATAGGTCGTAATCACGTGGCGGCGGTAGGGCTTTTGCTGGTAGGAGATACGGACCATATACACCTCGCAGCCCAGCCCGAACATATTGCAGGCCATGGCCAACGCGGTACCCCACTGGCCCGCGCCCGTTTCCGTCGTCAGCGTCTCGATCCCTTCTTGCTTGGCGTAAAAGGCCTGGGCCACGGCCGTGTTCGGCTTATGCGAACCAACCGGACTGACGCCTTCGTATTTGTAGTAGATATGGGCTGGGGTCTGGAGCGCCTGCTCCAGGCGGCGGGCCCGAAAAAAAGGAGTCGGCCGCCAGAGTTTATAAATATCACGGACCGGCTCCGGGATCTCAATATACTGCTCTTGGCTGACATCCTGAGCGAGGAGCGCTGTTGGCGTAAAGGAAGCGAGGTACTCGGGCGTGACCGGCTGTTTGGTGTCCGGGTGGAGCGGCGGCATCAGGGGCACGGGCATATCGGCGTTGATGTTATACCACGCCGTGGGCATCTGGCGTTCTTCCAGCAGATATTTGATCTGGTCGCTCATGCACTCAATCCTTGAGCCGGGTCGCTACGCCTGAGTCACGTCGCGCACCGGCCATACGCCGTCCTGGGGTCGTGATGCTGCTCCGAAATCCGCGATGTTGCATAATGCTTTGCCTTCCTTATGCGATAGGCTGGGCAATATAACATCTTTTTTTTGGAACGTCGCTAGGCCGCGAGGAAAAACCCCGCTTCTCGCGGCAGGCGTGCTCATCCGCAAACGGTCTCTCTCTGTAGGGGCGCGACCCCTGCGAGCTATGCCTTCCCTTTATTGAGAGCCTCCAACACGCTAGAAGAGACGCTCTGGCATAGCGCAAGGAGGAATACAGCATCATGGCAGGGCAAGTAGACGGAAAAATTGCATTGGTGACGGGTGGAGGGTCGGGCATTGGTCGGTCTACGTCATTAGCGTTCGCCCGCGAAGGCGCGACGGTCGTTGTTTCCGATGTAGTTGTTGAAGGTGGAGAGGAGACGGTCAATCTCATCAAATCCGCCGGGGGCGACGCGGTGTTCGTGCAAACCGACGTTGCCCAAGCTGCGGAAGTCGAGGCATTAGTTACACGAGCGGTTGAGACGTATGGGCGGCTTGACTGCGCATTCAACAACGCCGGGATTGCGGGGGCTGCTGCTCGGACCGGCGATTATACACCGAAACACTGGGACCGGGTGATTGCGATTAACCTGACCGGGGTGTGGCTGTGCATGAAGTATGAGCTCCGGCATATGCTGGCGCAAGGCAGCGGCGCGATTGTCAATACCGCCTCCGTTGCCGGTCTGGTTGGTTTTCGGAGTGGACCCGCGTATGTGGCCGCCAAGCACGGTGTGGTCGGACTGACCAAAACCGCGGCGTTGGAATATGCCAAATCCGGCATTCGCGTGAACGCCGTCTGTCCAGGGGTCATCCGCACACCGATGTTCGAACGTGGCATGGAGCTAGACCCACGCATAGAAGACGGCATGACCGCCAGAGAGCCGATTGGTCGCTTGGGAAAACCCGAGGAGATTGCCGAAGCCGTGGTCTGGCTCTGCTCAGACGAGGCGTCGTTCGTGACCGGCCATCCAATGGTTGTTGATGGCGGTTGGGTTGCCCAGTAGGGCCAGAAGAAAGGGGCTGGAAAAGACCGTAATCCGCTGGTAACCGTCCTACGTCTTTTGTCCAAACGCGCTCACCGTTTCCGAGCGCGGGTCTCGGCGGCTCCACTGTCCGGCTTGTACCGTCTGAAAGAATTCGTCGATCAAAGCATTAAAGCGTTCGGGCTCTTCCAAGTTCAACAGATGTCCGCTTTTCGGCAAGATGCTGAGCCCTGCGTAGGGCATGGTGCGTTTGAGATACAGATTGACATCCAGACAGGATTCGTCTTCATCGCCGACAACCAAGAGTGTCGGCGTCGTCACGGCACGGAGGTCAGCGGTGAGATCGTACAGCGAGGGCCGTTCGGCCTGGACGTGGCGCAGGGTATAGGCTGAGCCCAGGGCAGAGTGTTCAGACAGGTGAGCGGCAAACTGCTCCCAGACGGTGTGGTTTTTGTTCTGGAGCTGTACTCGGCTGGGGCCGGAGGCAATTCCTGCCGCATCGACTGAGTTCACCTGCAATATTTTCTCTGCCACCGCGTTGGTATCGGCCAAGAACTGCTTGCGCGTTGCTGGATACGCGCCCGAACCACCACTGGCAAATACGAGAGCACGGACTCGTTCGGGGTGCTGCATGGTGAGCATCAGGCCCGTATAGGCCCCCATACTCAGGCCGACAACAAAGGCCTGCTCGATGTCGAGCGCGTCAAGCACGCCCTTCAGATCAACGGTGGAGAGGCGCTGGCCGTAGAGCGTCTCGTCTTCAGGAACATCCGAGGGTGGATAGCCCCGGGCGTTATAGACGACGCACCGATAGTGAGGAGAGAAATGCTCGACCTGTGGCTGCCAGCTTCGTGCATCGCCACCAAACTCGTGGACAAAGATAATCGGCTCGCCGGAGCCGGTCTCTTCAACGTGAAGGGTGACGCCATTTATTGGTATGCGTGTCATGCGCAATCCTTCCGAGCACTATTTCTTTGGCCGACCCACTCGCGGGATGCCGGCCATCGTTTTGCTTACCAGTTCCGTGCGGACGAGCCGGGCGCCGTCCGCCAAGGCTTTCATTTTTCCGCGCGCGGCGGTCCGAGAGCGGGGGATCATACCACAGTCCGTACACGGGTAGAGTTTGTCCGGCGCGACATAGGGAAGCGCGGCCCGAATGCGTTCGGCAACGGTTGCGGGTGTCTCAACGTCCTCTGTCCCCACATCAATAACGCCAACCATGAGGTCTTTGCCTCGGGCCAGTTCGAGCACGGACGGATCGACACCAGAGGCCGCACATTCGATCGAGATCATATCGATCGTACTGGTGCGAAGAAGGGGCAGAGTGCGGTGATAATGGTGCCAATCCGTATTCGTTGTCTTCCAGGCCAGGACCTGCGGAACGCCATAGCCGTAGCAGATATGGACCGCGGTTTTTGCTCGGACTCCCTCGGCTGCGGCTTCAAGCGTGGAGATGCCCCACTCCTCAACCGCATCGAGATAGATATTAAAGCACGGCTCATCAAACTGAATGATGTCACAGCCGTTTTCGGCCAGCTCGTGCGCCTCGTCATTGAGGACGCCAGCCAGGTCGGCGGCGAGTCGCCGTGGCTCTCCATAATACTCATCCGCCAGGGTATCCGCGGTGGTCATCGGACCCGGCAGGGTGATTTTCACCGGCTGAGTCGTGTGCTGTTTGAGGAAGCGTAGCGCGTCAAGAAAAATAGAGCGTGGTCGGCAGATTGGGCCGGTGACACGGGCGACGTCTATCCGCGTCTTATACCGACCGCCGCGCGTTTCCTTTTTCACCATACGGTTGAAATCAATCCCGCTCAGCTCCTCGGTCAATCCCCAGATGTAATGCCGGCGGCGCTGCTCCCCATCCGTGACAATATCCATTCCGGCTTCGTGCTGATCGAACACGGCCAAGCGTACTGCGTCGTCCTGCCCCTCGGGCAAAGTGTCGACCGCAAGCCGCAGGGAGACAGACGAAATCTGGTTCTGCGGGGCGAGCCACGTCGGGCGCGGCAGACTGCCGGTAATCATTGTTTTCAGCATGGTGGATTCTATATCTCCTTTTTCGATGTAGCGCCAAGCGCGGGACGTGTCCCTGGTTCCCCTGGAACGGTTTTGGTACAGTTCAGCGAAACACTGTGAGGAATGGAGCCATTATGCGTCAACGCCTTCGCTTCGGTGCTTTTCTTGCCCCCCATCATCCACTTGGGGAACATCCGACACTCCAGTTTCAGCGCGACCTCGAACTGGCCGCGTTTCTGGACGAGCTCCAGTTCGATGAGTTCTGGGTCGGTGAGCATCACTCGGCCGGCTGGGAAACCATCGGCTCACCGGAAATGTTCCTGGTTGCTGCCGCGGAGCGGACCCAGCGCATCCGGCTGGGGACCGGCGTGATTTCCGTGCCGTATCACCATCCTTTTAATATCGCCCAGCGTATCGTTCACCTCGACCATCTGAGTCGTGGCCGGGCCATACTCGGCGTGGGCCCAGGCGCCCTACCCTCTGACGCGGTCATGCTGGGCATCGACCCCAGCACGCAACGCGCCCGTATGGATGAAGGGCTAGGTGTGGTCCTGCGTCTGCTGAACGAGGATGAGCCGATTACGGTCGAGAGCGATTGGTTCAGGCTGCACAAAGCGGCCTTACAACTCCGGCCACTCCAGGATGAGATTCCCGTGGCCGTTGCTTCGTCGATCTCCCCGGCCGGTATGAAAGCGGCGGGCAAATATGGCGTCGGCGTGCTTTCGATTGCGTCGTATCTGGAAGAAGGGCTGACCGCGCTGCCAACGCAGTGGGGCTGGGGCCAGACTTCAGCCCGGGAACACGACCAACGGCTCGACCGGGCGGACTGGCGTATTGTGATGCCCTTTCATTTGTCCTCCTCAAAGGAACAGGCCTACCGCGAGGTGGCCGACGGGCTTCAGCGCTGGCAGAACGAATATATTGTCGGCATCCTCGGCACGCCAAAACGCAAGCCGTTTGAGGATGGTTACCGGGCGGCCCGAAGCCTGGATGAACATGGCGGGGGTATTTTTGGAACGCCCGAAGACGCGCTGGAAAAAATCGCCCACCTCCAGGAACTCTCGGGCGGTTTTGGCACGCCGTTGTGCTTTGTCCACGACTGGACGCCGCCGGACCTGGCCCGCAAGAGCTATGAACTCCTGGCGCGACACGTAATGCCCCACACCCAGGGATTGTTGCGGCGGCTGGAGACCTCGGCAGAGCGGGTGTCAGCCAACAAGAAGGAGCTGATGGACAAGGCGGGCGGGGCGATTTTGAAAGCCATTCGCGAGTACAACGCCGCACATCCACGAGAGAAATAGGGCATGGGTATTTTTTCTGAAAAAGTCACCGTCGTGACCGGTGCCAGCCGCGGTCTTGGCAAACCGATTGCGATTGAGCTGGCAGAGGCCGGCGCGCGGCTGGCCTGCGTGGCGACCCGGGCCGAAAATACCGCAGAGACGGTTGCCGAGATCACAAGTCGGGGGGGAGAGGCGAGCGCCTTCGGCTGCCGTGTCGAGCGGGCGGACGAGGTCACGCGCCTGTTTGCCGAGGTGGAGGAGCAACTCGGACCGGTCGATATTCTGGTCAATAATGCCGGTATCACCCGTCCGCAGTTGACGCTGGAGATGACCGAAGAGAACTGGGACCAGCATATGGACATCAACGTGAAGTCCATTTTCCTGTGTTCCCAGGCCGCGGCGCGTCAAATGACGCAGCACGGCGGCGGCTGCATTATCAATATCGGTTCGATTTTGGGCCGTAACGCCTTCCCGGCCACGCTCGGGTACTGCACCTCGAAAGCCGCGGTGGATCACATGACCCGCGTCATGGCGATCGAGTGGGCCAGGTATGGTATCCGCGTCAACTGTATCGCGCCGGGCTATATCGAGTCGGACATGATCGACGGTCTTGAGGCCGACGGCAAGCTGACCGCGGTCGATTTAATCAAGCGCACACCCCAGCGGCGGCTGGGCTCGAATGCGGATATCGCCAAAGCCGTGCGCTTTGTCGCTAGCGAGGACGCCGGTTTTATGACTGGCGAAGTCATGGTGATTGACGGCGGCTGGAGTGCCTTCGGCTATTACCAGACCAGAGGCGGGAAATAGTCGGCTGCCGCCCACCACCTCGCCGAGATCCTCGACAAAATCAAACGGACAGCCCAGATTGATACGCTGGTTACGCGCGACGTCGGAGAAGATGCCCCTCAATCCGTCATGGCTACCACTTCGATCTCGATCTCCATCTTTTCGTAGGCCAGGCACGGCAGCGGGATGCCCGTCGTGGCGGGCCCGGGTTCGGTGAAACTGGACGAGCGGATGCTCAAGTTGTCGTGCAGGACTTCGGCCGACGCATTGCCCGCGTAGAACGCCGTCACCTTGACGACGTCGTCCAGCCCGAGACCGAACTCGCCGAGCACCTTGGCGATGTTCGCCATGCTGGTACGCGTCTGCGTGACAAGGTCGCCAGGATCGATGACCGTGCCGTGAGAATCGATCGACACCTGACCGCCAACGTAGACCATGTTCCCGTGCTTGACGCCGTGCTTATAGGGCAGGTGCACTGGCCAGTCCCAATGCCCTGCCGGCCACGCGTGCTGACGCGGCCGAGGGCCGTCATCCTCACCCAGCATGGCCGTCACTTCGACGGAGATCATCAAGCCGTCGCGAAAGAGCGCCGGGATGGGAATGCCGGTCGCCGCGGGCCCGGGCTCCGCAAAGTAACTCGCAACCGCTAGCGCCGATCCCTCCCATTCTTTGGCCGTGCCACCGGCGACGTAGTACCGGTTGACCTTGACGACGTCGTTGTAACTAGCCCCGAGGTCACCGAGCAGCACGCCGATGCGCTTCGCGACCAAGCGGCTCTGCGCGACGAGATCGCTAGCCTCGACGACACCGCCATCGGCATTGAGCGCCGTTTGTCCGCCGATGAACACCATACGGCCGCATCGCAAGGCGTGACTGAACGGTGCGGGCAGGGGCGTCGGTGTCCCGGCGTTGGACGCCGTTCGCGCCAGATGTGCACCGTCGGCGCCGCGCATCGCCACGCCCTCGATCTCGACGACCATGTCCTCATAAGCGAGCGCCGGCAATGGAATGAGAGAGATCACCGGTCCCGACCCCTCGCCGAGCGCCGCCGCGACTTCCGCGAGCAGGCGATCCCGGTCCTCGTCGCGATCGTGAACGTAGAAACAGATGAGCTTGACGAGATCGGCCATGTCCGCGTCGAGTTCGGCCAGAATGACGCTGATGTACTTCATCGCGGCCCGGGTCTGCGCGGTGAGGTCACCCGGATTGCGGACGTTACCTGCGGAGTCGAGATCGACCTGGCCGCCAAAGAAGATCATCTCGCCGCACCGCACCCCGTGCTTGTGCGTCACATGTATGGGCCAGTCCCAGTGTCCATCGGGCCAGGTATAGCGTCGCGTAGCCATCAGTTACTCCTTCCTTGAAGGGGAACCCTCAAGCCTCGTACCCGGCAAGAAACCCCGGCCAGATACAGCTGCGCAGATTGCCGAGCCGCACGCAATCGCCGACAAAGTGTGACGCGGGTGCAAGCTCTTGCGCGACACTGTCGAATTCCCTGTCGGGCCGGAAACCCCAGGCCGGTACGACGGTGTCAGCTTCGAGATCGATGAGCTGGCCATCGTCGCCGGTGAACCGAGCGCCCCCCTCCGTGATTTCGGCGATGCGGTGGTTGCCCTTAATCTCGACGCCGTTACCGATCATCATGTCCATGAACACCTTGCGGCTGAAGGGCTCGAGATCGGGAATGAGGTCGTCGGCGGCTTCCTTGACGGTGGTCAGCACGACCTTTTTGCCGAGGCGGGCGAGGTAAACCGCGATGTCGCAGCCCAGCCAGCCGCCACCGACGACAATGACGTGGTCGCCCGCCATCGCTTTCTCTTCCAGCAGGTCGACGGGAAAGGAGACATGCGGCAGATCGACACCGGTGACGTCGCGAAACTTCGATTGTACGCCGCAGGCCACGATCAGCAGGTCCGGATTCAACGGGCGGATCAGCTCCGGTGTCGCCTCTGTCTCCATGCGTATGTCGACGTCTAGGCGCGTGACCTCATAGGCCATGTGATCCATCAGCGCGCGCAGGTCGTCCTTGAAACCGAGCTGCGCGGCTATTTGAAGCTGGCCGCCCAATCGATCGGTTTTTTCGAACAGTGTGACCTCGTGTCCCCGCAGGCAGGCGACCCGCGCTACCTCCATGCCGGCAGCGCCGCCGCCAAGCACGACCACGCGGCGGCGCGTATCGGCGGCGCGCATCGGATAGGTGCTTTCACGCCCGCACTGGAAATTCACGTCACAGCGTTGCGGGCGCCCTAGCATCTCGCCGTTCAGACAACTCTCGTTACAGCGAATGCACGGCCGGACGGCCCTGACGTCACCCGTTGCGGCGTGGTTGGGGATCTCGGGGTCGGTCAGAAAACCGCGGCCGATAGCGATGATGTCGGCTTTTCCGTCACGCACCACCTCCGCCGCCATGGGAACGTCGATCGCGCCTACGGTGATGATCGGCAGAGTCGCGGCTTGCTTGACCGCGTCGGCGAGATGCACGAGGTTGCCGCGCGGCGCGTAGATAGGCGCGCAGCACTCCTCCCAGCTCTCTCCGATTGACCCCGACACGTGATGCGCATCGATGCCTGCCGCCTCCAGCATCAGGGCGAACTCGCGGGCTTCTTCTATGGCGAACGCCTCGGGCGAGAAATCGTCGCCGTTGTACCGATAGATGATTGGAAAATCAGGACCGACCAGCGCGCGGGAACGGCGCACAATCTCGAGCGAAAAGCGTGCCCGGTTCTCGAGCGATCCGCCCCACTCATCGGTGCGCTTATTGCCGTAAGGCGACAGAAACGTACCGGGCAGGTAGCCGTGCGCGCCATGGATCTCGACCGCTTCGAAACCGGCGTTCTTGGCGCGCCGCACGGCCTCGGCAAATTTGTCGAGCACTTCCTCGATTTCGTCCGGCGTGATCTCCCGGACTCGATAGTGATCGCCGTAGAGCGCTGCGTAGACCTTGTCCGGAATGGCGGACGGCGACAGACAGGGCTGCGCATACGAACTCTGACGGCCGGCATGCGCGAGTTGCAGACACGCCCGCGCGCCGTTGAGGGTAATGGTCTCGGCCAGCAGGCTCAGGCCCACCAGATAGCGATCGCTGCTCGCGCTCAGCATGCCCCATTCCGCCGACGAGAGCTTTTCGTCGACATGGGCGAACTCGATGATGAGCATGCTGGCGCCGCCTTTCGCGCGCACCGCGTAGTGATCGATCAACGCCTGCGTGACCTCCCCGTCCGCCGTCGGCAAACGCGAGCACATCGGCGCCATCACGATCCGGTTCTTGAGGTGCAACTTGCCGACCTTGATGGGCTCGAACAGCGGTGAGAGATCAGCGTTGGACATGGACATCCCCTCCTCGTCGTCAAAGTCGGATCCGCAGAAGACCGCTAGGTGATTGGCGCCGAGTATAGACCGCTATAATTGTTTTTCTCAAGCGTACATGGCTAAATGCAGAGTGTCGTAGGCTCATAATGTGAGCGGCAAGACGAGAGGGGGCAGGACGGCGAGATCTCAGCCAAGATCGACACACATGCATTCCAGATTAGTGAAACGTGAGACCGTGTGCTGTCCGAAGGAGTAAATGCCATGACCACAGTGGATTGGAACAGTTTAGCCGAGCGCCTCACCAAGGCGCTCCGTCCGGTGGCCGCGCCGCTGGCGATTACCTTTAGCCCGACCCGACCGGAAAACATTCCGGCCTTTGACGAGCCGCTGGCCGAACCAACGCCGGATGGACGGACCGGGCGGGTGCCCGCTGGCTGTGTGTTCTGGATCAAAGCCGGGGAACGTACCTTCAGTACAGTTGCCGAAGACCACGGCAACTGTAGCGTGGGCAGTCTCACCCACGGTTTCAAAACCTTGGAAGAAGCCGCCCAGGGCAACGACGTAGCGACCTTGCTGGACAGCGGCTGGGTGGCGGAGGAGGTCTTCCCCCATATTCCAACGGTGGCGGACAAGCCTGGGACCGTTACCTATGGGCCACTGGCGGAAACGTCAATTGATCCCGACGTGGTGCTGCTCCGGATCAACCCGCACGCCGCCATGGTGCTCTCGGACGCCCTACCCCATCTCAAGATCGAGGGTAAGCCGCAGTGTCATATCGTGGCCATGGCGAAAGACGGCCAGGTCGCCGTGAGTGTTGGCTGCGCGCTGAGCCGGGCGCGCACCGGCATGCAGGCCACCGAGATGACGTGCGCCCTCCCCGCCCGCCGTTTGCCCGAAGTTCTCGACAAAGTGGAACGGACCTCACAGATTGATACAATGGTTGCGCGCTATGCCGGAGAAGACGCTCGCCGCTTTCAGTAGGTGACCGATGTATCAATTGAGGTGGCCCCGGTAGGCATGTCGCGGGTTTTCCTGCTTGCTTCAGCGGATCGCGACGGGATTGACAATCGTCTGCACCGCCCCGGCCATGCGCGGTGCGCCGAGCACGAACATGAATTCGTAGGCCGCATCTGCGGCCAGCGCGGCCGTGTTCATGTTCTCGAGGATGTAGGTGCCGTTCTTGGCCAATAGCTCCTGGTGGACCGGAAAGCGCTCGGCCTCCTGCTCGAACGGGATGGCCTCCAGCGCCCAGGTGTCCGCCCCGACCGCAACGACACCTTTCCCGGCCAGGTGGCGCGCGCCCTCGACACCAATGCCCGGTTCGGGAAAGCCTAGCCCCGGCTCGCCCTCACCCATCTGCGCGAATTGCTTCAGCCAGCCGGTGTGGAACAGCACCACGTCGCCTTCGCGGATTTCCACCCCTTGTCTCTTCGCAACCTCGTCGATCTCCTTGCTGTTGAAGGCCGTACCGTTCGGCACGATATCGACCTCATAGTATTTTGTCATATCCAGCAGTACGCCGCGCGCCACGATCGGTGGGATGTTCTCCACACCGAACTTCTTGATGCCCGTGAGCGAGTGGAAGTCCTGCGTCTTCCAGCCGTTGTAATGCACGTGATCGATGCCGACGTGACCGAACCCGTCGATCTGGCTGCCGACCCCGAGCCAGGTAACGGCCAAGTCGTCGGTGGTGGTAAGCTCGTTCGGTCCCCCCAACACGGTATCCCAGACGTAGACCTTGTAGTGGCGGGGCGGGTAGGCCGGCGTGTCGGGACCGGTCACCATCCCGAGCGCGTACGTCTTACCGGTCTTGACCAGACTGGCCGCGAGCTTCACGCGTTCAGGCGTGATGTAGTTCGCGCTTCCGATCTCATCCTCCGGCCCCCACTTCGATTGCGTCCATTCTTGTCCGGCGGCTGGATGACCCCACAAGAGGAGGGTCGTCAGCAGTGCTCCGAACAATACCGGTCGAGATTGTCGCTTGCTCATACGCTCCCTCCTCTACGCAACCTGTATACGACGCACCCTAAATGTAAAGCCTGGACCGCTCTTCGATCTTGCAAAATAGTTTTCAGCATCCGCGTAACAGCGGAGCGCCAGCTATCTTTCTTTTTTCCCCTGCGCTATGCTGCCGAACTTCTGAGGACGAGCCTGAGAAGATTACTACGACCCGAAGGAGGACGCACAGTATGACACAACTCGATTCACCGATGCAGATTGGCATGGCTACGATCTGTCAAAATCCGGCTCAGAAGATCTCGGACTATGAGGTCTACAAAAACGAGCTTCGGCTGGCCGACTTGGCCGAACCGCTGGGCTTTGATTCAATCTGGAGCGTTGAGCACCACTTTACCGATTACACCATGGTGCCCGATGTCCTCCAGTTCCTGACCTATATGGCCGGCCGGACCAAGACGGTCAAACTCGGCTCGATGGTCGTCGTACTGCCCTGGCACGATCCCATGCGGGCAGCGGAAGAAATCGCCATGTTGGACGATATGTGCGACGGGCGACTGATTCTCGGGCTTGGCCGCGGCGCCGGACAGGTCGAGTTCGAAGGCTTCCGGCTCGATATGGGCGAGTCGCGCGAACGCTTTGTTGAGGCCGCGGATATGGTCCTGACCGGACTCGAACAGGGCTATTGCGAGTATGCGGGTCAGTACTATACCCAGCCCAAGAAAGACATCCGTCCCAAACCGTTCAAATCCTTTAAGGGTCGGACGTATGCCGCCGCGGTGTCACCCGAGTCGTCCGATATCATGGCCCGTCTGGGTGTCGGCATCCTGATCATTCCCCAGAAGCCGTGGGAAGACGTAGCGGTGGAGTTGGACACGTACCGGACGGTCTATCGTGAGGCCAACGGGACCGAGGCACCGGCGCCGATCGCCGGCGGCTGGGTCTTCTGCGATAAGGATGCCGGTCGTGCCGAAGAGATGGCCCGGCGCTACATCGGCGCCTACTGGCAGTCGGCCATGAAGCACTACAATTTTGGTGGGGACCATTTCGCCAAGACCAAGGGCTACGAATACTACGGCAAGATGTCTGAGGCCATGGGCAGCGTCGAAGGCGTGACCGACTTTTTCCTCAACCTCCAGGTCTGGGGCACGCCGGACCAGTGTTTTGAAAAAGTCCTGGAGATTCGTTCCAAGATCGGCTGCGACGCCTTCACCGGCGTGTTCAGCTATGGCGGCATGCCGTATGAAGACAGCGAGCAGAGCATGCGCCTGTTCGCGGCTGAGGTCATGCCGCGCTTACAGCAGTTGGACCAAAAAGCGGTGGCCTAGTTCCCCGTTTTTCTGTTGTCCGTCCTGTTCAGAAAATCTCCCCGCGCTTTGCGCTTCCCCCCTTTTGTCAAAGGGGGGATTTCCCAGACCCCGCAGGGTTGACTGGGCTTGGGTCAAGAGAGGTAAGGATTGGCCCTAGGCCAAGCGCCGTGTTCCAATCGTGGAGGAATCCATGCCCATTCAGCGTTACTCAGTAAATCAGTATCCTGTCGAGACCCTGCTGACGTGGATCAAGTCCGGTGAAATCGCCATTCCCGATATCCAGCGTCCTTTCGTTTGGAACGCGGCGAAGGTGCGCGATTTTATTGACTCGCTTTATTGTGGCTATCCGGTGGGATACCTCATTGCTTGGCGGAATCCTAACGTTCGTCTGAAGGATGGCACCCAATCAGATGGTAAGCGTATCCTAATCGACGGCCAGCAACGCGTGACGGCGCTTTTGGCGGCGTTACTTGGCCAACAAGTTATTGACAAGAATTACGACAGAAAACGTATCGCGATAGCCTTCCATGCAGGAGAGGATCGGTTTGAGGTGGCTAATCCCGCTATCCGAGGGGATCGGGCGTGGCTTGACGACATCGCCACTATCTTTGCTCCAGATTCATGGATGGGCCAGATTGTGGATGAGTACTGTAAAGCGAACTCCGAAGCTGACAAACGCAAAATCGACGACCGTATTCGGAGACTTGAGGGCATCAAGAACAACTCCCTCGGCCTCATAGAACTCAACGCCGACCTGGACGTGGAGACTGTTGCAGAGATCTTCGTCCGCATCAATTCTCAGGGCGTCTCGCTGAACGCGGCGGATTTCGCTATGTCCAAGATGGCCGCCAGCGAGAAATACAACGGACACCAACTCCGGAAGTGTATCGACTATTTCTGCCATCTTGCTAAAGCGCCAGAAGCCTATGGCGACCTGGAGAAAGATGGCGAGTTCGTCACCACACGCTTCTTCAGCGCGATGCAATGGTTGAAGCAAGAAAAAGAAGACCTCTACGACCCTTCCTACACTGACATGCTCCGCGTGGCTTTCACGTCCGAGTTCAAGCGCGGACGCTTGGAGGACTTGGTCGCTCTGCTTTCTGGCCGAAACTTCGAGACGCGAGCGTACGAAGAGGTTATTGCCGAACAGTCCTTCGCCAGGCTCGAAAAAGCTATTTTGTGTTATATGAATGAGACGGATTTCAAACGCTTTATTATGATTCTCCGGTCGGCAGGGTTTGTAGACGCTTCCATGATCCGGTCTCAGAACACTGTCAATTTCGCTTATATCCTATACTTGACGTTGCGCGCGCAGCAGGTGAATCCTGCCCAAATCGAGACGCTGGTTCGGCGATGGTTCGTGATGTCTGTACTGACGGGCAGGTACACTGGTTCGCCGGAGACCGCCTTTGGTGTCGATATTCGGAACCTGGCTACGCAAGGCGCGAGTCAGTATCTCGACACGATAGAACAGGCAGAGCTTTCGGATGCCTTCTGGGATGTAGGGCTTGCGCAGCAGATGGACACGTCGGTAGCTAGCAGTCCCTATTTCAACGTCTTTTTGGCAAGCCAGGTAAAGGGAAATGACAAAGGTTTTCTCTCGCGTGATCTTTCCGTGCGCGACCTACTTGAAGGTCAAAGAGATATTCATCACATCTTCCCGCGTGGCTATCTGAAGAAGAATGGTCTTCCACGTGGTCGCTACAATCAGATTGCCAACTATGTTGTGATGCAGAGCGAGATTAACATCGCTATAGGCGATAGAGCGCCAGCAACGTACTTTCAAAGTTTATGGGAGCAATGTGAGAACGGTAAGACCCGCTATGGTGGCATAACAGACGCCGCTCAATTGCGCGCTAATCTTGATGAGCACTGTATCCCTCAAGGAATGGAAGAGAAAAGTGTCAAGGACTACGACGAGTTCCTACAGGAACGTAGAAAGCTGATGGCGGTCAAGATTAGGGACTACTACAACGCGTTGTAGTAAGCATTCTGAACCCGAATAATCCCTCAACTGGAGACTTTCGGGTACGGCGGAACACCATTCGTGAGAAGAAAAAACCGCGGATATAGAAGCCTAAAGGCCCTCACGGCACATGAGTCCGAACTTTGTCCGCAGCGTAAGAAATTATCTGGAGTCAGATACGCCTTGTCAACCCTTCGTGCAGGTGATGAAGAGACCGAGGAGAGAGACGCAGAGAGAAGATTGATAAAGAAGGAATCATCCGGACCGCTACCGTCACGTCGGTCGGGTGAACGGTACGTGAGCCGCTGTGAGGCACGGTCAGGCGGTCAGCTTCACTAAGGCGATGGTGAGGCTGACCGCCTGACCGACAATACCGGCGGTCATAGCCCACAGGTGGCGGTAGAGCCGGGATTCCAATGCGGCAAGATCGGCCCTGACTTCGGCGAGATCGACCTTGGTGGCAACATTTTCGCCCATGCGGTCATATGTTTCCTACTGCTTTAAGCTACTCAGCCCGTCAATGGTGAACGTCCGCATCTTTGCCAATCATTCCGCCGAACCACACTTGTCGGGTTGGCGGAGCGTAAGCCGATCTACGGAGCTAGTTGACTGATCTTTGCGCCCTATTCGAGTGAACCATCACGCGGTCATTCACCGTGCGGAGGCACAGAGGCGCTCTCGCCCTTGGTGACCGGTTCTTCTTGGGCATCGTCCTTCTTGTTTTGTTCTTGCGGCAGCTCGCTCTGCTGCTCCTCCGGGCTTCTCCTCGTATCCTCCCCAAAATCGCCACATGTGCCAAAGAAGACTGTGACGACTATTCCAGCCACACCGAGAAACAGATGTATGAGGTTTTGCACCGACATGTTTGCCAAGCCGCTCCAGATAGCGCCTACGAGGTATGCAAGAAGAAAAGAGCTCCAGATAGCGCCTATGGATGAAAAAAAGAGGAACGGGAAGCGACCCATTGTCTCGATTGCCGTCTGGCTGCCGGTTACTGCGTATTCGGCCAGCACGGCCAGCACGACCCAGATGGGCCCGATGCGCTAGGCCACCCCGAACGCCGCCCCAATGGGCCGAGAGACACTCTCCTGATAGGCACGATATCCTAATATGGCGCCGAGGACATAGCAGGCCAGGAGACCAACATTCCAACCGTACTCCTGCGCTTTATGGGACCACGATATAGCCATTGCGAAGAACGCGAAGATCATCGAACCGGATACGATCCCGATATTCTTCGTAAGAAGAATCGGAACACGGAGTATATGATCAGTCCACACATCAACGGAATTTCGATCTGAAACCCGGTTTGCCTCGTTCGTGTCCGCCATCTTCTCACTCCATTGTGAGTTGCTTGTAGGGCTTGTATGCCGACTGCGCGCCCTCATCAGCCAGCTTGTCCCAGCTAGAGCGGTTTTCAGGGTGGGATAGCGAGCTAGAGCAAAATTCACATTAGTGTAGCGTCCAATGGCACCCCTCAGGGGTGCGCTTTAGGTTTTCTCCCCGGCTGAGTGGGCCAGCTATCTCCGATACTATGGATAGCACCTCGCTACATCACCCTGAAAACCGCTCTAGTGTTGGTAGAGCCTATGGTTATGGTGCCGGTGCAACACTGTCCCGGCATCGCAGTCAACCCTTCCATTCACCTCCCCAGGTTATCAGGGGGTCCGCCTGGCACAGAAGC
Source organism: Candidatus Binatia bacterium (assembly GCA_022824615.1). GTDB lineage: Bacteria > Desulfobacterota > Binatia > Bin18 > Bin18 > Bin18. The sequence goes on along the minus strand of JAJDZM010000182.1, from coordinate 22,648 downwards.
CCCTCTACACCTTTGCTGCCCGCCTGCCCCAGCTTTATGAGCCAGAGGCCAGCCGCCCCGACCGGGCGGCCCGCCTTAGGGGCGGTGGGTGGGCTGGGCACAGGGCGGGCATCTTTCCTCCCTTCACCATGCCCGCTTCGTCCACTGTTGGCGTCGCTGACGCCATTTGTTACCAACAACATATCCATCGGCTGACGCCAAGCACTTCCACGCCTTCAGTGACGTTCAACCCGAGCGGCTCCAGACAGGACACTCGGACAACCTTGCCGGGGTGCGCGGGTTCTTCATCGGCACGGTGGCCCTCCTTTCAGTTAAACGAGAGCCCCATCACCTTAAACGCCTCTCCTCCGTGACTCACCAACGGCGTCCAGGATATCCGCCGTGGTGGCCCGCGTCTTGACTCCCGGTACATCAAACGGTGATCCTGGTGCGTTTTTTTTGACTTTGAGAGAAAAAACGCTGCCATCTCGTCTGCGAATTTCCACTTCTTCTTTTTGCGCAAGAATCAACAGACGAGCGAGATTCTGGCGCGCTTCCGAGTAGGTAAATGCCTTCATGGATGATTACTCCAGTACGTTGATCCCCAGAGCGCGCGCACGGTGAGCGCCGCCTCACCCGACACCCCAACTACTCCGGGACCGGGCGGGCGCGTTGGTTGTAGAGCATTTTGCGCAGTTGGTCTTTCTCTTCCTGGGAGAGCTTGGTGACATCGAAGCCGAGGTCGCTGCCGACGGCCATGCCTTTTTTGACGCCCTCGCGTTCCGAGAGTTCCTCAAACCAGCGCTTGAAGTATTTGAACTCGTTGATGTCCTGACCCTGGGCTTCCCAGTTGACCGTCCAGGGGTAACAGATCATATCGGCAATGGTGTATTCGTTCCCGGCCAGATAGGGCTGGCGATATAGCTGATTGTTCATCACGCCGAACATGCGATTGACCTCATCCGTAAAACGCCGGACCGCGTAGGTCTGATCGCCCTGGTCGTCGCCCAAACGGCGAAAATGGCCACACTCACCACTCTTGGGACCCTGGTTGGCCATCTGCCACATCACCCACTGGTTCACGTCGTAACGAACGCGAACATCCTGGGGATAAAACTGTCCGGCCTTCTCGGCGATATACATCATCATCGCCCCGGACTCGAAAATGCTGATCGGCTCGCCCCCGCCGAGCGGTTCGTGGTCCACCAGGGCCGGCATCCGGTTATTGGGGCAGATGCTGAGAAACTCGTCCGTGAACTGATCTCCCTGGGCGATATTGCACGGGATCATATTGTACGGCATGCCGCACTCTTCCAGCAGGATGGTGACCTTCTTGCCGTTCGGGGTGGGCCAATAGTGTAAATCAATCATACGTTCTTCCTCCTGAGGGTTGGTACATCTAACTCATACTCGACATAAACGCGGCGTACTTATCCAGAATCGGCAGGACTTTGTCGCGGCTCTCGGACGGGACGGCGAAAATGGAGCGTTCAATCCCCAGTTCCTCATACTGGTTGATAACCGCCTCCTCGGCCGGGGCCATAAAAGCGGAGACGGCCAGGTCCGAGGCCTGACGCCCGAACTTTTCCGCCCGCGCGTGCATATCGCCGATCCAGCCCTTGAGGTCGGGGATTCGTGGTCCGATCGGAATCCAACCGTCGCAGTAGTTGGCGACTCGATTCAAACCGCCCGGGGTGTGGGCACCCAGCAGAATGGGGGGATGGGGTTTCTGAAGCGGTTTGGGATAGGACCAGATCGGATCGAAGTTCACAAACTCGCCGTGATACTCGGCTTCCTCTTCAGTCCAGATGGCTTTCATGGCCTCGATTTTTTCACGCAGAATCTTCCAGCGGCGATCGAAGGGCGTGCCGTGGTTTTCCATCTCTTCGGCATTCCAGCCACCGCCGATCCCGAACAGCAGGCGACCGTTCGAGAGCTGGTCTACCGTGGCCACTTCCTTGGCGAGCTTGATGGGGTCGTGCTCCTGCACGAGGCAGATACCGCTGCCGACTTTGAGGGTGGTCGTGGCGGCCGCGGCGGCCATCAGCGAGGCGAACAGATCGTGGGTATGCCAGTAGTCTCGGGGTAACTCCCCGCCACCCGGCCACGGGCTGCGCCGACTGGCCGGAATATGGGTGTGTTCCGGATACCAGACCGATTCAAAGCCGCGGTCTTCGCACTCTTTGGCAAAATCGTCAGGACGGATGGCGTAATCCGTGGCGAACATGACAATACCATATTTCATGCTTTCCTCCTTTTATTAAAAGCTCAGTGCACTTCATGCGAATTCCGCAGGAGAGTCAAGCCACAACGTAGGGGCAACCCCCCGTGGTTGCCCTTCCCAATACCTAATCTCCAGCCCCGTCCGCTTGGACCCCCGCACCGTATTCCCCCCGATGTTACAAACTGCTGTACCAGTTGGCCAACTCGGTCCCAATGAGCTGTGGATTGTCCTCTTGGATGAAATGAATGCCTGGCCCGATATCAACCACTTTGAGATTGGGTAGATGGTGCTGGCACCATTCCACGAGCGGGGCGGGGACAAGCGCCCCTGGAGTCGCGCAGAAGAGCAACTTGGGGAGCGAGGATTGCTGAAGCTGGCGGTTATACTCTTCCACCGCCGCCACCACATTGGCCGGCTCCCCGGCAATCGGAATCTCATTCGGCCAGCGCCAGAGTGGCTTGCGGGTCGGCGGGTCGGTGTAGGGCGCTCGGTAATAGTCCATCTCGGCTTCCGTCAGAGTCCGGACAACCGCACCGGGTAAGATCTGCTCGACGAACATATGATTATTCACAATCATGTCCCAGCCCACCTCCGGGGTCCGGAACGCCTGAAAGGTCTGTTTGAAATCCTGGGGAAAGACATCCCAACTCGGGATCGGCATCATAATCGCCTCCATGAAGGCCAGCGCTTTGATATTGGGCTCGTTGCGCATGGCGTAATGAAAGCCCAGGGCCGAACCCCAATCGTGGATGACCAAGGTGAGGTTTTTTAAGCCCAGCTTCTCAATGAAGCCTTCCACATATTTGACATGATCAAAGAAAGAATACTCCAGGTCGGGCTTGTCGGACTTCCCCATGCCGATCAGGTCCATGGCAATACAGCGTCCGTGGGCGTGCAGATGGGGCATGATATTCCGCCACAGATACGAGGAGGTCGGATTGCCGTGGAGAAATAAAATTGGGTCGCCGCTGCCTTCCTCTACGTAGTGAATCTGTGAACCCTGCACCTCCGCGTAGTGGGAGGTATAGGGGAAATCCGCTGAAATGGCTTGAGTCTTCATGGTGTGTTTCCTTTTGTGTACAGTCTCCGTTCCCGGATAGATGTCGGCTCTACCACGGCTCAACCCACGGCCGTAGCACGACCTCAAAGGCCCAGGTCGAGCGGGGCTGCCGATGGAGTTGCAGATAGGTCTCGGCAATAGCGTCCGGGTCCGCCATATTGTCATCGACCGTTGTCCCGGCCAGGCGATGCCAGCGGCTTCCGTCTTCCTGGGTCCAACCGATGGCCGCATCAATCGGCACGTGGGCAATATGGATGCCCTTGGGCATCAGCTCTCTGGCCATACTCTCTGCCAGGCCCGATTTGCCCTGACAGGCCATCGCAAACGCCCCACTCCGCGGGTAGCCCTTATAGGCCGCGCTGGCATTGGTGAAGATAATGGTCCCCCGGTGACCGTCGGCGCCGGGCGGGTGGGCCAGCATGCCTTTTACCGCCTGTTGGCCTACCAGGAAGGCGCTATACGCGGAGTTCAGCAGGGTGTCGCGTACCAGGCCGGGGTCGGCCTCGTCGATATCTTTGCGGAAAATCTCCGGGGTCCGGCCGTCGATATTGTGCACGACCAGCGCGGGCCGTCCGAGATCGGCGTGTACCGCTTGAAACAGCGCCGTCACCGCCTCGGGATCCCGCGCATCACACTGATAGCACCGCACGTTATACTCGCTCTCCAGTTTCTTGAGCGCGGGCTTGTCCGGGGTGCGCGCGGCCACTGCCACCTGCATACTCTCGCGGGAAAAAATCCGGGCGCAACTCGCGCTTGTTCCCGGACCGGCCCCGACGATCAGGGCTACCTCTGTTGTCATATGCTTCTCCTCTCAGGCTGGAACAGGGCAACTCCCTGTCCGTTCTCTTGATGTCTGCCAGCCCTTCCCTAGCAGCCGACAGGGGAAAAAGAAATCTCATACAAGGATCAAGCCGTTCTCTTGCTTCCCGGCGGGGCAGTTGTGTATGCTTGGGGCGGTGTCTAGCGAGGGGAAGATATGAGCCAAGTGAACACGGACCGCGTCTTTGTAAAAAAATCCTACCCGGTGAGCGATAAAGATATCATTCCGGTGTTGGACCTCGGGCCGTTTCTGGCCGGAGAGCCCGGTGCGCTGGCCCGCCTGGGTCGGGAAGTCTGTCAGGCGCTTGAAGACATCGGTTTCTTTTTCATCAAAAACCACGGCGTACCCCAGGAGTTGGTTGACCGCGTCTTCGCCGAAAACGCTCGTTTTCACGCGCTACCGCTTGAGCGTAAGCTCTCCGTCAAGGTCGATAGCAAAGGCATCGGCTATATGCCGCAGGGGCTTCAGCAGCCCAAGTACAAACAGGACGAGCCCGACCGCAAGCCGGATATTGGTGAGGCGTTTTTCATCGGGCGTGAGGTCCGGGCCAGGCACGGGAATGGCGGCTCGCCCGACCCACTCTATCAGGGCGGCAATCAGTGGCCGACGGATTTGCCCGGCTTTCGAGAAACCCTGGTCGAATATTTTGACGCCATGGAAGCGCTCAGTCTGCGCCTGTTACCGGTGTACGCCGCCGCCCTGGGTCTACCCGAGCATTTCTTTGACGACGCATTTCTACACTCGCGACCGATGGGCATTCTGCGCGTGTCCCACTATCCTGGAACTCCGTGTGAGGAAAACCAGTTTAATGCCTCGCCACATATTGACGGCGACTTTATTACGTTTCTGGCCCAGTCCGAGGTACCCGGCCTTGAGCTGCGTACCTCGGAGAAAAAATGGATTCAGGCGCCGGTGCTGGACGGGACGTTTCTGGTCAATGCGGGCGAGATTCTGCGTCTGTGGAGCAACGGCCGGTTTCGAGCGACGTTTCACCGCGCCATTAACCGGTCGGGTCGCGACCGGTACGCGATTCCGTTTTTCTACAGTCCCAGCCCGGATACCCTGATTGAGTGCGTGGAGACCTGCTGCGACGCCGAGCATCCGCCCCAGTATCGGCCGGTGACGGTCCGTGAGTATACCGAGTGGTTCTCACACAAGGTCTTCGTCCATCTCAAAGACAAGCCGGGCCGGTCGCCGTACTACGAAGGAGACCGGCCTGACAGTGCAGCCTAAGACAGTCTGAGATTGTGAGTCAAATCAAAGGAGGAAACGGATATGCCAGCACACAAACCCGAAGAGTGCGATCTGTTGTTGCTCGAAGCAATCAAAGCCGGTGACCTGGAGACGGCCATCTCGCTCTATGAGCCCGATGCCACCTTTGTGGTGTCGTCCGAGCAGGTGGTCAAAGGCCACGCCGCCATCCGTGAGGTCATGCAGGGCTTCATTAACGCCCAGGCCACGTTTAACGTCGAGGCGGTCACGGCGGTACCGAGTACGGACGGGACGGTGGCGGTCACGCGGGTGAAGGGCAGCAGTACCAGCCCTGGGCCGGATGGGAATCCGGTCACGACGCCGCTGCACAGTGTGGAGGTGGTCCGCAAACAGTCGGACGGGACGTGGCGCTTTATCGTCGACGATCCCAGTGGCGAAGGCATCAAGTAAAGAGCGGCCTCTACAGCGGCGACCCGCTCGGCAGCCCGACCAGCGTGCGGCCGTAGGCTTCCAGCCCCGCCTCATAGTGCAGGGCAATGTGTTGGCTGACCGCATGCAGGTCACGCCAAATGCGCTGGACCGGGTGCTGGAGATACAGGGAGCGGCCCCCGCTGAGCTCAAACAGCCGGTCAACCGCGCGGGTGGCCTGCCGCACGATATAGCTGCGCCAGGCGTAATACCTGGCCCGGTCCTGCGCGGTCGGGACGCGGCCCTCCTGTCCATACTCCGTGACGAGTTCGTCTGTGCACTGCCACATCAGCCCCTCCAGCGCATCCGCGGTGGTGGCGGCTTCGGCTAGAGCGATATAGGCACTGGCCGTACCGGGCAGGGGGGTCTCGCTCGGGCCATAGACGGGGATGCGGGCCCGCGTCCACTCCTCAAAATGAGCAACGGCCGCTCGGACCGACCCGATGGCGACCGGCACCAGCGCGACGCCCAGAGTGGGGATAAAGGGGAGTTTATACAAGGCGTTCGGATGCAGATGTTGCCCAGGAGAAGTTCCGGTCCGTTCCGCCCGCTCCAACCAATAGACCCGGTGGTGGGGCACAAACGCGTTCTCGACGACAACGCTATTGCTATCGGTTCCCTGCAAGCCCGCAACATGCCACTGGTCGTTGAGACGATAATCCGTCTTGGGAACGAACATCATCGTCCACTCGGGTGGCGCGTCCGGCTGAGGTGATACCCGGGCCCCGACCGCGACCCAATCGCTACACCACAGGCCGCTCAAAAAACTCCACTGCCCGTTGAGTCGGTATCCGCCGGAGACCTCTTGAGCCGCCCCCGTGGGGGCGAAGGAGTCGGCCATCAGCACACTCGAATCTTCCCCCCAGAGTTCCTCTTGCAGTTCGGGCTCAACATAACTGATCCAGAAGTTGTGAATGCCGAGAATGCAGTACACCCAGCCGGTCGAGGTATCCCCCTTGGCAATCTCGGTCGCCACCTGGAGAAAGGTCCGCAAGTCTCGCTCATAGCCGCCCCAGTAGGCGGGCTGGAGGACACGCAGCAGCTCGGAGTCCTTGAGCGCCTGCATCAGCGTGTCGGGCAGGCGGCGCTGCTGTTCGATGGTCTGCGCTTGCTCGGCCGCCAGCCGGGCGATCGCGCGGGCGCGCTCCAGCAGAGCGTCCGTTGTCAGAGCAGTCTGGGAATGGTCGCGCATAGTTCCCTCCATTTTTTATTCAGGTTCCGACGTTCCCTCGGAGAGACGCCTTTTTTGTCCGCACCTGATCCGCTGAGCCATCGTCTCCTGACGGCAAGTCAGCCAAACCATTTTTCATCCCGCAGTTGAGCCCAGATTTTCTGGACGACGGCCCCACCCTGGCGCTGCACCCGCGCGGTGTCATCGCTCATAAACTGGCCGTGAAAAACCTGGAATTTTCCGTCAACCAGCACATGCCGCACGCTCAGGCCATGGGCGTAGAGCAGATTGTTGAGGGGCTCGGGTGGGACAGCTCCGGTGCCCGTCAGGAAGCCGCTGACATCAACCGTACACAGGTCGGCTTTGGCGCCGGGCGCAAGACGGCCCAGGTCTTCTCGTCCGAGTCCTTGCGCGGCGCCCAGGGTTGCGCCGTGGACGGCATCCAAAATGGTCGGCAGGTGGAGTGGAACGCGGCTGCTGGCGTGTAAGAGCCGGGCACGCGCCCGGCCGTACAGAACGGCGAGTTTCAGGTTTTCGATGTAGTCGTTTGAATGGGTGTCAATGCCGATCGTCGTGCGCACGCCAGCGGCAAGCGCTTCCGGATAGGGTTGCGTGCCACTGCTGCCGCCGGCGCCATTGCCCGAAGGACAGTGCGCATAAGTCAGATTCTTGCCGGCTAAAAACGGCAGGTCGTGCTGGACATCAATCCCGGTCAGGTGAGCACCAAAAATGCGCTCGGAATAAAAGCCCAGTTCGTCCAACCACGAGGCCGGCCGTTTGCCCCATACCCGCTGAACGGTCTGTGTCTCTTGGGTGCTCTGGGAGAGGTGAATATGAATCCCGTTACCGATTTCTTTGGCCGCGGCCAGAAGGGCCGCCATCGTCGTTGGTGTCTGCGTGTCCGTGGCATGCGGGGTCATTTGGGGCCGAATCCGCCCGTCTGCGCTGCCGTTGTGAGTCAGGGCAAATTGTCGGTTGGCTTCAATCTCGGCCAGTGTTTCCTGTTCCGAATCGAGCAAGACCTGATCCGAACGCCGAAACCAGATGGGGAATAGGCGCGCAATACCGGGGATCATCCCGCCGGGATAGCCGCGCGCCCCCCAACGCTTAGCAACGCGGACGTAGGACTCGGCCTGACGCAGGCTCAGACTCATTTCCACCTGGGTCGTACAACCCGAGCGAAGCAACTCGGCAAGATTATAGGCGGTCAGAGTGTCGAGGTCTTCGGTGCTCAAAGACTCGACCAGTTCGAGCGGTCGGGCATACGACCGGCCGCCCTCAATAATCCCACGGGTCGGGGTAGCTGAACAGGTATGGGTGTGACCCGAAATAAACCCCGGCAGCAGGAGTTGGCCGCTGGCTCGGAGCCGCGGCGTATCGCCCCGGAGCCGGCCGCTTTTGACCTGTTCGATACGGTCTCCGCGAACCCGGAGCGAGCAGTCCGGCAAAAGCGCGAGGCGACCCTCACGAAAAACCAGCCCCCACGGCGCTTCGATGATGCAATCGTGGTGCGGTGGTTGGTCTGGTGGTGGCGACGGGCCGGCAAAGAGGGACGGCGGAGCCTGAGCACCGACCGCCCCAAAAGCCGCCCCGGCCAGACCGCCCTGTACCAGGAGCTGGCGGCGGGTCAGACCACCCTCAGACTGCGCGTTCGACAGGTCCGGGCCGTCACACCCAAAGCATCCACCGTAAAAGAACGGAGCCATCGTCTCTCTCCTAGCTGTCCAACCCGCCCCCGTCAGCGGTCGGCAAAGCGCGGCCTGACTTCCTTAGCAAACAAACGCATTGAGCGGAGCGCCTTGTCATGCGCCAGGCCGGGAAACTGCATCCGCACAATCAGATAATCCATCCCGAGCTTCTGCCGATACTGCTCGATTTCCCGGCTCACGCTGTCCGGGTCGCCAATGATGAAGCGCCCCCGAATCTGCTCAAACTGCACCTCAGACTTGTCGACGACTCGTTTACCCTGATCGGTGGTCAACGGACGCCACTGCGACCAGGCGCCATACCATTCGCGGTGAATATACACCACGTGCTCCCTGGCCTCCGCTTCCGCCTGGGCGGTCGTCTCCGCCACATACACATCCCGCATAACGGGCCTGAGCGGGCCCTGGGTGCCGAACGCGTCGCAGAAGTCCTGGTACATGGCGTAATGCGCTTCAAGCTCTTCGAGACGATGGCGCGGAGAGGCCAGGAGCGGCAGGCCGTATCTGGCCACCCGACGCACGCCCTCTTTAATGGAAGCGCCGATCCAGATGGGCGGATGGGGTTTTTGGACCGGCTTCGGCGTCACCGCCATATCCGTGTAAGAATAAAACTTGCCCGCAAACGAGAAGCGCTCCTGGGTCCAGGCCCGGATGAGAATGTTCATGATTTCTTCCATGCGCGCGCCGCGTTTTTCATGGGGGATACGAAAGCCGGCGAATTCCTCGGGCCGGTATCCTGGGGCGATACCGAATATCAAACGTCCTTCTGACAGCAGATCGACCACCGCCGCTTCTTCGGCCAGGTGGATCGGATCGTAGAGGGGCAGCAGGATCACGCCGAGACCGATTTTGATGCGGCTGGTTCGCGTCGCCATGCCTGCGGCGCAGGCCAGCAATGCCGGCAGATAACCGTCCGGCAGAAAATGATGCTCGGTGAGCCAGACCGAGTCATAGCCCAACTCCTCGGCGACCTCGATCTGTTCCAGCATCTCGCGGTAGAGTTGAACGTGGCTGAACCCGCTCTCCGGCGGGGCTTGCATGCCATATGGGCCAAGACCAATCTTCATCGTCTGCTCCTCTCTGGTGCGCCGCTAGTACGCATCGGCGTACAGGCGTCTCATGTCAGTCGTATCTTTGTCCTGAAGAAAGGCGACCTCCCCAGCCTTGTGCGCCAGGAATACATCTATGAATTCCCCTGGGAACCACGAGCGCATCAGCCCCTCATTATCGAGCAGGTCGAGGGCTGACTGCAAGTCGGACGGCAATCTGACGACACCGATTTCCGCTAGCTGGTCATTCGCCAGCAGACTGAGGTCACCGGTCGTCGGGATTGGTGTCGGTTCCTTGTCTCGCATGCCTTGCAAGCCGGCTCTGGCCAGAACGGCCAGTTGCAAATAGGGGTTGGCGGTGGCGTCAGCGGCTCGATATTCCACACGGAATTGTGACTCGGCTGTGAACCCTTCCAGTCCAATCACAGGACACACGCGCAACGCTGCCTCTCGGTCATTCTCTGCAAAGTTGTTAAAAGCCGCACTCCACCGATGTGGCTGCAAGCGCTCATACGACACCACGCTGGAGGCCGTCAGCGCCAGCAGGCTGGGCAGGTATTTCCGAATCCCGCCGAAGAAGCTTCCGGCCACGGGGGTCAAGCGCGCAGGACTGGTGGCGTCGTAGGTACAGGGAACCCCGTCCCGATCAACAAGGCTGATATGAATATGCAGTCCGTTGCCGGTGCCCTCGTTCACGACCGGAGAAAAGCTCACTTTTCGGCCCGTTCTTTTGGCGACGGCCCGGACCATTTCCCTGACAATGACACACTCATCGGCTGCACGGAGGCCCATGCTGGGCGCAACCGTGACCTCATATTGATCCTGACCATATTCCGGTAAGAAGGTATCGGGTTTAAGGCCAGCCGACCGCAAGGCAGCGAGAATCGTCCGTCCGAACGCTGCGCTGTGTCTGAAGCTGCCTAAACCGAAGCTCGACCACGGTACTGCCTCGTCTGCAACGCTCCAAAACTCATGTTCAAAGGCTACTTTCAGTTGCACGCCTGCTTCAGAGAGCAAGTCAGCCAAGGCACTTTGTAAGATCGATCGTGGACAAAAATTCCAGGACGTGCCGTCCGAAGTCCGAATGTCCCCAATCATGAAATGCTCCGGAGCACTGCCATCATCAAAAACAACCCGGACTTCCGCACGCTCGTCCGGAATGAGCAACAGGTCGCCGAGAGACCCAAAAGGACCATCCGCAATCGTGTTGAAACAGGTGATTAAGCTATTGGTCGGTACCCAACCAACCCCGCGGCGGACCCGCGTTTCTCTTTCTTTGGCGGGGAAGCCCTTGCCGCGAACCTGGTTTGCCAGGTCCGCGCAGACGACCATAATGATGTCTTCGCTAATCATCATGGCCCGTACTGAGGTACGCAATTTCGGCAACCAAGTCCACTGTCACGACTTGCCGACAGTAGCCCTTGATCGCCTGCTCGCTGGCTTGCTGTCGGGCTGCGGAGTATGTGGCACACGCGTCCGTGACCATGGTGACGAGATAGCCAAGATCACAGGCGTCGCGGATGGCGCTCTCCACACATTGATCGGTTGCAACCCCGGCAATCACTAATTGTTTGACTCCGAGAGAACGCAGCACATAATCGATGTTCGTTGAGTTGAACACACTCGACGCTGTCTTGCCGATGACAATCTCATCGCCCACCGGGGTAATTTCAGCCAGGACCTGAGCGTCCCATGAGCCTTTCGGGACGTTAAAGCCGGTAATCTTATAGTCGAGGCCACGGTCCCGTCCGTCTTGGGTGAGGTTTTCGATCACGCAGAACAGCACTTCTATGCCGGCGGCGCGGCAGCAGTGCTGGAGACGCGCAATGTTCTTGACGGCTGGTTTGAGGGCGGCAAAGAAGAAGTCGCGTTCGGCTCGCCGTGCTTCCGGGATCGCACGGACTTCTTCCCCATCCGGATGCGCGCAGTAGTTTTGCACGTCGATAATGAGAAAAGCCGACTCGCCTCTGCGGAGCGGCAGATCACGACTCAGGGGCATAGCCTCAACTCCTCAAGACAGCGCTGAAGCGCACAGGTTAATACCCGTCCCCAGCGCGACTGTCCCGCTGTGTTGCGAATAAGATCGTTCCGCATCTCGATTAACACGTGGGGGATGCCACGCGCCTCACCGAACCGCGGAATGGTCCGGTCTTCATCATCAGCCACAACATAGGGCTCGTTCATGCCGATGACGGCCTCGGGTGCTTCGACGCGCAGGTGCTCGGCCAGCAGGGTCGCCAGCGCGTCATCGCGATTGAACAACAGCCCCAGATGCCACGGTCGATCGACCCCGTTCAGGGTTGGGGTAAAACTGTGAATACACACCAGAACAGTCGGCACTGATCGTTGCTCTCGGGCGTCGAGTGTCCGCTCGATGATAGTACTGAAGGGCTGCCAAATCTCACGGATACGTTGTGCTCGTTGCGCGTCCGAAAGACTCGCGTTGCCTGGGACTCTGACCCCTGCTGAGACTTCGGGAATCAAATCCGGCACCTCCAGCGGTCGATTACAATCCACCACCAGGCGTGAGTATTTTTGATAGATGAGTTCGCCCGGAAGAGCATGCACCAACTCCCGCGCAACAGCCAACGCTCCGATGTCCCAGCCGATATGACTCTGCCGTTCAGCCTGCGCGAGCCCGAGCGTACCGAGTCGTGACGGGATGGCGTTTCCCGCGTGCTCGCAGACAAGAAGAGTGGGCGTGTTCGCCTGCTGATGGAGATGGCCGATCGGAGGGACATCGTGAGGTTGGAGCAGCGATAGTTCGGGTGAATCCAAGGGGTGAGCGTACAAAAATGAAAGCCGTATTTCAACATTGCCGGTTTTGCTGTGTCACCGCAGACAGCGACTGACGCTCGCACCCCTTACCACCTGCTCGGTAAGGGTCGGTGGCCGCGCGGGACTACAAGAAATGCGGCATGAGGTGAGCCTTGACCGCGTCCAGGGTGGCCGCGGGCCGGATGCCCGGCACCTCGAACGCGACCGGATTGGTGAGTCCGGCATCGACCAGGGCGGCCAGCCTGTGGCGGCAGTGCTCCGGGTCGCCGGCAATCGCAAAGGTATCGATCATCCAATCCGTTACCAGATCGACGGCCAGGTCGCCTGCGGCAAACCGTTCGCCGAAGCGCTGCACGTCGCTGGCGGCAAGACCGGGACAGGAGAAGAGCGGATGCTCCGGCTGGCCGCTCAACAGCCCGACCCAGGTGGCCAGAAAGGGCTTGACGGCCTCACGGGCGGCAGCCGCGTCTTCGGCAACGGCAATAGTCAGCAGGCCACCGACCTCAAAGTCTGTCCAGGCTTTCCCCGCAGCGTCCGTTCCCCGTCTGAGACACTCTACCGCGTAGCGCACATAGGCCGGGCTCAGCAGCACGGCCAGCAGAGCCCCGTCGGCAATCTGGCCGGCCAGGGTCAGGTTCTGTGGGCCCAGCACCCCCAGGTGAATCGGCACGTCCGGCCGGGGGGGCTGAAAATTGAGGCGGGCGGACGTGGTCTGGAATACCTGTCCGGTATGCGTCACTTCCTCGCCCCGAAAGAGCGCCCGGATAATCTCCACGCCTTCCCGCATTGAGGTGGCCGGTTTGGTGTACGGAATCCCGAGGAGGCCCTCAATCCAGGGGGCGACGCTGGCACCCATACCCAACACCGCGCGGCCGTCGGATATTTCTTCCAGAGCACCCAGCTCCATCGCCGTCAGGACGGGGTGGCGCGTATAGGGGTTGAGCACGCCGATGCCGATACGGAGCGAACTTGTGCAGGCCGCGATGGCGCTGGCCAGACTGAACGCCCCGCGGTGGACATAGTCTTCCGGCACCCAATAGATCCCAAAGCCGTCGGCTTCGGCCTGTCGGGCCGTCGCCATACATTCCCGGGCCGTCAGATGCTGGAAGCTCACCCCAAATTCCTTCACCTGTCCCATCGCAAGCCCTCAGTGTGATTGTGAGACGGGTTGTGAAACCCTTTTTACCGTGCGTTTTTCTGTTCTTCGTAGGCGCTGGCAAAATCTTCCAGGCTGAGCGTGACGTTGACCTTGAGGTCCTCATCCAGCCCCTCGAATAACACGCCATCCTTGCCCCGCACACTGTAAAAAACAACGCCGCCGCTGTCACCGGCGCCTTCGCGATGCGGGTCGCCCGGCGGGCTGGCAGTGTAGCTGCCCACGGGACGAATCTCCATGAGCGAACCGTCGGGCTCATACAGCCGGTGCTCGCCCTGCACGACAAAGGTGTTGGTGAGGGCCAGATGCCGGTGGAGGAATATCTGTTCGTGGGCCGGGAATTTGAGCATGAAGTCGACGATGAGCTTTTCGCGATCAACATCGAGCATGGCAAACACGAAATGCTCGAAATCGCCTAGTCTGTACCAGCGCACTTGGCGATCATCGAAGGTATACCGCAGTGTCTCGTCCGTGTGAGTGGTTGTCATATCGTGTGCCCTCCCTCTCGGTTGGTTGTCATCTGTTTTTGCGATACGGGGCGTTAGGTGCTGCCGATGTCGCTGTAATCCCCGTGTCGCCCCTTGCCGCTGCTAAACCGCATGGCGCCGGCGAGACCTTCTGTCTCAACGATATCGACACTGTTTTCCCACTCGGTCCGCAGGGCGTCAGCGACAGGTAAGCCATGCTGCCGATAGACTGAACGGCGGTCCGCGCGCACGCAGCCCTGCGGGAAACGGGCAATCTCCTGGGCAAGCGCCTCGGCCGCCTCGCGCGAGCGACCATCAGCAACCACCTGCTCGCAGGCACCGATGCGGAGACACTCCTCGGCTGGCACCTTGCGGCCGGTCAGGATGATTTCGAGGGCGCGACCCTGGCCGACCAGTCGCGGCAGGCGGACCGTCCCGCCGTCGATCAACGGCACCCCCCAGCGTCGGCAGTAGACGCCGAAGTAGGCGCTCTGCTCCATCACGCGGATGTCACACCACAAGGCCAGCTCGAAGCCGCCCGCGACGGCCGGGCCCGCGACCGCAGCGATCACCGGTTTCGACAGCTCAAGCCGGGTCGGCCCCATAGCACCACGCGGAGGCGTGCTACCGTCTTTTGGAAAGTCGAGTTCCCGGAGCGGTTTGGCGCGCCCTTGGAGCGCACTCGCATATTTCAGATCCCAGCCGGCGCAGAACGCGCCGCCTTCACCCCAGAGAACGGCCACACTGGCCTCCGGGTCGGCCTCGAAACGCTCGAAGGCCGCCACCAGCGCCTCCGCGCTGTCGGGGTCCATGGCGTTGCGCGCCTCAGGGCGACTGTGAATAACAGTCATCACGGCACCATTTTTTTCAATACGCACGGTCATCACTCTCTCCTTCGTCGGTCGGGCTTGCCGAGCCTGTCTGCGGTGTTGCGTTTCTTGTACACCGGAGCAGAAATTCCCATCGAAACCTCCGTCGGGCGGGCCGGGTCGCGCTGAGCGGGTCCTTTTTGTACGGTCCGCTCCGGGTGCTGTCAACAAAGGCCCCCGCGAGCGTTACCACGCTCTTGCCGCCCTCGCCTCTCGCCGGGTATCGTGCCCTCGGCCCGGTATCAGCCCGCTCAGGACATGACCCATGCCACGCTATGTCCTCCAGCCTCCGGTTCTTATCGCCAGTGCCAGCGCTGTGCTGGTCTCGCTCGATACATCCGTGAATATCGCCTTCCCGGCGATTACGGCCGCCTTTGGCCTGGACGTCACAGCCATGCAGTGGGTTGTGGTTAGCTATGTCCTGACCTATGCCAGCCTGCTGCTCGGCTGCGGTAAGGTCGCCGATGTATGGGGTCACCGCCGCGTCCTGAGCTGGGGTCTGGTCGCCATCGCCGTCGCTCTCCTGCTATGTGGCCTGGCGCCCACCTTCCCCCTGCTGCTCGGAGCCCGGGTTGTGCAGGGCATCGCCGTCGCCCTCGTTTTTGCCGCAGCCCCGGCACTG
Source organism: Candidatus Binatia bacterium (assembly GCA_022824615.1). GTDB lineage: Bacteria > Desulfobacterota > Binatia > Bin18 > Bin18 > Bin18. The sequence goes on along the minus strand of JAJDZM010000182.1, from coordinate 7,067 downwards.
GCCACATTGTCGGTCCCGCCACCTGCCCGAGGTCGCGTCCTCGGCATTTTTCAGATGAGTGCGGCGGTCGGCTTTGCTTTGGGGCCCCTCGTCGGTGGCCTCCTGATCGGCAGCTTTGGCTGGCGTGCGGTATATCTGTTTCGGGTCGTGCCGGCCCTGATACTGGGCTGGTGGGCGTTCAGACAGACCCCGGCAGCCACCAAACAGACCGCCCGGCCCGCCTTTGACGCCCCCGGCATGCTCAGTCTGGCGGGCGGTATCGCCGGATTTCTGCTGGCCATAAGTCGGGGCCAAGCCGCCGGCTGGGCTTCACCCCTCGTCCTGACCCTGCTGGGGCTCTCCGGCCTGAGCTTTGCCCTGTTTGTGAAGATCGAAAACACGGCCAACACCCCGGTTGTGGATCTCAGCCTGTTCCGCCGCCCGGCCTTTACGCTGGCCAACGCCCTGAATGTGCTGGCGAACGGCGCCATGTTTGCGATTTGGCTCCTCGTCCCCCACTATACCGTGCAGGTCCTGGGGCATCCCGCAGCCACCGCCGGGCTGGTATTGGTCGCCATCCCCCTGGCGACCGCCCTGGTGGCTCCGCTGGCGGGTGTGCTCACGGACCGGATAGGGACCAGGCTGTTGAGTTCTGTGGGGCTCGGTCTCGAGGCCTGCGGGCTGTGGCTGATGAGTACGCTCTCCGGCGAAACCGCCATCCTGCCGGCCGTGTTGACGCTCGGCCTGGTTGGGGCGGGCATCGGGCTCTTCCAGGTGCCCAATATGAGCTTTGTGATGGGGGCGATTCCCCGCGACCAGCAGGGGGTCGCGGGCGGGATGAGCCAGATGATGCGAACGCTGGGCGTCGTCCTCGGCGTGACCGGCGCCAGTACGCTGTTTGCCAGCCGCAAGCTCGTGCATGAGGCCGCTGGCTCCGGGGCGTATGCAGACCCGTTTATACCAGCCTTCCAGGACGTGTTCCTGGTCTGCGCGGGAGTCTGTTTGTGTGCGTGTGTGCTGTCCGTGCTCCGCCGGGGAACGGCAGGCTGAGCGCGAGCCGGGCCGCTCCTGGATGGTCCGTGCCCAAGAGCCCCGAGTGGGTCGTGACGGAATCGTCCCCCCATTCTACTCGGCCTCAGGTGCGAGTGGGTTTCAAAGTCCCGTCTGATGAGATTCCAAAGAGGAGTACGAATGGATTCTTAGCCAACACCGGGCAGTTCGATGATACCGAGTTGGAGATAGAGGGTCAGATAGTCGCTCAGACCCGATTGCTCAACAATTTTGCCATTCTCAATACGGCAGATTGTGACATCGGTGAATTCGACCGACCTGCCGGTTGCCGGTAAATCTGGCAGCGGGCCAGTATGAGTGCCGGTTATGGTCAGGCGAACAACGACGCGGTCTCCGGCTGAGATGAGTTCGTCTATCCGCTCACGATAGTCCGGAAAAGCTTTACGAATCTCAAGCGCTAAGTTCTTCGCACCCTCCAATCCGCTACCCCAGTTGGTCAGGGGATAGTGAGCTTGAAAATCCTCGGCATAAAACTCGCCTATGCGAGAGACGTCTCCCTCGCTCCAGATCACCTGGCAGGCGGCTCTCACGAGTTCTTCGTTCGTCATGGCGCTTCGTCGCCGTTTTGAATCTTGACTTCAACGAACACCGCACCGCTCCATTCCGCCCGCATATAGGTCCACGGGCGCAGCTTCCTGAACCCCGCGCTGCTTCGCTCGGAATCATCAAGAATGGGAGTGGCCCAACCGGTGACCTCCGTTCCCTGAATGAGCATCGTGACTTCCGCACCGCCCTCAAGATGTTTCTCCCACCCGAAATCGCTTCCGATGTAGACCATATCTCCCTCGCGCAGGTAGTTCACCGGAAACGTTTTCATTTGCGCCGTCTCCCGGTCCTTCATCGTGATGAGCATGGTGCGGCCACTGAACAGCGCGTGCTGCTCGGATTGCAGGATGATCGGCACCAGAGGATGGTAGGCCGCGGCGAGTACGGAGAGGCCGGCTAATACGGAAATGATAGTGATCATACGTTTTCCTCGACCTCTATTTCGCATAGGTCACTCCGGTTAGCCGTTCCGACAGTGCCCACAGTTTTGTGGCGCTTTCGTCGTTACGGGCGTGTTTGCTCATATACGCCTTGGCCGGCGGGCCGGTCATCTCGAATGGACCGCCGGGCCCGAAGTAGTCACCTCCGCTGACATCCCCAGCCGTGGCCGCATAGAGCGTCGGCAGCGCGCCAGCAGGCGGGTCCTGCGCCACAAGCGGAAAACTCATCATAAACCGAAAACTCGGCTTATACTGCTGAAGATTGGTTCGGGTTGAACCAGGATGGGCCGCCGTGGAGAGCAGAGAGCCTGTCTCTGTATGATAACGACGTTGCAGCTCACGCATGAACAGCAAATTAGCCAGCTTGCTATAGCCATACGCCCTGTTCGGTGAATATTTCCTTTCCGCATTCAGATTATCGAAATGCATGGGACTATACCGATGCATGATACTGCTCACGGTCACGATACGTGAGTTTTCTGTTTTGAGTAAGAGCGCCAGTAAGCGTCCGGTCAGCGCAAAATGGCCGAGATGATTCGTGCCAAACTGCCGCTCGAAACCGTCCGCTGTCCGCTCCAAAGCAGGCACCATCATGACACCCGCGTTATTGATCAACAGGTCGAGGTTTTGATGGGTAGCGGTAAAATTCTCGGCGAACGTTTTAACGGACTCCAGGCTCGCCAGGTCGAGCGGTTGAAATTCGACCGTGGCCTGCGGGGCGCCGTGCAGAATATCCGCGTATGCGGCTTCGCCTTTTTCTTTATTCCGGCAGGCGAGGATCACCTGGGCGCCTTTTTGCGCGAGAACACGGGCCGTCTCCAGGCCGATACCACTGTTTGCACCGGTCACAATTGCAATACGCCCGGTTTGGTCCGAAACGTCCTTTTCGCTCCACGCCATGGTTGGTCCTCCTTTGGCTTCACCGTTTCTGTTGAGGGGCGACATTATGTCAATAAGTTATTTCCTTTCTCGTAACGAATGAGGAAATTGACAGGTCGGCAGGGTCTGTCATGATGTCTCGACTATGAGCACGGCTGCAGAACACACGCGGAGCGAAAGCCGCCGCGCCGCGATTTTAGAGGCCGCCCAAACCTGCTTCTTTCAGTACGGCTTGGAGCGGACACGGATGGAGGACATCGCTCGTCTCGCGCATATTTCAAGACCCGCGCTGTACGAGCATTTCGAGAACAAATCGGCTATTTTTCTGGCCTTAGCACGTTCTATCATAACATCGCAGCTACAAGAGGCAGAAGTGGAACTTCAGCATTCCGGCCCAATCTGGAAGCGTGTGATCTCCGCTTTTGAAGCCTGGTCGGTAAAGCCGCTAGAAATGATTGCAGCAGCGCCGCATGCTGACGATATTATTCAAGCAGGCTCGGGATTAGCGGCGGATGTGTATCGCGAAGGACGTGAAAATTTCTGTAAACGGCTCTCCGCCGCTCTCCAAGATGCCACCCGAAAAGGTGAGCTGAATCTGAAAAAAGCAGGACTCACGGCGACAGCAGCGGCAGACCTGCTTGTTACTGCGTCGACTGGCGCGAAAGGCGATTGGAAAGATACCGCCCTGTACAGAAAGCGCATCGCCGGCTTTATCCGTGTGTTTGCCGCGGCAACTTCCCCGGGGGAATAGGGGGAGCCATCTGGTAGACTTCGCGTCCGTAATAGAGCAGCGCGCTGAACGAGGCGATGACCACACCGGCGAGCACTATCCAGAGTGAACGGAAGCCCCTGTTCTCCTGCCACGACTCTGCCATACGGAGGTCCTCTACCGGCTGGGTATGACTCGGACAGCAACCATATTGCCGGCCTGAACCCGGCCGGCCAGCGGCATAGCCCAATACGTCAACCAGGCCATCCAGTATTTTTTCTTATACGCTGCGTTGATCCGATCCAGGATAACGGGATCGGTCACGATCTGGGTTTCCCCACTAAAAGCCGGCTCCTGCTTCTCATCCAGCCAGACCAGGACCGGGCTCCCCTTCCGAATCCGGCGGGCTTTGAATGAGGTCGGAGCAGTGATGAAGTAAACTACCTCATCCTCATACGCGAACCAGACAGGAGCCGGGCGACTCCAGTCACCATTGGCGCGCTTGGTGGCCACAGAGATTAACTTTTGGGTCTTCAGGAAAGTTTTAACAGATGGGTTCAATCCGCCTCCGCTGTCTGCCATGCTCCCGCCAGCCACACTCAGAGTGAGCACAATTCCAAGGAGCCATTTCAGAGTCATGCTGGCCTCTCAGTGGCTACTGAGCACGCGGTATTGACCGGCCGCTCAGAGCGGCCCGGACCGGAGAGGCGTACGAGCTGGGACCGGAATCGTCCCCCTGCCTCACCTGGCCACAATACCCGTCAAATCCCAAAGAAGCGACTGGCGTTCCCCCCCAGAATTTTATCCACCGACTCGAGCGGCAGCGAAGACAGGGTTTCACGCGCTTTACGCACGGGCTCCACAAAGCCCTCGGCGTGGGGATAGTCGGAACCGACGAAGAATTTTTCGTCTCCGGCAAACTGGACGATGAGGGGAAACATCCTTTCTTCGGGATCGCCGTTAATCCAGATATTGCGCTCGAAGTATTCGGAAGCCGGGCGCTCCATCTGCGAGGTATGGCCCATGTATTTATACCGGTAGTCGAGCCGTTCCAGCCATTCGCCAATCCAGCCGACCATGGCCTCTATGGTGGCCACCCGCAGGCGGGGAAAGCGTTCCAGCACGCCATCATAGACCATAGTGGTCAGCGCCATACGCGGGTCCTGGATCAGGTTCATGGTCACGAACATCATGCCGGGGTCGCGGTCGCGGTACCATTCGCGCCCGGTCGAATGCTTATGCCCGGTCAGGTGGATGCCGACGCTCAGGTCCAGGTCCTGCACCGCAGCCCAGATGGGGTCCAAATCCGGGTGGCCGAAACTACGCCCGTTGATGGGGGCTGCGGCAACAAATATCGTCCGGCAGCCCAGCTTGGCGACCCGGTTGAGTTCGCGCACGGCCAGTTCGGCGTCGCGCAGGGAGATATGCGCCGCAGGGAAAAGTCGATCGCTATGGCCGGCGCACAGTTCAAATGCCCAGGTGTTATAGGCCCGGCTCAGGGCGTCGGCAAAGACCGGGTCCTCCACAGTGCCTTCCCATAAGAGGCCGAGCGTGGGGTAGATGACTTGGGCCTGAATACCTTCGGCATCCAAAAACTCGACCCGCTTGTCCATATTTTGCCAGTCCGGGCTGAGCGCCAGATATTGATCGAAATGGCCGACGTCCCGGCCCATTTCTTTCTGTCCATAGGCCACCACTGCGGCCAACAGGTCTGTGGCATTGACCAGCTTGAGGGGCTTGCCGTCCACCAGGATGGTCGGTTCACCGCTGGTCGGGTCCTTTTCCACCCGCATGGCCCGCTCCCGAAATGCCGGATCAATATAGCGGGGGTAGAGATCAAGCGGCTCCATAAAATGGCTGTCACCATCGATCACGTTCATTGACATGCTCCTCTCAGTTCGACTCCGGCAAAAAATTCCGATCAAGAACCTGCTCCAAAGCAAACGGGCAAACGGCCGGAAACGACGCAATAGGTAAGCCGCTCTCATCCGCGGCCGCTTCCCGCGCGTCCTGGTAGCAGTCATCAAGAATGCGTTCACTATACGGTCGCAGACTCGGGCTGTCGGCCAGTTCGTCGCGCACGCGACGGCGGTGCTCTCGTATGGTTGCCCGCCAACTATTGGTCCGACGGTTGGGCTGGTAGCGATATTTCAGAAGATGGCTCAGGATAATGATGAGCGCGCTTTTCACCGCCCGGCGCTGGCTTCTCCCCATGTCCTCTATCTCCTCAGCCAGGTTCTCCATATCCAGTCGGTGCGTCTGGCCGGACCGCAACGCTCCGACCTGTTCTTCAATCCAGGCAGAGAAGTCCTGTTCGTATAATTCACCCGGCTGGGAAGTCTGGGGTGTTTCCAGGGGCTGTGCTCTCGGCATGTGGGCCACTCTACCACCGGTGCTCGTGTTGAGAAATATCTCTATGCACTGGGTTGTTCGACGTTCGGCGTAGCAGTTACCGTGTTCTCCTCACCAGCTTGGTTGCCCCACACCGCATCGTATGCAAAGTCGCTGCCGATCCGGTCCAGCTCGGCTTTACATGTCGCATCAATGAAGTCCTGCTGGTCGGGGGACAGGAGTTCGGCTGACCCGCCACTGACACCGCGACGGATCATCTGCCGGTTGGGCGACGACCACGGGGTGAGCGCCGGCGGTTTGAACTTCTCGTCTATGCTTTTCATATAGGCAAAGGAACTCTTCTCACATACCTCGGCAAATTCCTCTTGGGTCAATTCGACCTGCATGAACTCGGCGATACGTCGCACGGCCGCGGCCAGGTCCCGTGTCATCTCGTCAAAGGTCAGGATCAGCAGGTTGGGCAGGTGGCGGTTTTTCCAGTAGCCGTGCAGGTGTTCGGACCAGATGAACGGTGCGGCATCGGAAAAGAAGAGCCGCAGCCAGACCGGCACGGTAGGCATCAGCGGGCCGAACATGACATCGCGGATAAACAGATACGCCGACACAAAGGCGTCCTTGGGATCGCGCAGAATACAGATATAACGGGCGTCCGGGGTATAGGGAATCCGCTCCCACTCCAGATGCGTTTTAATCACCCGCAGGCCGGTGGGCGCGGCCTGGCGGGCGGCATCGTCCGACAGGGGCACGATGAGGTCCTGTCTGGCAAAATCGGGCCACGGAATCACATCGTGAATATGCCTGAACTCGCCCTTGCCCCGCATGGCGATTTGATACGCGATCTGCATGGTCCAGTTGGTGCCGCATTTGGGAAACGTACAGACCACCACATCGTGCCGGCTGGGACGGTAGTCGCCGAAATCATGTCCGGCCAGCATCTTGGCCTTCATCGTGCGGCTGACAGCGGCCCAGAGTCGATCCGCATACCCAACGATACCGACCACCCACAGCAGCGGTTTGAGCAGCACATAGGTCAAGACCAGCACGGGATACCGGATGTGAGCGAGGAAAAGGTCGTGATGAAACGAGAGGTT
>JAJDZM010000283.1 GCA_022824615.1 Candidatus Binatia bacterium | reverse complement strand
ACATGACGCCGAGGTTAGACTGTGCCTGAGCGTCTCCCTGCTCGGCGGCCAGCCGATACCAGGTCAGCGCCTCCGTATAGTCCTGCGGGACGCCCCGACCCAGATAATATACGATACCGAGGTTAGACTGTGCCTGAACGTCCCCTTGCTCGGCCGCCCGCCGATACCACGCCGCCGCCTCCGCATAGTCCTGCGCCACGCCTTGGCCCATATCATACATGTAGCCGAGATTGACCTGCGCACTCGCGTCTCCCTGCTCGGCGGCCCGCCGATACCAAGTCAGCGCCTCCGCATAGTCCTGCGGGACGCCCTCGCCCGTGCTGTACATATAGCCGAGACTGTACTGCGCATCTGCGTGTCCGGCTTCGGCGGCCGTGCGGCAGGCGACGAACCGGGTTGCGGGCGCCAGATCATTCTTGAAGCAGTCTGCGACCTCAACGTCTTCCGCCGCAACGGAGTATGGCGTCGCGCAGACCCACAACAAGACGATACAAACGGGAAACCAGAAAATAAATTTCATGGCGACTCTTTTTTCTCAGTGTTCCACCATAGGAGTCCGGTCCAAGCGGTCCGGACGCTACATACCACATCACGTCCGGCATGCCGGGAGCGGAAAGGTCGCCACAGCCTCGCGTGAATTGCTCTAGCCGCCTTTTCGCTGTCTTTCCTGTAAGGTCACGCAGGTGCCGCCGGCTTTACAGACCAGGACCGGTTCTTCGAGCAGGTCCGCAGCCGAGTCAGAGATATCGGGGCGAGGGACAATCACTTTCCAGGCTTCAAATTCGAGCCGCCGCGAGGTTCGCCCCACGCGGGTTATCCGCCCGGACACCTCAATAAAGTCACCGGCATAAACCGGGACGAGAAACTCCACATTGTCATAGGCGCGAAACAGCCCCTCATCCCCGTCCAGGCGAACGCTCAGCTCTGTCCCCACATCACCGAAGAGTTGCAGCATCTTTGCGCCATCAACCAGACCCCCCCCATAGTGGGCGTCCGGGCCGTTCATACGGACCCGCAGCAGGGCGGTCGGCAGGTTATCGACGGCCTCCATTCGTGGCATGCCTGATTCCTCTTGAGCGGTGTCTTATGCGAGCGCCTGCCCGTCCCAGCGTTCGACCTCAACGCGGCAGTCATAAAAGGTGCCACCGCCGCCAATGTCCGTCAGTTGAGGCGACGTCACATTATTGACGTTGCCCTTCCCTCCGGACAGTTTGTCCCACCAGCCCCAGAAGGTGGCAACCGTGCCGGCCTGGACCCGCTCGGAGACAACAACCGGCAGCACGAACGCCCCACGGTCGTTGAACACCCGCACCTCATCACCCGTGTCCACGCCGCGGGCAGCCGCATCGTACGGGTGGATTTCCAGGGTCCGGGCCGTGGACTCCTGACGGCGCATCACCGGCAAGTGCCCATAGGAGGAATTCAGCGAATCCTTGTGCTTGCGCGGCAGAAAATTCAACGGAAACGGCCCCTTGCTCAGCGTCTCGTGGGGAGGGACAAAGGACGGTAGCGGGTCCAGCCCGTCCCGCTCCATTTTTTCACAAAAGAACTCGAACTTTCCCGAAGGGGTCAGAAAGCCGCCCTGCGCTCGGGGCAGCAGGTCGGGCTCGGGGCGGGTCGGCATAAAGGGACGAGACAGGAATTCGTCGGCAGACAGCCCGTCCTTGAGGGCTTCCCCGGTAAATTCCTCCGCCGAGGCCTGCACCGCCGGCTCAGTGATGCCCAGCCCGGTCGCCAACAACTGAAACACATCGGCATTCGACTTTGCTTCGCCCAGCGGCTCAAGCGCCTTGCGGCTGAAGCTGCCGAAATCACCGCCGTAGGCCAGAATCATATCATCCTGCTCAAGCGGAGAAGTCGCTGGCAGAACAATATCCGCGTAGTCCGCGCTATCCGTCAGGAAGAGGTCGTGGACGACGGTAAACAGGTCCGCACGTTGCAGCGCACGTCGCAGTTCGACTTGGTCGGGCAGCGAGGCAGCCAGATTGCAATTGTAGACGTACAGTACGTTGATGGGCGGATCGAAACTGGGGTCGAGCACATGCTCGGCCAGCCGCATCATATTGATTTCACGGGTGCCCTCTGGCGAGAGATCAAAGCGCATGGCCTGTTTCATATTCTGGGCGGTGAACATGGCTCCCCCGAAGTTGCACAAGCCCCCGCCGGCCTCACGCCAGGCCCCGGTCAGCGCGGGCAGACAGGCCACGGCCCGGACGGCCGCCGCGCCTCCGCCGCTGCGCTGGATGCCAACGCCGGTCCGAATCGCCGCCGGCCGGGTCGTGGCATAGATGCGCGCCAAGTCCTGAATAGTGCCCACCGGAACGTCACACGTCTGGGCCAGGTCCGGGAGCGAGAGGGAGCGCAGGCGGCTGAAAAATGGCTCGGCGCCGATGGTATGCCGCTCTACATAGTCAAGGTCGGCCAGCCCCTCTGCTTCAATGACCTTCATCATGGCCAGGGCCAAGGCCGCGTCGGTTCCCGGCCGGACGGCAATATGCTCGTCGCACGCCCGGGCGGTCCGCGAACGATACGGGTCAATGGCGATCAGCCGCGCCCCCCGACGCTGGGCCTGACGGACGAAGGGCCAGACGTGGAAGCCCGTGTTCAGTGGATTAGCGGCCCAGAAGATGATGAGTTTACTCTCGACCAGGCCCTCTGGAGCAAAGCCAAAGAACACGTCGGAGTAATCCATTGCGCCCAGCAATCCACCGGCGCAAATCGTGCGCGCCAGGGTGGAGGCGCCCAGCGCATGAAAGAAACGCCGGTCGATCCCGTTGCTCTGATACGCCCCGTTATTGCCACGATATGAATACGGCACAATGGACTGCGGCCCGTGCGTTGCTATCGTGGCCTGCATTTTCTCCACAATAGTCGAGGCGGCTTCGTCCCACGAAATCCGGACGAACTGCGCCCCAGGGCCTTTCGGGCCGACGCGCTTGACCGGATACAGCAGGCGGTCCGGCGCGTACACCCGATCCAGAAACTTGTTGACCTTTGCGCACAAGGCCCCCCGCGTAAACGGATGCTCTTTGCTGGCCTTGATATTCACCGCTCGATCGTGCTCAAGCGTCACATCCATGAGACAGGAGTCCGGACAATCGTGCGGACATGCGACCTGGACAGTCTGAGACATAAGACCCTCCCCTTTTGTTCAGGCTCTACCACGGCGCCACGCAGAAATCCAGAAAAGAAATGGCGGTTCAGAGGTATTAGGTCCGCCGAGCAGTGGAGCGCTGCCGGACAAAGACCCCCGCTCGCACGAGCCAGATACCCGCAATCATCAGCAAGGTCTGCGTGCGGCCATTGGCATCCCGTAGCCCTCGGTACGGTCCAAAGCGCCAAGGGTCCTGCACCAGCGTACGGTGCTTCCACAACCAGAAAATAGCCATCGCCCGCTCTTCTGCGGTCTGCGGAACAGTACCGTCCGACAGGGAGAATTCTTGGCTGGCCAGGCGAACCTGGCGGGAAGTATAGATAGGGTCGGAGAGCAGAGCCGGCCACCAAAAGGCCACAAGAACGGTGGCGAGCTGACACAGCCAGTTCAGCCAGGCGGCCGAGGCAGAACGCCTGCGTCTCTTCCCCGTACGTCCGCGCCGCATGCTTTTGTCCTTAGTCTGCTCTTTGGAGTTGCGCAACCGTAGCGAGGAAGGTATGAAACACTCGTTCTTTCGATATGAAGGAGAGGCTATGCGTCACACATTCTCCCGAATGGCAGGGGTGAGTGGGATCATCCTGAGTCTGGTTTTCGCCGGCCTGTCTTCAGGCTTTGCCGAGGACGGCTACCCCGCAGACTATACGCCCTCGACTCCGGCAGAGGGCGGCGGACGGAAAAGCCTGGATCGCGTTTTTGCGGTCTCGACGTATATGACCGATAAGCTTGAGGCGGCCGGCGGAGAGCAGTCACCAGAATGCTACCGGGCGTGTCTCACCATCCCTCTCAATGAATCCATCGCCTGTGCCGAAGCGAACGATACCTATGCCGGCAGTGAATCGTGCGAAAAGGACGCGGCCCAGAAAATGGCGGCCTGTGACCCGCAGTGTAGTGGTTCGGGTTCGTAATCGAACGAGAAAGAAAGGAAGAGAAGTATGCCAGTCAAGAAGACACTCCTGACGCTATGTGGGCTCTGTTTCAGTGCCCTTGTCGCGACCGCTCCTGTCGGAGCCGCGGACGGCTATCCAGAGGGCTACACTCCCTCAAAACCGGCAGAGACGGGGGCGACAAATATCCTGGCCCGGTTTGGGGCGCTCAACACCTATGTCAGCGGCCAACTGGAAGCCGCGGGCGGGGACCAGGCTCCGGAGTGTTTCAGGAACTGCCTGACGGTTCAGATTAACAACATCCTGGAGTGTCTGGACCAGAAAAATACCTATGCGACCAGCGAGTCGTGCGAAAAGGACGCGGCCCGGCAAGCAGTCCAGTGCGACCCCAAATGTACGGACGGATAGCCTACTTTTTCCGTCCACTTTCTCGCCTGCAACAGCACAAGAAAAAAGGGCGGTCGTCTGACCGCCCTGTCGTTCTGACCGAGATTTAGCCCTTCATCATGGCTGCCAGGGCAGTTCCTTGTTCGCCCAGCACCTTCTTGGTTGACTCTCTCTCCTGGATGCGCTGCCACCAGGCGGCCAGTTTGGGCCGGCCCTCGAACGGCTTTTTTGAGCCGAAGTTCGGCAGCAGATTATCCATGAGAAACAGGGTCGGCGCGATGGCGGCGTCTGCCAGGGTGAACGCATCGCCGGTCAGCCACGGCCCGTCGGAAACCGATGCCTCAAGCTGATCGAGATTATTATTCACCTCGGCGATCTTGTCGGCAATAAACTGGTCGTCCAGATCCTGGCCGAACAATTTGGGGAAACACGCCCGCATCGGCGGGTCGATATACAGATCGTGGTAGCGCGTCATGGAACGGACCGCGGCGCGGCCCTCCGCATCGCTCGGCAGCAGCGGCGTCTCCGGGAATTTGTCCTCCAGATACTCGTTAATGACTTCCGATTCGGCAATAAGCTGTCCGCCGTCGGTTTCCAGGGCCGGAACCTTGCCGGTGGGATTGATTTTCTTGTACTCTTTTTGTCCAGGGTTTTCGCGCGGATCAACGAACTCGATGTTGAGTCCTTTTTCATAGGCCGCAACCCGACACTTTCCGGCAAAATTGCTGAGCTGATAACTATACATCTTCATACCAAACGCCTCCTGTAGAGAATTTTTTGAGCCCCCAGACTATCCTGGACTCTGGCGGTGAAGTCAACTCCAAGACGCGGACGATTCAATGCCGGGCGTATTTGACCTCGAACCGGCGAATCCAGATCGGGTCACCGTTCTCGCTGCGCAAGCTGACGGTTGCCCCGGACGGAACGGGATGGTCAAGGAGCTTTCTGTCCCGGTCCCATTTCTTCTTCACGTCGGTCCGCCACACCCGCACGCCGTCGATATGGACCAGCAGCTTTCCCTTGAGTCCATAATCCCGCCACTCTCCGACCAGATTGGTGATGCGCGCCGCGCCGCGGGGTAGTCGGAACGTCAGCACGTTGGTTTGATTGGGACAGGGGCGCTTACCGGCCGCGTTTCCGCCGAGACACATCTCCTCCCGAATGAAGCCGTATGAGTACACCTGAGAGGAAGGCGGAGACGGCTCAAACGTGGACACGAGCCTTCCGTCCAGCGCGCGCATATCTTGTTGGAGGTGGGTCAGGATGAAATCCACCTCTCGGTCTAGGGCAAATCCGTACGACGTGCGGACAGTTCTGAACGCGGCGGTCAGCTCGGCATACTGCCGGCGCGACGTGCCCGTTCGGGAGTAGACGGACTGCTGAAAACGGAGCGCCGCCTCGTGCAGCGCCCGGGTGCTGAAGCTGGGCCGGTGGGCGCGCAACAACGAGGTGCCGCCCACAATCCGGTCGGTCAGCGTATTGAGTTCCGCCCCATGCGCAAGAGATGCAGACAGCGCCCACACTAAAACGCTAGCCACCGCCAGCTTCCATTTGCATTGCCGCCTCATACGCGCCCCTTCCTTGTGAGAGAGGCTCGATCCATACGGAGCGGCCGCCGTGTTTCTTCAACTTTTTTGTGTGTAAGACGATCCCCCTCCTTCTGTGGGACTGCAACAAGAAGTCGCCCTTTCCGCACCGGCTTGACCATAACCCGACTGTACATCAGAGACATCTGACTGGTTTCCCCCTTTCAAATTCGATATGCTTCCTGTCGGTCTTCCACTACATATTCGTCGCAGAGGATGAACCGATTTGCCCCTACCATGCTCCCATCAGGAACGAATCACAAGACAGGTTCAGCCGACTATTGACCTGCTGAGCAACCTGGATAAGTGGCATCCAGATGTCTTGCTCCAGCATGATATCCAGCCCAAAGACTACAACGGATCGTTAGTCTTCCGTTCCGCAGTTGAGAGTATTCGAGGCAGGTTCATCGCTTCCTCAACTTCCGGCAGAGAGGGGTTCATTGGAGGTATCCTGGAGAGCTTGGCGCGGCACCAGCGCATCGTAGGGTATAGGAAAAGTAGTGGTACGCATCGGCACGATTTCGAGGTTGCCATAGCGCGTGACCCTGATTATTTCGCGGCACTTGAGGTCAAGGGGGGCGAAGGCAATAGCGTGAATATCTCCGAACGGCCGCTATGGGCGCGGGAATTTGGTATCTGGTGTCACCTTGACGGCGCAATTGTTAATGAGCCTGCCCACGGTGTGCGCGCTATTCTCAATCGGCTGACAAACGAACTGGTCTTACGTCAAAAACAGGTCGATGTCCTTTTCTTCAAGGACCCGCTCTGTGGGACGGCCTTGCGACCCTGTCCAAAATATCCGAATCGCGCTGACAGCGTGGGGGAGGCAGTCGCTCCAGATGTCTTTTTGTTCCCTCAGCAGATTCCACGCACTTCTGAACCGACACCGCCTGTCCACACGCTAGAGACGCTTCGTCTTCCGAAGCTCGTTCTTAATCTGTTTGGAATTGAAGAGGAAAAGATGGGAAGACATATCTGGCAGGTTCATGTCAGGTTCTTACGGTCACGTAATGGTCGGACCGCACGAGCAGTTGAGGTTTTTCACGAGGGACAGCTCGTTGCCACAGGCGGTTCACGGGGGAGCAATCGGCGTAGGAGCGAGTCATGAGTGGGGCGGTGCAGCTCAGCATGTTCGGTGAGGCCGAGTCAATTGACACCCTCGACGCGCGGTTGTGGCACGGTTCCTTTAATGCGCGGGAGAGTTCGTTTCACCAACTCTCCCCATATGTCGGAAAACTCAAATCCGGCATGGTCCGAGTCCTCATCCGCCTGTATTCAAAGCCCGGCGATAGCATCCTGGACCCATTTTCCGGTTCTGGCGTAGTCCCTCTGGAAGCGGTATTGGCTGGGCGAGAGGCTCTTGCCAACGACCTGAGTCCCTACGCCTACACCTTAACGAGGGGCAAACTTGAGGCACCTGGGAACGAGAAGCAGGCCCTGGAACAGGCAAGGTCGGTCATTGAAAAAGTAGAAGAAGAAGCATCGCATGAAGATGTGACACATGTCCCGGAGTGGGTTCGAGAGTTCTTTCATCCGCAAACGCTTCCCGAAATTGTAGCGGCTTTTCGAATCCTCAAAAAAGAAGAAGAATTTTTCCTTACCGCCTGCCTCTTGGGAATCTTGCACCATCAGCGGCCTGGATTTCTCTCGTATCCCGCAAGTCACTTGGTCCCCTACCTCCGCAGGACAAAATATCCCCCGGAAGAGTATCCAGGGATGTATCTGTACCGAGACCTCCGCTCGCGGCTCCTGGCAAAAGTTCAACGCGCCTATCGGAATCCCGCGTTCACCGATGATTGGGCGAGTCGTGAGTATAGGGTGTGGCAAACCAACGCAATGAAACTGCCTATCGAAGACGGCACGATCGATACCATCATCTCAAGCCCTCCATATTTTGGGGCGCTTGATTATGCGCGGGATAATAGACTGAGACTGTGGTTCCTCGGTTGCGATAAGTGGAAGGCTCTCGATGCCTCATTAACCGCGAGCCAAAAGGTCTATCTCCCTCAGATGGCCACCTGCCTTAAAGAGATGGACCGTGTTCTGAAACTCGGTGGCTATTGTGTGTTGGTTCTCGGAGATGTGGAAAGGGACGGAAAAAGCCGGCGGACCGCTGAAATCCTGGGTGAGTTAGCCGTTGAGGTATCGGAAGGCCGATTTGTCGTGGAGACAATTTATAACGACCTCATCCCCGATGAACGCCGTTCGAGAAGACGGACACGCACGACCAAATTCGAGCGAGTGCTCGTCATGCGAAAGAGATAGAGACGCCCCGGCGTGCCCCCGGCAGACCGGGCAGCCACAGGGGGCTGCCCCTACGAAAGGTGCCGAGGAAAGGCATGAGCGGTCGCCCCGCTTGCTCTTGGCAGACGAGGCGGCCGCGTATATTGCTGAGACGTGCAGCATCACGTGGGGCGGGGATTGCGGGCAGGCCATGAGCCTCGCACAAACGACGCAAAGAGAGGGTATTCGTGGAATTCGGCTTATTTTCGTTATTCGACTTTTTCCGAGACCGCCAGGACGAGGTCCGGTATTTTCAGGATACGTTGGAACTGAGCATTCTGGCCGAAGAGCTGGGCTTTGCCTCGGTCTGGTTCGGAGAGGAGCATTTCTACTCCTTCGGGATTTGTCCCAGCCCGCAGATATTCCTGACCGCAGTCGCCCGCGAGACTTCGCGGATTCGGTTGGGCACGGCTATCAGTCTGCTGCCGTTTGAGAACCCACTGCGAAAGGCCGAAGACTTTGCCATGCTCGACATCTTGAGCAACGGCCGACTCGACTTCGGGGTCGGGCGCGGCATTATTGCCAAACACTTCGAGGGCTTTCGGGTTCCGCTGCGCGAGAGCCGGGCACGCTATGAGGAGTCGCTGGAAATCATCCGCCGGGCCTGGACCGAAGACCCCTTTGAATATCAGGGTGAATTCTGGCAGGTGCCCTCATTATCGCTAGGACCCAAACCCGTCCAGCGGCCCCACCCGCCTATCTATCGCGGCACGATCAGCAGGGAATCGTTCGAGGGTGCGGGGACCGTGGGTGATAATGCGTTCATCGTGCCCTGGCTCACCGGCCCTCACCGCTCGGTGCGGAAGCGAGTCCAGCGCTACCGTACCCTGCTCGAAGAAAACGGACATGGTCAGAGGCGGACCACCTGCATCTTCTTTCTGTTCGTGGACCCGGACCACAATGTGGCCCTGCGTGAGGGACAGGATGTCACCCGTGCCTACACCGATCTGTTCACGAATATGATCCCCGCGGAATTGCTGACCAAGATGCACACCGCCGACCCGGTCAGACAGTTCATCGACTTCGCCCGAGCCATGCCCGACCAGATTGAGGAGCGCGCAGTGGTCGGCACGCCGGCCGAATGTCGCCGTCGGCTGCACGAGTTGGACGACGAGTTTACGCTCGACCAGGTTGCCTTTTATTTTCACGCCGGAGCACGCGACCCCAGGCGGGCGCGCTATGGACTGGAGATGTTTGCCAATGAGGTCATGCCGGAATTTCGCCCATCTCTTTAGACCGCAGGAGTGGGATCACTGCGTCCTGCCCGAAGAAGGAGTTTCGTATGGAGTTTGGTCTGTTTTCTCTTTTTGATTTTTTCCGTGACAGGCAAGACGAGGCACAATATTTTCAAGACACCCTTGATATTTGCGTCCAGGCCGAGGAGCTCGGTTTTGACTCGATCTGGCTGGGTGAGGAACACTTCTATGCGTTTGGCATTTGTCCCAGTCCGCAAATGTTTCTGACCGCCGTAGCGCGCGAGACCTCGCGTATCCGGCTGGGCACGGCGATCAGTCTCCTGCCGTTTGAGAATCCGCTCAGGAAGGCCGAAGACTTTGCCATGCTCGATATCCTGAGTAACGGCCGGCTCAACTTTGGGGCCGGACGCGGTATTATTCCAAAGCATTTTGAAGGATTTTGTGTTGATCAGGCCGAGAGTCGTGCCCGCTACGAAGAGTCCCTGGAGATTATCCGCCGGGCCTGGACTGAGGACCCCTTTGAGTACCGGGGTAGCTTTTGGCAGGTGCCGTCGTTGTCGGTCGGCCCCAAGCCGGTCCAGCAGCCCCACCCGCCGATCTATCGCGGCACGCTCAGCCGGGAATCGTTTGAGGGAGCCGGTCAGGTCGGAGACAATGCGTTTGTCGTCCCGTGGTTGAGCGCCCCCCACCCCGAGGTCGTCTCCCGACTCCAGCATTACCGTGCCACCTTGCAGGAGTATGGGCATGGGCCAACCCGGACGACGTGTATCTTCTTTCTGTTCGTTAATAACGATCATCAGGAAGCCGTCCGCGACGCGCGCGCGACTACCCGCGCCTATACTGAATTAATCACCTCATTTGTGCCCCGCGAGGCACTCGGTCAAGTCCCGGCCCACGACCCCATGCGTTCCTACCTCGAATTTATTCTTTCCATGCCGAACGATGTGGAAGAACGGGCGGTTGTGGGCACCCCGGCCGAGTGCCGCCGCCGGCTGTATGAGCTCAACGACGAATTTGGTCTCGATCAGGTTGCTTTCTATTTTCACGCCGGGGCGCGCGACCCTGAGCGTGCGCGTCAGGGCTTGGAGCTGTTTGCCAAGGAAGTGATGCCGGAGTTTCACGCATAGGGGCGCGGTCCCCTCACTCACAGTTTCTCAGACTACGCCACCAGCGAAGGAGGGACAGTATGTTGCTCAAAGAGAAGATCGCCATCGTGACGGGGATTGGGACCGGCATGGGCAAGGCCATTGCCCTGCGGTGTGCCAAGGAGGGCGCCCATGTCGTTGGCGCGGAAATCAATGAGGTCACCGGCAGGCAAACCGCGACTGAGGTGAGCGCCCACGACCGCCGCGGCCTGTTTGTCAAGACAGACATGGGACGGGTGGAAGACATCAACGCCATGGTCACCACCGCAATGGAAACCTTTGGCCGGATTGATATTCTGGTCAATAATGCCGGTGTGACAAAAAGCCTGGGGTTTTTTGATGTCACCGAGGAAGACTGGGACTGGATTCATTCGGTGAATGCCAAGGGCGTCTTTTTCTGCATGCAGGCGGTGGCACGGGAGATGGCGAAACGCAAAGAAGGCCGGATCATTAACATCGCGTCCATCGCCGGCAAGGGCTTTCGGGGCACGTCGAATATCTCGTACGCCGGCTCAAAGGGAGCCGTCATCGCCATGACCCGTATCGGCGCCTCGCAGCTCGCCAAACATAATATCAATGTGAATGCCATCTGTCCCGGCGCCACCCGCACGGATTTGTACACCAACGTTATGAAGCAACTCACCGAGCGCGAGGGAATAAGCGAAGAACAGGCGATATCCCGGCTGGATGCCTCGATTCCCCTCAAGCGCTCCAACAGCCCGGATGATATAGCCAATATGGCCGTCTTCCTGGCTTCGGATGAGGCACGCAATATCACCGGCCAGTCGTTCAATGTTGACGGCGGGCTGATGTGGGATTGAGAGCACATACCTGAAACGGAGGAACACCATGCCACACGGAATGGAGCATATTCTGAGCGACCTGCGGGTGTTGGATTTTACCCGCGCCCTGGCCGGACCGAGTTGTACCCGGATGATGGCCGAGATGGGAGCCGACGTCATTAAGGTTGAGTCCGCGCCCCGCGGCGATATGGTGCGCGGTATCTCGGTTTTTGAAAAGGAACGCAGCCTCTACTTCATTCAGCAGAATCTCGGCAAGAAGAGTTTATGCGTGAATATCCGCGACCCCAAAGCCATGGACATTATTAAAGAGCTGGTGGCGCAAATGGATGTGGTGGTCGAGAACTTCAAGCCCGGCGTGATCGCCCAAATGGGGTTGGGGTATGAGGAACTCAAGAAAATCAAGCCGGATATTATCCTGTGCTCCATCTCGGCCCTGGGCCAGAAAGGACCACTGTCCACCAAACCCGGCTATGACTATATTGCCCAGGCCTACTCCGGGGTCACCTCCATGATCGGCGACCCGGACGAAGCCCCGTATCTGCCGCTGGTCGGGATGGGGGATGTGAGCACGGGCGTCCACGGTGCCCTGGCTGTCGTGTCCGCCCTGCGCTACCGCGACCGTACGGGAGAGGGCCAGCATCTCGATATCGGCCTGCTGGACGTGTACTACCATTATCATGAGGTCAACGTCCACCAGTATAGCGGCACCCAGGGCAAAATGAATCCGACCCGGGCCGGCCGGCATTTAACCTATGTCTGTCCGGCGGGCATTTTTCGGGCCAAGGGCGGTTCGCTTGTCATCATGGCCTTTCTGCATCACTGGAAGGACCTGTGTGCGGCCATGGAGAAACCGGAGCTGGTGGACCATGAACGCTATGGCACCGAGGCGCTCCGCCTCGAACATCGGGATGAGGTCGTTCAGATTATCGAAGACTGGTTGCAGGCAAGCTTTCCCGATGTTGGGAGCGCGGTTGCCCATATGGAGCAGTTCGGTGTCCCGGTTGCGCCGGTCTTGTCGGTAGCCGAAACGACGCAGCATCCCCACCTGCGGGAACGCGGTACCGTGCGTACCATCAATGACCCCATTGTCGGCGAGTTTGATATTCCCGGCATGCCGCTCCGCTTTTCCAGTTTTCCTGACGACCTGCCGCTCAAGGCTCCCACCCTGGGACAGCATAACCAGGAAATTCTCACCGCATACCTGAAACGGTCGCCCGAAGAAGTACAGCAGTTACGCGAGGCCGGTGTCCTGTTCGAGAAAAATTCGTAGGGGAGCAAAACGACGAGAACGCATTGGCACGGCTACAACTTATCGTGAAACGCGCTGGTATTCGTCCTGATGAAGCGACAGGTAGTCCAGCTCGTGTGCCGCGGTGAAAATCCAATGGATAACATAGTATCTTGAAGTCCTGTAGGTCAGATGAGCCAGAGGCATAATCCGACACCTCGACTGCGGGGCTGTCAAATCTATTTCGGACACCTCTCCGCATACGGGCCTATTGACGGCAGTAACTCGACGGAGTTTTCATTGACGGAAACGTCCTTCAGCGTTTTTTTCAACCGACTCAAGGTCCGGCACCCCTTTTTGTTTTCTATAATAAGCACGATGCCCGGCTGACGACCGCTCTCCGTCTGTTGCGTGTAGTGTATGGCTTGTCCAATGCCTTGGAGGACATGACTCCATTCACCGGCCCGCTTAAACTCAACGACATGTGTGTCCGTCAGGCAATCCGCTTCGGTCTTGTCGTCGAGAGGCCAGTACCGTTCACCGTCATTCGCCGCACACCATTCCTTCACATAATCATCTTCGTCCTTGGCTTCGGTTTGATCCGCGTGCCCTTCCAGGGAATAGAATAAGACAATTGCAAGGGTCATCAG
>JAJDZM010000250.1 GCA_022824615.1 Candidatus Binatia bacterium | reverse complement strand
GACTGACGCCGCATCGCCACCCGTTACGACCGGTGCGCCCACACCTTCTTCAGTGCCATCTGCCTGGCGGCTACCGTGCTCTTCTGGTTATGCGTCCTGAGCCTAGGTTTATATGATATGTCAGGGAGCGTGTGGGAGTGGGTGCAAGACTGCTGGAATGAGGATTACGCAGGTGCGCCGAGCGATGGGCGAGCGTGGGAGATTGGAGATTGCTCTATGCGGGTCCTGCGCGGCGGCTCCTGGAACAACGAGCCGTGGACTCTCCGTTTGGCCAACCGCCGGAGGGGACCTGCTGATGTTCGGGACAGTGACTTCGGTAGCGATACCTACTCGGATGACGGATTCCGCATTGCCCGGTCGCTGCCTTAGGACAACCCGCTGATGAGAAAACACAATTTCTACGAGACTGAAGTCTGGCCTCATTGGCTTGATGAGTTCCGACAATCACCTGCTCGTGTAGTGTTTCTACACGGTATCATGGGAAGTGAACTCTATGAGAGGGAGTCGAACGATACGCTCTGGATAGATTTCGGTGTCTGGCACGAGGTTGACAACCTTGAATATCAATCTCTCACACCCGATGGTGCGGTCGACGTTGCCAACCAATTTATCTACGCACGGTCAACCGTCCATCCACCTATTGTTTCGGACCCCTATGCGAAGTTTCTTGCCGAGGTCAAACTTGGTCGGTTCAACTACGATTGGCGCGAGAGCATTCCCATTGAGGCGAGACGGCTACATCTATTTCTGAAGAAGGTGACTGAAAGCGACGGGGAGGTCAATTTCGTCACTCATAGCATGGGCGGATGTGTGCTATTATGGCTCTTGGCAAACACCCGAGAATTCGATGCAAGGATCGGAAAAATCATATTCTGTGCACCGCCATTTCACGGAGCCCTGAAACCGATAAGAGTAATCGAAGATGGCAATGGGACGCCACTCGATTGGCTCATTAGAAACAATATCCTTCGCCGTTCTGCTGCGACAATGCCGAGCTTGTTTCAGCTACTCGTCGCTCCAGCCTGCTCATGGGTCACTCAGATAGAGAGCCAAGGCCAAGTTGTAGCGACGCTCAAGCATCCCATTCGGACGGGCGACTCACTTTATCGTGCTGGAGCTTGGACTAACCGAGAGCGTTGTGACCTTCGGTCTAAAATCCTTCAATTCGCTGAACGATACCACGTAGAGAAATGGCAGAGGATTAGCGAGGTCGTTCGTCATTTATCGGACAAGATTTACGTCATCGTCGGTCTGAACGGCAAGACGACATGCTGTGCGACTCGCTCCGATGGTGACTGGGTGTTGCACAAGGTGCCAACACCACTAGGTGGAAAAATTTCAAATGGCGATGGTACAGCCTTGTTTCAGTCAACCCTGCTCCCCGGACTACCGGAGGACCACTACTGGGCCGAAATACCAGACAATCAGGAAAACATACATGGCGGGATGATGGATCGACCGAAGGTGATTGCTGGCATCAAAGCTATCTTGGAAGGAAACAGGCCAGCGGGATTGGAGAACTATGGCGGCTTCATAGGGGAAATTGACTGGTCTTATGAATCTGGGAATGCCTCAGACCCGAAGCCAACAGAGAACCTCGACTATATTGAGCGGGCGCGTCTGCGGGGTGCCACACCAAAGTCGAAATGGGGTCCTGAGCTAAATCCGAACGGCAACGATGCGGAACTTTTTGCCATCACTCGTGAGGCTGCACTTCGAGTCCTTAACGGAGACGATCTACAGTCAGCAGCAACAAGAATCGAGGAAAAGGCCGATTTCCTTGAAGGGCACATCCGAACCCTGCTGATGCCGCTCTTGTACTCGTAATAGGACAAAATTCCTGCGGAGCGATGTCTTGGTACTGAGCGGTTTGCTGCCACTGATTGACACCTCCGGAAGCATGGGTGGCGCGCGAAGATTGAGACATCCAAGCAGGTCACTAGAGCGGTTTACGATACGTTGTAGCCGTGCCAGTCCCCGCTCGGCGGGAAAGACTATAGCTGGCACCAAGCGGCCAGGGAGGAGAGAGACGCGCTACACAGAATCGGAATTTGCTCTAGCACCATCTTGGACAAAGCGGTTGCATCGCGCCTTGCTCTAACCGTCCATCAGGAGCCGTCTCAAATCTCTATCGCTATCTCCTTACCCAGGGACGCGTTTCTCTCCAGTACTAATCCTCTCTTTTCTGCAAAATCCTTTGGAACAAATTCATTCGATGGTAGACCTTGTGGAGGTTCTTTAAGCAAGCCGAGTTTCTGGTACGCTTCCGCTACAAGTTCACTGCAAAACAGGCTGGAAAGGTCTTCTTCGTTCTGTCCGAACGGTCCATCGTAGGCCGCCTTTATCAGTTCAATTTTGTCCTTTTCGTAGGGTCTATTCTTTACTTTTTGTCTAAAAGCCATCAACTTCTCGTAGTCATTTCCGTTTACTGCATAACCTTTCAGAATCCGAATCGCCGCCTGTCCATCATGATTTTGTACATAATCTCGTAATCGGTCACTCAGCAGAGCCAATTGAACGCCCCTCTTGGCTTTTCCATCAATTGCCTCATTTACACCGGAGGGTTTTGTTGACTCCCACAAGAAGACCGCTTCCAAACCAGTATACTGTAGCACCATTCCCACATGAGACCACTTGCTTTTCGTTACCAGCTTGATGCTGTGGCTTATGGCTCCCTTCCCGGAGAACAGGACGATATCACCAGTCTTGAGGCCCTTTCTTATATGTTCGTACCTCATGGACCGCTCCTTGATTTGTGTAGGGTTGACACACAGTTGTGTTTGTCTGTCGTTGGATTGTGTTTAGGACGCCCAGCGGACTGCGAACGCAGTCACTTGACGTTTCCGCGGTCAATCTCTGGAACCTGTGCTATCAGTGATTGAAGGATCAATGGGGCCGAGGCTCCGATATTGAATGCCACGATCGGGCTCACTTCAACACCAGACGCCTGATATATGAAGACCAGGAGGCCGCCAAGACCAGCCATAACCAGGGTCACTACCCAATACAGGAAATTCTTCGACCAGTCAGGAACGCCCTTGTAGAGTTCTTTCCGAATGCGGAACCATTCGAGAGCCTCCACTGCGCAACCACCCACGAATCCAAGAAGGACTGGCTGCCAGCACATCTCCATTGCGGCACCGGTCAAAACGACTTGCTGGCGAACATCTGGAGGTCGGCAATGTACTCACGCAGCTTTACAGGGCGGGATTTAAGCGTATAGAGCACCCCCCGGTTCCGCGACACGGTCCAGCGTATTTCGGATCGATGTTCATCAAGCAGACGACCTACACGGTCCTGCTCCAATCCGGTTTCCTCCGCGATACCTTTGACGGTTCTGAAGTCCCACTTCGAATCAGCCAGCGCCGAATACACCTGAGACCACTCGTCCGCGTCAGTCATGAGACGTGCCTCCAGTCAGGGGAATATGTCCGATGACGATAAAGATGAACCCGACCGGCTAAAAAAGCAAGCGCGCTTCGGATATCGGGATGATCATCCCACCCCACCTCGTCTTTCGGCAGATACTTGCCTGTGGCGGTGCTGGCACGGACATAGCCGGGAACGGCCAGCACGGGCTCCGGACCGACTTCTTCGGGGAACAGTCCGGCAATGAAGTGTGTAAGGCGTCCGTACATCTGGCTGGCCGCCGCCCGGGTAGGTAGGGCAAAATACAGTCCGTCCACTCGTCGGGTTTGATACAGGTGGGCGAAGCCATGAAACGGGCTTTCGTGCGGGGGGTCGTTGTCCCGCTGCTCCTTCCTGGTGCCCACTCTGGTCAATAGTCAGACTGCCCAGGAGATCGAAGCCCTCTTCTGGCGGAGCGGAGCATGTGCGAGCGAGCGGCAGGGCAAGCTGTAGCGGAAGCGTGGGCATGTTTGGGCGGACACCTCGGTTTGGACCGAGCGGCACGGGGGTTAGTGCAACAAGGATGAGCCGCTGTGGGGCACGGCCCTGGGCCGACGGATGGGTTCTTCGGGGCAGGACCAAGGACCCGGATACGACAAGCTATGGAGCAAGAGACGAAGGAGGCAGAGCGAGCCGCCCACGCCGGGGCGGTGAAAATAAACTTGATTAATCCCTATGCTTATCGGCTAAATAGCCGCAAAACTTGGGAATATAAATGCGTGTTTTCTTGCCGGGGGAAAATTGGCGTACCTCCACCTTTTCTGTGATTAACTTCCCAACTCTCTTATAATGCTTGAGCTTAAGTATTGTGGGGGAACGCTCCACTACTACGCTGTAGTATAACCCCTTATTGCTCTCCTGGCGGATAACTTTCTGGCCATTGAAAAACAAAGCATCCAGGTCGGTCGATACGTTCGCCTCTTCGAAGCCAAATAAGCTACCTGGGTCTGTTTGGTGTATCTTTAGTTTATAATCGGCCGCCCCCGAGGGAGTCACACAGGCCCCATTTAGTTTAATTTCTTTTTTCTCCAGCAAAAGTTCTTCAATCGGCCTTCCACGCATATCATTGAAATTACGCCCTATTGATTCGTAAGCCTGGATGTATTCCCGTTTTTCAGGGGGGAGCACTTCCCGAGGATTGATAAACTCGTAATCGGGGTCATCTAATAATTCTCCCATTTGGTGTTCAACGTCTGGAGTGCAGTAGGGAGAACAATGCAAGGGTTCCAGCGGATTGCCTGTCTCCGCCACGATTTGATTAACTTGGTTGGCATCGAGCCCCTCGGCCACCCCCGTTTCTTCCGGCGTGGCTGTGGGCGGCTCGGCGAGAGCAAGACTCCCCAAAAGGACGGAGAGAACGAGCACTTTGAGCAGGAATCCCATAGCGTGTTATCCTCACTATTACGGGGTGTCGGCCCCTTTGTCATCCATTCCTTTACCGTATCTCCCGACCTGACATATATCCACATGCACCCTTTTCCATCCCCTTGCATAAGCGATAAGAGACCTTGGCAGGCAAATGGAATTCCTCTTATCGCTTATGGAAAAATGTTTGAAAGATAACAAATTCGTTATATAGCTGTTTTTGTGGATATTGTTGTACTGGCCCAAGCTAAAAAAGAACTTGAAAAGGCACCATTGGAGGTTGTCGGCGACCTTTTCGCACTTCTTGAGGATTTATGCGAGGGCAAAAAACTTTCCATGCCAATATCCCGCCCCTTGCCCGGTATCGCCAGGGGATTGCATGAGTTGAGGCTGTTTTATGCAGATGGAACTTATAGAATTTTTTATGTCGTGAAAGTGCGACAAGCGATCTATGTATTGCATGGAACAAAGAAAAAAACCCGGAAACTGGATAAGAAAACAAGAAGTCTTATTTTATCTCGAATAAGGAGCATTGAGATATGAAAAAGGAAAACATAATCGTGTATAAAACAGCGGACGATTTCGCAAAAGATATGGGGCTTTCGGAAATTGAAATTGCCCTCATCAGAGAAAAAAAGCGACTGATCAAAAAACTGAAGGCCAGGAGAATCGAATCTGATATTTCCCAAGCGGAACTCGCCAAACGGGTAGGCAGCAAGCAACCGGCTATCGCTCGCATGGAATCAGAACAAGTCAGTCAGGTCAGCATGGATTTTTTGTTCAAAGTGGCGATGGCGTTGGGCGTGTCTTTCAATGTAAAATCCAAATTGGCGGCGTAAGGGATTTGCGGATAGGGATCGCTCTCTTGCACCAAGACCGCCCCGAAAATCCCCGCCCGTTTATAGGCCATTTGCGATGGTTGCTCAACCATTTCTTTTTGTGGGTTCCAGTAATCTTTATTGCTCACACTGCCTTCTATATGCTTTTGGTGTAGCTTTTGTCGCTCGTTAAATGCCTTGTCCTGGGTACGCCACTGCTGCCCCCCTTGGTTCACCCACTCGACGACTTCCAATTCTTCCAGGGTAATACTGTTGGAGATTTTTTTCGTGCACGACTGCGCAATATCTTATAGCGAGCTGTCGCTCAACTCAGCAGACGTACAGATTACGTGTTTTCTTCTATCTCCCTTTGGCGTAGGGTGTGACTTTATGACGACGTACTGAGGAGGACGGCATGACCAGCGTATCACAACTCGGGTATTTGGGGCTGAGCGTCAGTGACATCGCCGCCTGGGAACAGTTCGCCACCTCGGTGCTTGGGCTGGCCGTAAGCGAACAGGCCGATGATGGCGTGCTCTATCTGCGGATGGATGAGTACCACCATCGCTTTCTGATACATCCGACGGGCAAGGATGACCTTGCCTATATTGGCTGGGAGGTTGCCGATGAGCAGGCTTTGCACGCCTTGGCGGACCAACTCGGAGCAGCCGGAGTCGAAGTCACTCCAGGCACGCCTGAAGAGCGGGCGGTCCGTCGGGTGGCCGGGCTGATTCGCTTCCAGGACCCGAGCGGTATCCCGTCAGAGGTCTTCTATGGCCCACTAGTCCATTTTGATAAACCATTTCAGTCCCCGCGGCCGGTCTCGGGCTTTAAGACCGGGGAGCAGGGCTTGGGACATTTTGTGATCCTGGTCGATGACTCCGAGCAGAGCATCAACTTTTACCGGGATGTCCTGGGGATGCGGATCAGTGACTATGTCCATATCACACCCGCTCCGGGCGCAACTTTTCAGGCCACCTTTTTCCACTGCAACCCACGCCATCATTCGCTTGCCTTTGTCGAGGCCCCCAACCCGCCCAAACGTCTGAATCATTTTATGTTGCAGACGCAGTCGCTCAACGATGTTGGTTCGACCTATTATCTGTGCCAGGATCAGGACGTGCCGATTACAATGAGTCTGGGCCGTCATACCAACGACCATATGACCTCGTTCTATATGCAGACGCCGTCCGGCTTTGCGGTTGAGTATGGCTGGGGGGCGCGTGAAGTGGATGACACGACCTGGCAGGTCCAAATGCACACCTCGGGCAGCATTTGGGGCCATGTCCGTCGGACCCCCGGTCTGGGCGGTGTCGCGCAGGAGCAGGCGTAGGGCGCTGTGCGGTTCCGATTATTCGGGAGCGCCCAATTAAGAAAAACCCTCACCCTAGCCCTCTCCCAGAGGGAGAGGGAACGCAGGTCGGGACGGACGTAGCCGACTCAGGACGGCAGATTGTCCAGGAAGTCTAGGACGATGCGGTCAAAGGTTTCGGGCTGCTCCTCATACGTCCAGTGGCCGGCTTGGGGAATGACTTCAAGCTGACAGTGCGGCATCCGGTCGCGGAAGTATTCGGAATACTTGACCGGCGTGAAATAATCTTCGTCTCCGCAGATGGCGATCGACGGGGTGTGGATGTTGGCGACTCGACTCATACAGTCGAAGGTGTCGTCACTAATCCAGTCCTTGTAGGTCACCTTCGGATCAGTCTCCGATGTCAAGGCATTGAGCGTATCGACGATGGACTGGGGCGTACTTTTGGCGAAGCCTAAACGCGGATCAATGGCAATCCCGGCTCCACCCGCAGCCAGTTGGCGCGAGTTCTCAAGGACGTTCGGGTCCACCCGCAGCCGGGCACCCGTGTCAATGAGCATCATACCGCTGAGACGGTCCGCATAATAGATGGCCGCGGTCAGAGCGATCCCACCACCGAGAGAATGCCCGGCGATCACAAACCGATCCCAGCCCAAATGGTCGGCAAGCCGGATCGCATAATGGGTATAGTCCGCGGCGCCACGAAATCCAGTACCGGACGATTGGCCGTGCCCCGGCAGGTCTATCGCTACCGGCGTATGACGGTCGGCCATCGCCCGCATATGCCTGTGCCACACCCGGCCGTCACAGCCGGTGCCGTGGACGTATAAAACGCGCTGTCCGTGCGAGCTGTCACCGGTGGTGTGATAGTGTATCCGCAGTCCGTCAATATCAGCATATCCCATGCGTTCTCCTCCGTTGGCTGTCTGCCTGACTATGCAGAGACGCCCGTATCGGCCGTCAGTCCGACCGCTTCAATGCCGGCCACGGCACATTCCTCATCAATATCCGAGGTATCGCCCGATATCCCAACCGCCCCGATAATGGACTGAGACCCATCCCGGATCAGCACCCCACCCGGCACCGGCACGAGCTTGCCCTGAGCGACTGCGGTCAATGCCTGCACAAAATGAGGCCGCTCGGCCGCAACGCTACCCAACACCCGAGACGAGCGGCCCATGCCCAACGCGCCCCACGCCTTGCCAATCGCCACATCGGCACGCATCAGGCTGGTCTCGTCTTCGCGCTGAAACGACTGGAGCTGCCCGGTTTCATCCAGTACCGCGACAGCGAGGGGGGCGGCATTCATGGCATGTGCCTTTTGAAGTGCCGCAGTGACGATCTTGTTTGCCGTTTCCAGGTGTAAGCGAGCCATGACCTCCTCCGTATACGCGGACGTCCCTTACTCCTCTACGTGGGCGTGCGCAATAGAGCATGAGAACAAACGTTTCCGTTTCGCCACGCATTGCGGGATACCAGCGAATCAGGCCGCACCTTGCCGGATAGCAATCGCTTCGCGCAGGCCGTCCAGTAACCCTTCCAGGTGCGCCATGCGCTCACGCAATTCTGTCATCTGTTGCTCCAAGGCTGTGAACCGCTCTCCGAACTCCCTACGCTGTTCCGACAGTTCGGAGCGAATAGCCCGTTGGCTCACCAGAATGATGCCTATAATGGTCGCCCCTACAGCTACGATGGCTGTCAGGACACCAATCAGTTCAACACTCATATATGTTCCTCCGCGGCTCAGGCTCACAATGGAAGGTATTACCAAGCATAGAAGGGGTTAATACGATATAAAGAGGGCGAGGCACACATGGCTAATCTTTTAACTACTCATATACAGCGTAGGCTACACCTCGCGACAGAGCACTCCAAAAATCCAGGTCCCGCTGAGAGACAATAAATCGTTCAGGACGACCATCCTCCTCAGCCCAACACTCAAGACCCGAAAAATCCGGCTTGTATTGCCAATTTGCATGGACGAAGGCGTTACGGAACTTACGACGTTTCCCGGTGGATAGGTACTTGGAGCAGCGTACCAGCACGGAATCCTCATTAAAGTCCCTTGCATGTTTGACTATTTGAAAGCATGCATCACTCAGATAAACTAAGCAGACGTAGACCTGCACAATAACTAACGCTCTAATTGCGGCTGGGTCGTTCGCTCCACGGGTGGATTCACTCCATGATTGGAACGCACGCAGTTCTTCGTAACGCTTCGAGATCAGAACATATGAGTTTTCTTGTATCTTTTGCTTTGCTTCTGTGACCGGCAGGAATCTGATCTCAGCCGCAACCAGAGTAGCAACCTTATTCGCCTCATCGTTACTGAGTCTTACTTCTTGACGGGGCCGATCGTTGAATCTAGCGAGTTGTTTATCCAGGTGCTTCATCCTCACCCCCTCTTTGTACAGTAGGGCGCGCGCCCACACGCTTGGCGACAGAACGCCTAAAACACGGCAATAGGGTTCACTGGCGAGGCCGTCCCCTTGACCAGCACCAATGGCGCCACCGTCAGCATGAATGTCCAGCGTGAGCGGGCGGCGCAGGCCGCGCTCAGATCGTCCAACAAGCAGTTGTCAAGCAGATGGATACCCATGGCCACCAGGGTACACGAGTGGATGGGCATGATGAGATTGTCATAGCCACTCGGCACAACGTCACTCACCCCGTCACAGCCCAGCACGGCAATTTTTCGCTCGTGAATCCAGGGCAGGCAGGCCGCCCCCAGCCCGGCCAAGCCGTCCTGAAGCGCATCCCAGTTGCCCTGGGCTTTTTGGCGTGTGTGGCGACCGGTTCGCACAAAGAGCACATCGCCTTCTTCGACTTTGAAGTTTCCCGCCCGCTCCGCGGCTTCCAGGTCCGCCGGCGTAATCGCCTCGCCCGGTTCCAGATAATCGCGGTTCTTGAGTGGGGGAATATCGATCAACACTCCGCGCGACACAATACCGTTTTTAATGGAATGGATCGCTCCGTTCAGCGCGCCCTGAGCGGTCACGTCCGAGGAGGGATAGCCGTTATACATCTTATCGTTGTGAAACACGTGACACAGCGCATCGATATGCGTGTTGGCGACTCCATGCGGGGCAATGGCAAAATAGTCGGCGCTATACGGCAGGGGGACCAGGCTCTCCTCACCCGGCGCACCAGTCTTCATCATCAGGTGCATAACCGGGGTCGGATTATCCGGCCCGTGATGCGTCGCCAACGGCAGAGACAGCGACACCGAGTGTCCGTCTTTCACCTCGGTAGCGGCCTGCGCACGTTTCTCAGATGTAATATAGTTAAGCGCGCCAAGCTGATCGTCCGCTCCCCATTTTCCCCAGTTGCTCAAGGTCGAGAAGAACTCCTCCACTTGGGCTTCACTCAGATCATCGTTGACTGCCATAACATCCTCCTTTTTTCATTCCGTCTCGTTCCACGCTTTTAGCGCAAAAGCGCGAAAAAGCAAAAGAGACCCGGAGAGGCACTCGTTTTTACATTGACAGGCCGCCCCGTTTGGTTCGATAATCGCCTCGGACTTGTTTTATCCACATACCTAAAAAGGAGGCTGCTGTGTCATATGACATCGTCCTGAAGAACGGCTTGGTCGTCACGCCGAACGGCGTGATCCGGGGCGGGATTGGTATTGAGGGGGAGCAGATTGTCGCGGTCGGTGCGAGCTCAAGCCTCGGTCAGGCCAAACGCGAAATCGATGTTGAGGGCAAAATCCTGTTCCCTGGGACATTTGACCCCCACGTCCACTTCGGCATCTCGGACCGCTTTGGCGATGAGGCCATGGTCGAGGACTTCTTGCGCGACACCAAGGATTGTCTGATCGGCGGAGTCACGACGATTGCCACCACTACCCTGATCGGCAAGGATCCAATGTTGGACCTGTTTGACCAGGCGGTCGAGTGCGGCACCAATCATTCCTGGTGCGACTTCAAGGTGACCTGTGTGGTTAACACGCTCGATCAGGTCGCCCAAATCCCGGCCGTGGCCGCAAAGGGAGGCGTGTCGTATAAATTCTTTACCGGTTATTCCGGCCCGCAGGCCGAAGCCTTTGGCATGAATCCGGACGGTATCACGCCCTCCTTTTTTCACGCGGCGTGCGAGCAGTTGGCCCACTGTGGCCCGCCGACCTTTGCCAAGATTCATGCCGAAGACCCGCACGTCCGTGGCATCCTGATCGATCGTTTGCGCGAAATGGGCCGGGCCGACCAGCTCACGGCCTGGGCCGAGTCCAGTCCGGAGTGGGCCGAAAGCGTGCAGGTCTATACCTATGGGATGATTGCCAACCAACTCCGCGTTCCGATCTACCCGGTTCACATCAGTGCCGCGCATACCGTGGAGACAGTCAAGCGCCTGCACGCCGAGGGGCTGAACATTGTGGGAGAAACAGTAGCCTGTTTTCTCAACACCACGGCCCCGGAAATGGATGCACAGGGCATGGGCGGCAAAGCGAAAATTCAGCCGCCGATTCGTTTTGAGAAAGACAAGGAGCGGCTGTGGCGCGGGCTTCAGGAAGGCACCCTGTCTGTGGTCGGAACGGACAGCCTGACCTACTCCTCGTCGTTCAAGACCGATGGGGATTTCTGGGACTGTCGCGTTGGCATTAATCTTCAGGTGGCCGATACCCTGCCCCTCCTGTTCCACGAAGGGGTAAACAAAGGCCGTATCGATCTGGTGACCCTCTCGAAAATCCTGTCCGAAAATGCGGCCAAGCTGTACGGCCTCTACCCCAAGAAGGGCGCCCTGGCCATCGGTTCTGATGCGGACATTGTGGTCCTCGACCCGGAGAAGGAAGCCGTGCTGGGGGTCGACCGGATGCGGTCGCGCGCGGACTACTCGTTATGGGAGGGTCGTCAGGTCAAGGGCATCCCGGTCAAAACCTTCCTGCGTGGCCAATTGGTTATGGAGGACGGCGAGATTGTGGCCGAACAGCCGAGCGGTCGATTTGTTGAACAGGTTGTTCGACCGCGAGGATTATAACAAAGGAGACGATTATGGCTCAGACGGAAGACAAACACGCGATTTATGAACATGCCCAACTCGGCCATAGACTCGGCTTCGGGAAAAAGCCCGCGCTGATTGTGGTGGACTTTCAGCTGGGCTTTACCGTTCCGGAACAGTCTCCACTTGCCGGCAATCTGGACGCCGAAGTCACGGCGACGAACGAACTCATCGCCGCGGCGCGCAAGAAAGACATTCCGGTTATTTTTACGGTCGTGGGCTATGACCCCCACCGGCAGGACGATGCCGGCCTGTGGCCCGAAAAGGCACCCTCGCTGCGTATGCTCACCCTCGGGAGCGATTTGGTCAAGCTCGACCCGCGCCTCAATCAGGAGCCCGGCGATCTGGTGATTACCAAAAAATACGCCTCCGGCTTCTTCGGCACCTATCTGGCCTCGACCCTCACCATGCAGTCGGTTGATACTGCCATCGTCACCGGCTGCACCACGAGCGGGTGTGTCCGTGCAACGGTGATGGATGCCCTGGCCAACGGCTTTCGGCCCATTGTGCCGATTGAGTGTGTCGGCGACCGGGCCCAAGAGCCACACCAGGCCAATCTGTTCGATATCGGCGCAAAGTACGGGGATGTCATGCCGCTTCAGGAGGTGTTGGCGTATCTGGAGCAATTGTAACTCCGCAGCGTGTTGAGCGCTCTGCTCAGGCACTTCCCTTCGTCCCCAGGCTGGGTTAGGTTGTCGGGCGGTTGAAGTAGAGTATTGGGAGGAGAACCTATGTGGGGAGTGAAGCAGTTCGTTGTTTTTTCGGTCGTCTTACTGGTCAATCTGCCTGGGTGTTCGGAGGCGGGTGGCGGAGCAGCCGGCGGGCCGGTGGTTCTCATGGCGACGTCCCAGGGAGAGGTGAAGGTCGAGCTGTTTGAGAAAGAGGCGCCGGAAACGGTCAAAAACTTTCTCGCCTATGTCAGCGATAGCTTTTATGACGGGACGATTTTCCATCGGGTGATTCCCGGCTTCATGATCCAAGGGGGCGGCTTTACCGAGGCCATGCAGCAGAAGCCGACCAAGCCGGCCATCAAGAATGAGGCCGCCAACGGTCTGACCAACGATACCGGAACGCTGGCCATGGCCCGCACGAATATGGTTGATTCCGCCACCTCGCAGTTCTTCATCAACGTCAATGATAATGACTTTCTGAACCATAAAGACACCTCAATGCAGGGCTTCGGGTATTGCGTCTTTGGCCGAGTCATAGAGGGGATGGACGTCGTGAGCACCATCGAGCGGGTCGCCACCGGACGGAGGGGTATGCATCAAGATGTTCCGCAGGAGCCCATTATTATTCAGTCGATGAAAGTTGTCTCGGAAGCGCAGTATGACGCCGAGAGTGAATCGTAAATCCAATACATACCGGAGGGAGTATGCGTTTGCACACACGTTTTCATTGGTCTTCCTGGGTTCTCCTGGCCATGCTGGGTGGCACGTTCTTGTTCGCCACGCCACAGCCGTCCGCAGCCGAGCTGTCCGCGGAGCTGAAACAGGCGCTGGACTCCAGCAAATACGTCTATATCCAGTCCGAGCGGAAGAGCGGCGAGTTAGGCTCAAAGGCCGAGATCTGGTTTTTCGAGCATGATGGAGCCGTCTGGGTAGGGACGCCGGTGACGACGTATCGCGTCAGGCGGATCCAGGCCGGACGCACAAAAGCCAAAATCTGGGTTGGCTCGCGCGATGGACAGTCGTTTGAGGCCACCGGCTCTCTGGTGAAGGACGAGGCCATCAACGAAATCATGTTCAAGACCTTTGCCGAAAAATATCCAGGCGGCTGGCCGACCTATGAAGAAGGTTTTCGGAGCGGCTTTGCTGACGGCTCCCGCACGCTAGTTCGTTATGACCCGGCGGGCATGTAGGGGCGGCAAAACTCCAGCATCAAAACAGTGAGCTAACAAGGGCGGGGGAATCTCCGCCCTTTTGCTATTTCCCGGCTGGCGGATGCCATAGGGGAATGGTGGAGATAGAGTGGCGATGGTGCAAAGCAGGGGCAACTGGTCAGGGACGCTCGGATTCGTGCTGGCCGCCATGGGGTCGGCGGTCGGCCTGGGCAATGTCTGGCGCTTTTCGTATATCACCGGAGAATATGGAGGCGCCGCATTTATCCTGGTCTATCTGGGCTGTGTGGTTGCGGTCGCCATCCCGATCATGATTGCCGAACTCCTCATCGGACGCCGCACCCAGCGCAATGTTGTTGGCGCTTTTTCCACGCTCCGGCCCGGCACCCCCTGGTTTCTGGCTGGCTGGCTCGGTGTGACGGTCGGTTTTGTCCTGCTGTCCTATTATTCGGTCGTCGGTGGCTGGGTGCTGCACTATATCTCCCTCGCCATTCTTGACGGTTTTGCCGGTCAATCAACAGCAGCCATCGGACAGCTCTTTCAGTCCCTGTCAGCCAACCAGGCCCTCCAGGTGTTCTGGCACGCCGTGTTTATGACGGCCACCATATGGTTTGTCTCGCGGGGGGTTTCGGGGGGCATCGAGTGGGGCAATAGAATCATGATGCCGGCCCTCTTCTTCATGCTGTGTTTTCTGCTGGTCTATGCCCTGACGACCGATGGTGCAGCAGAGGGCATCGCGTTTTTGCTGACTCCCGATTGGGACAAGATCAGCCCAAAAGCGGTCCTGGAGGCTTTGGGGCAGGCGTTTTTCTCGCTCAGCGTTGGCATGGGGACACTCATCACCTATGGCAGTTATTTACAGCGTGATGCGCGTCTCCCCCGCTCAGCCCTGTTCGTGACCGCGAGTGATACGGGCATTGCCATCCTGGCAGGCTTTGTCATCTTTCCCCTGGTGTTTACCTTTCAATTGGAGCCGAACGCCGGGCCGGCGCTTATTTTTGAAACCCTGCCGGCCGCGTTCGGCCAGCTCCCGTTTGGACAGTTTCTGGCCGTTCTTTTCTTTTTGCTCCTGACCTTTGCGGCCTTGAGCTCCGCCATGCCATTGCTGGAGGTCGTGGTGGCGTATTTTGTTGACGAAAAGGGCTGGACGCGCATGCAGGCCAGTTGGATCATGGGCGGCATCATCTTTGCCCTGGGCGTCCCTTCCGCGCTGAACGGCGGCTTCTTCGGCTTTATAGATATGCTGACAACGAACTGGCTCCTGCCCCTGGGCGGCCTCTTCGTTGCGATATTTGCCGGCTGGTCGCTGACGCATCAAGAACGGCAAGCGGAAATCCCAGCCAGCGACCTGAGACCAGTCCTCTATCTGGGGTGGGTCTTTCTGCTGCGCTTTGTTGCGCCTATTGCCGTGACGGTTATTTTGTTGCAATCGATCGGGTTGTTCTAGTGTGAGTACG
Organism: Candidatus Binatia bacterium; assembly: GCA_022824615.1. GTDB lineage: Bacteria > Desulfobacterota > Binatia > Bin18 > Bin18 > Bin18. The sequence goes on along the minus strand of JAJDZM010000250.1, from coordinate 7,393 downwards.
CACGAAACCGCGTGCTGCATCGTTGGTGGTGGCCCGGCCGGGGCCATGCTCGCCCTCCTGCTGGCGCGTCAGGACGTTCCGGTCACGCTGCTTGAGAGCCACCTCAATTTTGATCGTGATTTTCGTGGCGATACGCTCCATCCGTCGGTCATGGAGATACTGGATTCGATTGGTCTGGCCGAGCGTCTGCTGAGCCTGCGTCATTCTAAGATCGACCGCCTCTCTATCCGGACACCGGAAGAATCGCTCCAGTTGATTGACCTGCGCCGCCTTAGAACACCCTATCCGTATATCACCCTGATTCCCCAGGTCGATTTTCTGGACTTCATCACCGCCGAGGCAAAACGCTCTCCCCACTTCCAGCTTCAGATGGGAGCCAACGTCCAGGAGTTGGTCAAAAAGAACGGCCATGTCCAGGGCGTGCGCTATCGGACGGTGAATGGGGACTGGCACGAGGTCCACGCTCAGCTCACGATTGGGGCGGACGGCCGCTTCTCTCGGCTGCGTCGCCTTGCCAAGCTGAAACCGCAGACGTCCCAGCCGCCGATGGATATGCTGTGGTTCCGGTTGCCGCGGCAGCCGGACGACCCGGTTGATGCCGGCGCGACGCTCCGTATTGGACAGGGACGCCTGCTCGTCCTCCAGAATCGGTATGCCCATTGGCAGATCGGCTATGCCATCCTCAAAGGCAGCTATAGCCACCTCCGGGCGGCTGGTCTGGAAGCCCTGCAACGGTCCGTCAGCGAACTCGTCCCCTGGGCTCACGACCGCGTGGACCAGCTCTCGAACTGGCAGGATATTGCCGTCCTGTCCGTTGGGGCCGACCGGCTTTCGCAGTGGTATCAAGCCGGCCTGCTGCTGATAGGCGACGCGGCCCATGTCATGTCTCCGGTCGGCGGTGTGGGCATTAACTATGCGATTCATGATGCTGTGGTCGCGGCAAATATCCTGGCTCGGCCACTACGGAGCCACACTGTCCAAGAGCATCATCTGGCGGACGTACAGCGGCAACGCGAGTGGCCCACGCGCGTTATCCAGACGTTTCAGGCACAGATTCAGCAGCGTCTTATTGCCCCGGCATTACGCGGCAGCGCGTCTTTTCGGCTTCCCCTGTCCATGCGGCTGGTTCCACGGATTCCGCTGCTGCGCACTCTTCCCGCCGCGCTGATTGCCTTTGGACCAAAACGGGTCCGCGTAGAAGTGTAGAGACGGCAAAGGACGCCGTTTCCCCGCATGAGCTGACCGTGATACCACTATGGCTACCGGAGCCCTGCTTATGGCTGACTCAAGGGAGCACGCCCGACCAGTAGACCGCTCTGTCTGAGCTGAGGGAGTGAGGAGGAGGCATGGACTGGAATGCCCTGATAGTGGCGACACTCACCATCTATAGACGCGCAGCAAGAGAGACGGTCGAGAAATTCGGAAGCGGCTGGTGGGTCGCCCTCCTGCCGCTGGTATACACGCCGCTCATCATTCTTGCAGCAACCTTTTTTGGGCGGATGGGCTTTGCCGGGGGGCTATTGGTTGGGCTGGTCATGGTCCTATGTACCAGCTCGTATTTGTATTTTATTGACGGTATTGTGCACGGCCAACGCGTTCAGCCACAAGAATTACTCGATAGTTGGCGGCCTCACTTTGGCTCGGTTATCAGTATTCTCTTCTTCCTGATGTTGATCCGCCTGCTGTTCTCAATGCTGCCCGGTGGAGCTAGCTCTCAGACCCTGTATGTGCTCGTCCACCTCATTCTCCCCATCCTGCTCAGCCCGATCACGGAGGTCATCTACCAGGGCCGGACCGACGGCTGGACCATGATTCAGGAGAGCTTTGAGTTTCTGCGTGAGAGCGGCGTGGAGTGGTTTGTGCCCTTGGTGGGGTTGGTTGTGATTGTGTCGATTCTCGGCGGTTTCCCGCCCATTGCTCTGGCCTCGTCGCTCTTCTTTCCGCTCGATATTCTGGCTATGCCCATGCAGCTTGGTCGATCGATGTTCCTGCCCTTCGGTATCGGGTTTTGGAATTCATCGGCAGAGATTATCTGGGCCGCGGGCTGTTCTTTTTTCCTCTACGTGGTCATGGTTTTTCGTGGCTTGTTGTTTCGGGCACTCGCCGGTGGGACCCGCCGGCAGCGTATCTTCCGTTCCCGCCTGGACTAGCAACAAGTCTTACTCAATGGGGCCGAGTTCTATCTCTTCTAATATCTCCTCTTCTTCAGGACTGAGTTCGACATCTTCCAGCGCATAGTCTTCCGCAGGGTCGGAGTCCAGGTCTTCCTCTAAGGCACTGAATTCCGTTTCCTCAAATTCGTCCTGCTCTTCCAACTCGGCTTCGTCTCTTTCTTCAAAGTCTTCGCCTAAGGCTTCTTCCAAAGGGCTCCATTCCGTTTCGTCTCCTACGGTCTCAAAGGTCTCGTCCGTCTCTCCCGTCCATTCGGCAATAGATGCCAGCAGTGGTCTGGCCAGGGCGGTCGGAATGCCATAGGCGGCTTCGGGTCCGGGCTTGCCCATGGTTACATAGGACGCCTCGTCATCGTCTTTGTCTTTGAAGAACACCCCGGACATGATCCTGCGCCCGCCGACAAACTGAACCGTCTCAACGCGGAAAAACTTCCCGGTCACCTCACCATTGATATTTCTTTGGTCCCCCAGGGCGCTGACCTCCCAGCCGTTTTCCTCCGCCACGTCCCGAAACAGCATGAGCGCCATTTGTGGTGAGACGTTCAGATTCAGCTTCTCACCCGCCTTGATCCGCTCTTCTTTTTTCGGCTCTACACCCGGAATGATGGTTGACACGGATGACACTGTTGATTTCACAGAGCCACAGCTTACGAGACCGAGGAAGCTCAGGCTGACCGTCCAGACGACATTGCGTGCTATTTTCATGACCGCTTTTCCTCTCACATGAGGGCTGATGCTTATACGTGTTGGGCCCGCTCAACAATGGGCGCGAGTTGCTGAACGGCTTCAACACCATTACCAAAAGCAGCCTGAGCCGCGGCCATTATCACCCGAGTGATACCGGCTTCCTGGTAGCGTTTGATCGTATCGCCATCCAGGCCGCCCTCGGGCGAAGAGAGCAGGAGAACGGAGAATTCAAGCGCTTCAGGGTCACGACCAGCCGCCCTGGCCAGTTGTTTGATAACAGGAATGTCTTCCCTAGCCTGCTCGGGCGTGAGCCCCCCAGGGCACCAGCCGTCAGCATAACGCGCCACCCGCTTGAGCGCATAGCGTCGGTCATGCGCGCCGAGAAAGATCGGCGGGGTGGGCTTTTGGACCGGCTTGGGGAAGAGTTTGACCGATGGGAAGCGGACAAACTCGCCGTCATAGCTGGCCTCCTCTTTGGTCCACAGCTCTCGAAGGGCTTCTACCGATTCACGCAGATGCTGCCAGCGTTTAGGAAACTGCACGCCCATAATTTCGGCTTCCTCAGGGAGCCAGCCGGCTCCAACCCCGAAGAGGAGTCGCCCGTTCGAGTACAGATCAATACTCGCCGCAGCCTTTGCCGTCGTGATGGTGTTCCGTTCCGGCAGGAGGCAAATACCTGTTCCCAGACGAATCGTTTTTGTGGCCTGCGCGGCCGCGGCCAAGGCCACAAACGGGTCAATCAGATGGGCATAGAATTCAGGGATTTTTCCATCCGGCGAGCGAGGATAGTAGGTCGTGGAGTGCGTCGGGATGACGAGATGCTCGGCAACCCAAAACGACTCAAACCCGAGACGCTCGGCCTCCAGCGCAATAGTCCCCGGTTCTCCGGACTGTTCGGTTAAAAAAGCGAGTACCCCGATCTGCATGGCTGACCTCCCTTACCTGGTGGCAGTTTTTCTGTAAGAATTTGACCTTAGTAGGAAATGGTCGGAGACTCAATTGCGGCATTCAGCCCGCTATCCAAAACGTAGTTTTTCTTTTCCCTGTATGCAGCACCGTATTCGCTTTCTCTCTCTTTGTCTGCTGTGTTTCATCGGGAGTTCAGCCCTCGTCCGGTCTCACGGCAACGCTGACGTTTCCCCCTCCGCGGACGTATCACCCTCCTCCGTCTTTCTGCGCGGCTACCACGCGTTTCAAAACAAAGACTGGGAAGCTGCGCACACGGCCTTTGAGCATGGGCAACAACACGAGCCCCTGCTGGCCGACTACAGCTTGTACTTCTTAGGGGAACTCCACCTCAAAGCCAGTCGCCCGGTGGAAGCGCGCGCTGCTTTTGAGCGGCTTTTAGACGAGTATCTGACAACCGTCTGGCGGAGTAACGCAGCCCTGGCCTTAGCCCAGCTCACCTTTGCGGAAGAACGATGGGAACCCACGCTGGCCTATGCCAAGCAGGCGCGACAAGCTCCGCTGGTGACCGACGCGGTTCGGCATCAATGCACGCTCCTCATTGCCCGAACCTACGAACAACAGGGAAAGTGGGCTCTCGCCTATCAACGCTATCAGGCCCTGCGGGCAAGCGCACCACGAACGGCAGTCGGGAACACGGCCAAAGCCCGAGTCGCCGCGCTTCGAGAGCAGTACCCGGAGGATTTTCCACTCCAAACGGCACGGGCATATTACGACGAGGTCAAGTTGTTGGTGAAGGAGGAAGAGGTTGAAGCGGCACGGAACCTCGCCGAGCAGTTCCAAACGCGCTTCTCCACCAGTAGCCTGAGACCGGCTGGCCTGCTCTTACTCGCCGGGCTCTATAAAAGCCAGGGACAACGAGAGGCAGCCATCGCCCAGTGGCAGGAGGTTGTCGAGCGCTATCCAAACACTCCGTTTGCTCCCAAAGCCCTGTACCGCTGGGCACGGTTTTTCTGGAATCAAGACGAGGATGACGCGGCCCTGTTCCTCTTCAAACGGCTGACCAGAGAGTATCCGCGCCATAACCTGGCCGCGGAGGCGTGGAATGCCATGGGGCGTATCTTTCAATCCAGGCAGGACAACGCCAGCGCAGCTTCGGCCTATCAACACCTCAGACAGCAGTTCTCCCGCACACCATTGGCCCTTGAAGCGCACTGGCGCCGGGGCTGGATGGCCTATAGCCAGGGGGAGTATCGAGCCGCGCAGAAGATATTTCAAAACCTCGCGCAGTCCGTGCCTGGGACCGTCGAAGGTATACGCGCCCTGTACTGGCAGGCGCGCGCAACCGGGCGCTTAGGTCAATCCGAGGAAGCAGCCACCGTGTATCGACGGCTCCTGCGTCGTTACCCGCATGGCTATTATGCGCTCTGGGCGGAAAAGCGTCTGGGGACGACGCTATCGGCCCTCTCCCGTCAGACCCTACCAGCCTCCCCTACCCCCCGCCTCTCTCCGGTCCAGGACGTACACTATCAGCGCTACACCACCCTCGTGGACCTTGGACTTCCAGGTCTGGCGCGTCGTGAGCTCGACTTCGTCCGCCACCACGCACCACGAGGAACAGCTTGGACAGAATTCTTTATCTCCGAATATCAGCACGTCAACGACTATGCCGCAGTGTTTCGATTGCTGCCGCAGTTGAACCTGCGTAGCGCAGTCAGGCAGACATATCTCTACCCACAAGCCTATTGGAACCTCGTTCTCACACACGCCGAAAAAAATGGCCTTGATCCCTATCTCATTATTTCCCTCATTCGACAGGAAAGTCTGTTTGACGCCGCAGCAGTCTCACGAGCGAACGCTTATGGACTGATGCAACTCTTGCCTACCACCGCAGCGAGACTCACCGACCTGCCGCTGAACGGCGGGAGCGCTTTAACCGACCCGGCGTTCAATATCCACCTCGGGACAACCTATCTCCGTGGGCTCTTGGAGCGCTATCGGGGGAGCCTTATTTTAGCTTTAGGCGCTTACAATGCCGGCGAAAGGGCCGCGGACAAATGGCTCGCGCGATTTGGAGAGCTGGAGCCGGACGAGTTTGTTGAGAACATTAGTTACGGCGAGACACGCCGCTATGTGAAATTGGTCCTGCGCAACTATCGAACATATGTACAGATGTACGGGAATGGGGCAACGGTCGCTGATATCCGCTTGCCCTAACCGCCCTGCAAAGCCGTGAGGAGCTTGCGTGGCAGCCCCCCAAATGCGCCGTTCGACATCACCAGCACGACATCACCGGCCTGGCACTCCTCGGTAAGACAAGCGCAAAGGTCTGACACACTGCGGCCGGCATAGGCATGTTTGCCCCGGGCCTGGAGGTCGGCGACGAGTTCCGCCGGGGCGAACAGGTCAGCGGCGACAAGCGGATCTTGCGGCTTGGTGAATACCGGGCCGAGCAGGGTCCGGTCGGCGCGTCCAAGCGCTTCGGTCAGGGGTTTTTGAAAGATCTTTCTCCGACACGTATTGGAGCGCGGCTCGAAGACGGCCCAGACACGGCGTCCGGGATAACGCAGTTGGACGGCTTCGATCGCCACAGTAACGGCAGTGGGATGATGCGCAAAGTCGTCAATAATCGTAACCCCCTTGGCTTCTCCGACCAGTTCCTGGCGACGCTCAACCCCGAGAAAGCTGGCCATACCGGACTCAACCTCATGGGCGGACAAGCCGACCATCGCCGCCAAGGCACTTACCCCCAAGGCATTCCGCACGTTCATGCGTCCCATCAGCGGACAGGTGAACCGTCCCCAGTCGTGTTGGCCTCGCGTAATCGTAAAAGCCAGTTGGCGACCGTCGTCCTGGATGTCGTGCGCTTGCCAGTCAGCCTGCTCGTTCAACCCGAACGTCACAAACGGTTTATCCACCGAGCGCGCGACGTGCAGTACCTCAGGGAAATCGTTACAGGCAACAATCGGAGCGCCTGACGGGAGGATTTCAAGCAGCCGTCGAAAGGCGGATTTAATCTGGTCGAGGTCCTGATAAATATCGGCATGGTCAAATTCAATGGCGTTCAGGAGAACCGCCTGCGGGCGGTAGTGCAGGAATTTCGGGCCCTTGTCAAAAAAGGCCGAATCGTATTCGTCGCCCTCAATCACGAAATCTTGACCATTTCCCAAATAATAGCCCCGACCGAAATTCCGGCTGATTCCCCCAACCAGCAATCCCGGTGACCGGCCAGCCTGATCTAAGACCCAGGCCAGCAGCGCCGTTGAGGTGGTCTTGCCGTGCGTTCCAGCGACGACCAGCGGGCGTCTGTCCGCAAGAAAGAAGGCGCCGACCGCCTGAGGGAAAGAGATGTAGGGGATGTTCGTGTTCAACAAGGCCGCGACTTCGGAGTTCGTGCGGGAGACAGCATTCCCCACAACGACGAGGTCTGGCGCGGGGCTCAGATTTTCTCCTTGGTAGCCCTGAATAACAGGGATGTCCGCATGAGCGAGAAAATCGCCCATCGGGGGATAGATCTCCCGGTCCGAGCCGGTCACCCGATAGCCGCGCTCTTTCAGCATGGCAGCCAGCGTTGCCATGCCAACGCCGGCTATAGCGATGCAGTGGATATGACGGATTCCCCTCAGGTC
>JAJDZM010000112.1 GCA_022824615.1 Candidatus Binatia bacterium | reverse complement strand
GACTTCCTGTCTGCGTTTGATGATGCGGACGTCTTGGTGTTGACAGAAATCTACCCTGCGGGGGAAGAGCCGCAGGCCGATATCTCGGGAGAGAAGCTCTATCACGCTATCAAACGCCGTGGCCATGCCGAGGTCCATTTTGTCCCACAGCGCGCGGACCTGGCTCAGGCGCTCCAAACCATCACCCGAGTGGGGGATTTAGTATTGACCCTCGGGGCCGGGGACATTGTCCAGACCGGCCCCGAGTTGCTCGCACAACTGCGGAATGGAGGCGTCAATGCAAGCTGAGGTGCGGACGGCACTGAAGACGCAGCTGCGACGCACCCTCGGTCCGTGTGTGCGCTTTGATGTTGGTCTGGCCCGCTACACGTCTTTTCGTATTGGTGGACCTGCCGATATTTTTGTCGAACCGAACACCCTGGAAGAGCTTCAGGTGCTGATGCGCCTGGTGATGGAATACGGAGTCCCCTGCTTCCTCCTCGGAGGGGGGACGAATGTCCTTGTCAGTGACAAGGGAGTCCGCGGAGTCGTGATTCGGCTGGGGCGGGGTTTCGACTATGCCGAATGGGGGGTCCAACCTGGGCAGATGCCTACTGCACAGGTTCGTGTCGGTGCCAGCCGCTCATTAGGTCAATTCGTGCGAGAAGCCGCACGCAAAGGGTATGGAGGAGTAGAATTTGCCGAGGGGATTCCTGGACGTGTGGGGGGAGGCCTCTTGATGAATGCGGGGGCCTTTGGGGGCGAGCTGAGTGCCGTGGTTGAGACCATCACGGGGGTGACCCATACAGGCCAATCTCTGCGCTTGTCCAAGACCTCGATTGGCTTTGCCTATAGAACGACTGCCCTCCCATCACAATTTATTGTGAGTGAGGGGGTGTTCCGGCTCCGGCAAAAGCCCCGAGCCAGTATTACGGCCGCGATGCAACAGGCCCGCGAGAAACGGCATCGCAGTCAGCCCTACGGATACCCGAACGCTGGGTCCATCTTTAAGAACCCACCGGGGCGCTATGCGGGGCGCATGATTGAGGCGGTGGGCTGTAAGGGCAGCCGTCAGGGACAGGCCCAGGTCTCCAAGCAGCACGCCAATTTTATTGTGAATACGGGAGGGGCCACAGCCAGCCAGGTATGGCGCCTCATAGAACAGGTGCAACGCCAGGTATGGCAAGAAGAACGGGTCTGGCTTGAGCCCGAGGTCCGGCGGGTTGGAGAATGGTAGCCAAGATGAAATCCGAACAGCAAGTCGGGGTGCTCTGGGGCGGACTATCGGCGGAACGGGAGATTTCCCGGCTGACGGGAGAGGCGGTCTGTGCAGCGCTGGAGACGCGTGGCTATAGCGTCCAGGCTATCCCGGTTGAACCCGATGGTGCCTGGATTGCTCAGGCCCAAAAGACGGATGTCATTTTTATCGCCCTGCATGGAAAATTCGGAGAAGATGGGGCAGTGCAAGGCGTCCTGGAAACTTTGGGGATTCCGTACACGGGGTCCGGCGTCTTGGCGAGTGCCGTCGCCATGAATAAGCCGATGGCAAAACGGCTCTGGCGAACTCACGATTTGCCAACGCCCGACTGGCAGATTGTTGAGCGGGGGACGCCGGCTGAGCAGGTCGAGCCCTCCTACCCGGTCGTCGTCAAGCCGATTGCGGAAGGATCGAGTGTTGGGGTGAGTATCGTCCGCTCCGAGGCGACGCTCACCTCCGCCCTGACTCAGGCGTTACGGTATGACACGGCGTGTTTGGTGGAAGCCTATATTCCCGGGCAAGAAGTCACTGTCGGTATTCTCAAGGAACAGGCGATTGGCGCAATGGAAGTCATTGCCAAGGGTGAATTCCACTCCTATGAGGTCAAATATACGCCGGGACGGGAAGAATTTCTCATGCCTGCCCCGCTGCCGGAAGCAACCTATGCCCAGGTTCTCAATCTGGCATGGCAGGCGCATCGTGCCCTCGAGTGCAGCGGATATAGTCGAGTCGATATGCGGGTCAGTCCGGCTGGGGAGATTTTTCTGATCGAATTGAACTCGCTACCTGGCTTGACAGGGTTGAGTTATCTGCCACGCATCGCCGCCCATCATGGACTGTCCTATGAGGGTCTCGTGGAGGCTATTCTACAGCAGGCAACCCTCCATATTCCGCGAGGAGCAGTATGAGACCTCCGGCCCGCAAAGAGTCCTCGCTCCCTCTCCGGCTATGGCAGGTCGTAGTCCAACGGACCCTGATACCAGTCCGACCGCTCCTCCTATTGGGGCTGGGGTGTATCGTTTGCAGCATAGGCGGCGTCGCCTTGGTACACTATGCCGAGCGGCACCCGTACTTCGCCGCGACAGACATTGTTGTCTCAACTGACGGCAGGCTCACACCGGACGAGATCAAACAGTGGACAGGGGTGACGCCGGGGATGAATGTTATCGCTCTGGACGTCCAGGCAGTGGAGCAGCGTTTGCGGCGACACCCCTGGGTCCACACTGCTGGTGTCACCCGGGAGTTCCCGCAGCGTATTTATCTGACGATCCACGAGCGTCACCCCATAGCGCGCATCCGGCGTCCAGAAGCCACGTATCTGGATGGGAATGGTGACAGCTTTGTCGCTCCCGCATCGAGCGTGCACGATCTGCCGTATGTGAGCGGGCTTGAGCGGGTTCCCCTGGAAACACAGACTGTCAGGACAGTCCTGGCCGGAGTTCGGTTATGTCTCTCGCTGATACAGGAATGGAACGTGGCGCTGTCCGAAATTCATTGGAACGACCGGCGAGGATATACCCTGTTTCTATCCGACCGCCAGGTCGCGATTCGGCTTGGCCAGCAGATCCGCCCGACCGTGTTTGTGCTGATGCAACGGGTACTGGAGCGCTGGCCACGAGACCGACGAGCAACCGTTTTTGATGCGCGCTTTACTGATCAGATTGTGGCGTCCCCTCTTCCAGTGAGACTGGATAAGGGGAAAAAGAGGAAACGGGTCCAGCATCTCCTGTCTACTGGAGGACACGTTCCCTCTTTGAGACGTGGGCCTAACTCGCACGCTTAGGGAGGCGGTATGGAGAACAAGGATTCCCTATTGGTGAGTGTTGATATCGGGACGTATCAGACATCGGTTGTCGTTGCGGAAAAAACGCACGATGGGCTGGCCGTTTTGGGGATAGGGACCGCGCCATCTCAAGGCGTACGCAAGGGCCTTGTCACCAATGTTGAGAACGCGGCCCAGGGGCTACAACAGGCAGTGGCCGAAGCCGAGGCCAATGCAAGCTGCGAAATTCATAATGTGTTTGTCAGCCTGACCGGTGGACATATGGAAGGAATTTCGAGTCAGGGCGTTGTCCGGGTCAAAGGCGGCGAAGTGTCTGTGGACGATGTGCAGGAAGTGGTTGCAGTCGCCCGGACGATCGCCCTACCCCCGGAGTGTGAAATTTTGCACGTCTTTCCCCAGGGGTTTCTGGTGGATGGACAAGAACGTGGCCGCGACCCCGTTGGGGCGAGTGGCGTGCGGCTTGAGACTGATGTCCATGTGATCAGCGTTTCCTCAACCGCCCTGTATGCCCTCCAGAAATGCTGTGAGCGGGCGGGGCTCTACCTCAACAGCGTGTACTATGGCGCGCTGGCGGCAGCCGAGGCCGTCTTGACCCCAGAGGAAAAAGAGCTGGGCGTTGTGGTGATCGACATTGGGGCGGGCACGACCGGTGTGGCCGCTTTTTGTCAAGGCGTTGTCTGTTATACCGCGGTTCTACCGGTGGGTGGGGAAAACGTGACGAACGATCTGGCCGTGGGTCTCTGTATTCCAGTGGCAGAGGCCGAAAGGCTGAAACAGCAGCACGGCTGCGCTTTGATCAGCCTGATTGCACCGGGGGAGGCGATTGAGATGCCGCGTATCGGCGAGCGTGAGGCCGCTCCGCTCCCACGGCGAAAAATGAGCGAGATTATCGAGCCGCGGATGGAAGAGATTTTTGAGCTCGTCCGAGAGCAGTTCGATTTTGGGAGCCTCTCAGACCGGCTCGGCGCGGGCGTGGTCCTCACCGGTGGGGGCGCGCTTCTTGAGGGCGTACCGGACCTCGCCCAACGTGTCTTCCATATGGCGGCGCGGCGTGGTGCGCCGCGGTGTGCGAGCGATATGGTTGATCCGAAGAGTCCTATGTATGCGGCCAACCTCGGTCTGATCCTGTGTCATGCGCAGGATACGCTCCGCCCTCCAGCCCAGGTCCGGAACGGACAGAACTGGCAGCATATGCGAGAACGAGTCGTCGAATGGTTTCGGGAATTTTTTTAGACCGTAGCCTCTCTTGTGGAGGCATGCTAACTGAAGATGAAGGAGGTGGGAGATGATTGAGTTTGTGGAGAATGAGGGTAGTGGGGCTCAGCTCCGTATCCTTGGGATTGGAGGGGCTGGAGGGAATGCCATCAATACCATGATCAGTGGTGGGCTGTCCGGCGTGGACTTTATTGTGGCGAATACTGACGCGCAAGCCTTGCGGGTCAATTTGGCGCCGACCAAGATTCAACTTGGCTCCGAGTTGACCAAAGGGCTGGGTGCGGGGGCCAATCCCGAGATCGGTCGTAATGCCACACTGGAAAGCGAGGATGAGCTGCGGCAGCATCTGGTCGGTGCCGATATGGTTTTCGTGACGGCGGGGATGGGCGGCGGAACCGGTACCGGTGGGGCGCCCATTGCCGCCCGGCTGGCAAAGGAAAGTGGGGCATTGACCGTTGGAGTTGTCACCAAGCCGTTTCTCTTCGAGGGAAGACGTCGCATGCGGCAGGCCGATACGGGTATCCGCGAGTTGAAAGAAAATGTCGATACGCTCATTTGTATTCCGAACCAACGTTTATTGGCGGTGGCCAGCCGCAGCCAGCCACTCATCGAAGCCTTTCATACAGCGGATGAAGTCTTGCTCCAGGCCGTTCGAGGCATCTCCGACCTGATTATGGTGAGCGGTCTGATTAACCTCGACTTTGCTGATGTGCGGACCATCATGGCCGAGATGGGGATGGCGATTATGGGGGCTGCTACAGCGAGTGGAGAAGGTCGGGCAGAAGAGGCCGCGCGGCGGGCCATTGCCAGTCCGCTGCTTGAAGATATCTCCATCAGTGGGGCACGCGGCGTGCTGCTCAATGTGACCGGAGGACGAAGTCTCACCCTACACGAAGTGAATGAGGCGGCAGAGCTTATACACGAAGAGGCGGATGAAGATGCCAACATTATCTTTGGTGCGGTCATTGACGAGACCTTGGATGACGAGGTTTTCATTACGATCATTGCCACTGGATTTAACGAACCGGAATTAGAGCAGCCAAAAACGCCAACAATCAGTGTGGTGGACGGTGGGAAACAGAGAACAAAGGGCTCACTCAGGACATTTGATCCAGCAGTCCTGGAACAGCCAGCCTATGCCCGGAGACGCACGCTCGGGCAAGGTTCGATCGTCTCTTCGACAAAAAATCCGGACCCGGAGCAAGGTGGTGAACTCGACGAAAGCATGCCCGTGTTTCTTAGAAAGCAGGCGAATTAAGAGGAGCGACTCATTCAGCCCTATGTATTGCGGGCTTCCAGCCCACACCCCGAAGCCCAGACTCCTGCGCGTGTGAGAGGAGAACGCTGCTTGTATGTGGCTGACCACCGAACGGGCGCGTAACCGTCTGGCGGCTGAAAAGCCCATTTTTTCAGCCGCTATTGATGGGGATATTCCGCTCTGCCTCATTTATCCGAACGAGTATGCGGTCGGAATGTCGAACCTGGGTTTCCAGGCCGCCTATAAAATTTTTACCCAACATGAGAGCTGCCGCTGTGAGCGGGCGTTTCTTCCCGCCCCGGACGAGGCGGCCGCGCTGAGGCGGACTGGCGCGCCACTGGCTTCGCTCGAAACGCAACGGCCCCTGGCCGATTTTGAAATCCTGGCTTTCTCGATTTCGTTTGAAACGGACTACCTGCATATCCTTGATATTCTGGCGGCCGCGCATATTCCGCTCCGGGCCGCGGAACGAACTCCGCACCACCCCTTGGTCATTGCCGGTGGGCCGGCAACCTTTCTCAACCCCGAACCTATTGCCGATTTTATTGATCTGTTCCTGGTCGGTGAAGGTGAGGAAATGATCCCGGAGTTTCTGGAGCGCTATGCGTCTCTGGAGCGGGAGATGAACGACCCGGCACTGCGCTTGCATACGCTCAGTACCATAGCCGGCGCCTATGTGCCGGCCTTGTTTCATCCAGCGTATGATGCGACTGGGCATCTGGCCCAGGTGACCCATGTTGCCCCGCCTGCCCAGACTTCCCATACAGACCATGCCGTGTCGGCGTGCAACCCTGGGCCGAGGGTACAGCGGCGCTTAGTCATGGATTTGGACGCCTATCCGACAACGTCGCAGCTCCTGACCCAGGAAACCGTTTTTGGCGATATGTTTCTCGTTGAGGCGAGTCGCGGCTGTGAGTGGGGCTGTCGGTTCTGTGCCGCCGGCTTTATGTATCGACCCGTCCGCTATCGCAGTACGGCAGCCTTAACACAACAAGTGACACAAGGCTTACAGGAACGGCAGACCATTGGCCTGATTGGGGCGGAGATGGCCAGCCAGCCGGGTATTGCCGGCCTGTGCGAGTTTATTGGTCAGGCCGGTGGCCGCGCGTCTCCGTCCTCCTTAAAAGCCGATGTGATTACCCAGGATTTGGCGCGCGCAGTTGGACGCAATAATACCCACTCAGTCACCGTCGCACCAGAAGCGGGCTCGGAACGGATGCGCCGGGTGATTAATAAGAACTTAACCGAGTCGGAGATCCTTCGGGCAACAGAGATGTTGATCGGTGGAGGGGTCCAAGCCCTCAAGCTGTACTTCATGATGGGCCTGCCGACCGAGACCCAGGATGACGTTGATGCCATTGGAACGCTGACGCAGAAAATTCATAGCCGGTTTTGCGGGAAACGGGCCAAGATTGGCAGGATTACCCTATCGATCAACGCCTTTGTGCCCAAGCCGTGGACTCCCCTTCAGTGGGAGCCCATGGAGGAACTCCCCGCTCTCCGGCGCAAGATGGCGCGATTGCAGAAACAACTTGCTCGTCTGCCGCGCGTGACGGTCGATATCGAGTCGCCGCGTGAAGCCTACTACCAGACCGTGCTTTCGCGTGGAGACCGGCGCGTCAGCCAGCTCCTGATCGATATCCATGCGCACGGGGGCGATTGGTGGAGCGTGGTCCAACGCTGGCGGCGTGAGGCAAAACGTCGGCCCGGCGCCCCCTTCGACTCCACTCAGGACAGGCCCAATCCCGACTTTTTTGTCCATCGTCGGTATGACTCCGAGGAACGGCTGCCCTGGGACTTTATCGATCATGGGGTGGACAAACACTATCTGTGGGTCGAATGGCGTAAGGCCTTGTTAGAACGGCAAACGCCACCGTGTGATGTGACCTCGTGCCGGAGCTGCGCCGCGTGTAAAGAGTAAACGTGTCCTCCAATAGATATAAGCTGTTGACACGTTTACTCTTTTTAGCCAGAGGGCGCGGACGATGATTTTTGGCATAGGCAATGACTTGGCCGAGGTCGAGCGTATCCGGGCTGCACTCGAACGTCCCCGAACGGGCCGGCGCTTCCGCGACCGCGTCTTCACTCCTGGTGAGCAGGCGTACTGCGAGCGCCGGGGTAAAGGCAAGTATCAGAGTTATGCCGCCCGCTTTGCAGCTAAAGAAGCTACGATGAAGGCGCTGGGATGCGGCTGGGGCCGCACCGTAGGCTGGGGTGATGTTGAGGTCGTGCGGCAGCGGGGTTCACGTCCCGAGATTGTCCTACACGGTAAGGCAAAAACATACGCCGCCGAGCAAGGTATCCGTCGCTTTCACCTGGCGCTGACCCACACGGCTGCACTCGCGGAAGCCCAAGTCATGGCTGAGTTGTAAGCATTGGAGGGGGGCGGTCGTCACGCCCCTCTCCTCAACCTGCTATCTGGCGTCGAGCGAAATCCTGTTCCCGTGGGCCAGCAGGTCGGCCACGGTCTGGAGAAATGCCCCGGCAGGGGCTCCATCTATCACGCGGTGATCAAACGTCAGGCTCAAGACCATCATCGAACGCTTGGTGACTTCGCCACGATAGCTCACCGGTTTTTCAACGATCCGGCCAACGCCGAGAATGCCGGATTGCGGAGCATTGATGATGGGCGTAAAGGCGTCAACACCGTACATCCCCAGGTTGGACACGGTAAACGTCCCGCCCGACACTTCTTCCAGCTTGAGCTGACTCGCTCGGGCTTTCTCGGCTAAGGTCTTGGCCTCTGCGGCAATGTCTTTAAGCGATTTTTTGTCCGCATCCCGGACGACCGGGACAATGAGGCCCTCGTCCAGAGCAACCGCCAGACCCACGTGGATGTCGTTGTGCACATGGATGACATTCCCCTCAAGGGAGGCGTTCATGCGCGGGTGCTGTCTCAGGGCATGGGCACAGGCCTGCACAATAAAATCGGTATATGTGACGGTGAATTCTTGACGGACTTCTTGACGCCGGTCAATCAGCTGCGTGACATCGACCTCCGTACTGATCGTGAGCTGGGCACTGCCCTGGAGGCTTTGATGCATGCGCTCGGCAATCACTTTCCGCATCCCGCGTAAAGGAATGTCTTCCGCAGCTATCGGCGTTGCGGTTGGTGCCGGTGGCGGAGCGGCCGGCCCTCCGCTATCAATGATTTTCTGTACATCCTCACGGGTGATCCGACCGCGCGGACCGGTCCCGGTCACGCCGGAGAGATCAATACTATGTTCTTTTGCCAGCTTCCGGGCTGCAGGAGTGACGGGCACGCGGCCACGCTTCTCTTCCGCTGCCGGGGGGGCCGTTGAAGCCACCACTGGAGCGGGCTCAGGCGGAGCGGCGACCGGAGCGGCTGCCGCGTCTGCGTAGCGTGCGGCGACCTCAGCCACCTCCTCGCCGGCTTCCGCAATAATGGCGACGGGCAGCCCGACGCCGACCACGGCTTCGAGCGCGTACAGCAATTTGGCGACCGTCCCAGCCGCAGGCGCTTCGACTTCATACAGCACTTTTTCGGTTTCGACCTCAAACAGGGCCTCGCCGGCTTTGATCGTGTCGCCTTCGGATTTGAACCACTGTTGGATCGTGCCCTCGGTCATGGTCAGACCGAACTTTGGCATTACGACTTCTACGGCCACAGAGATATCCTTTCTTTCCGCGGGAGCTGACGCAGCGCTAGCCCAGCATCTCCTTGACAGTCGCGGCAATTTTCTTGTCGTTGGGAAGAACGAATTTTTCCATAGGGGGGCTGAACGGGATCGGGACATCCGGGGCAGCCAGGCGTTTGACCGGAGCGTCCAGGGAGTCAAAGCCCTTATCCGCAATAACGGCAGAGATTTCGGCGGCCGCGCCACAGCGCAGATGGCCCTCATCAACCACCAGGACGTTATGCGTCTTGGCCACAGAGGAGAGAATGGTCTCTTCATCCAGCGGGATCAGGCTACGTGGGTCTATGACTTCGGCGGAAATCCCATCTTCTGCTAAAGATTTTGCGGCCTTAAGCGCCTGGGAAACCATATAGCCGATCGCAATAATGGTAACGTCTGAGCCTTCACGCTTCACCGCGGCTTGCCCGATGGGCACAAGATACTCGTCGTCCGGGACTTCTTCTTTGCTTCGACCCAGCTTGAGGTGCTCAAAGACCAGGACGGGATTATTGTCCCGAATGGCGCTTTTGAGCAGGCCCTTCATATCGTAGGCACCCGAGGGAACCACAATTTTGAGCCCCGGCACACTCATAAACTGGGAGTAAACCGTCTCGGAATGCTGGGCGGCAGCCGAACCAACCGCACCGCACACGGCCCGGAAGGTAATGGGCATATCGGCCTGGCCGCCCGACATATAGCGCAGCTTGGCTGCCTGATTACAGACCTGGTCCCAGCAGCAGTAGAAAAAGCTGGCAAACTCGATTTCAACAATCGGCCGCATCCCGGCCATGGCCGCACCCACCCCGGCACCAGCATAACCGGCTTCTGAAATGGGAGCGTTCAGAATCCGCTCGGCACCGAACTCATCAGTCAAACCGCTGGTCGCGCCAAAGGCACCCACCCAGATGTCCAGGCCCATCATGAAGGTAGCCGGGTCATGTCGGAGTTCCTCGGCGAGCGCCGTATTAATCGCTTGAATAAAATTCATTTCAGGCATGATTTCCCCCTAGGCTGCAAAGAGTAAACGTGTCCAGCATCCGCCTGTATATTGGAGGACACGTTTACTCTTTTGAGAACATATCGTCCAGGGCTTCCTCAGGCTGCGGATACGGACTGTCTTGAGCAAACTGAACGGCGTCATCAATGGCCTGCTTCACCTCGGCCTGAACGACACCGATTTCTTCCGGGCTGAAGGTGTCCGGCACGAAACGTTGTTCAAAGGTAATGAGCGGACAGCGCTTCTTCCAGGCTTCTATTTCGTCTGCCGGACGATAGCTGCGCTTGCCGAGAAAGGCCTCCTCGCCCACCACGTGGCCTTCCCAGCGATAGGTTTTACATTCAATCAAGGTCGGACCTTCGCCCTTGCGCGCGCGTTCGACCGCCTCGCTGGTGGCTTCGTAGACCTCGACAACGTCATTGCCGTTGACCACAACACCGGGCATATCGTGGCCGCGCGCCCGGTCGGCAATATCCTTGACCGAGGTGACGTCCTTACCGGCGGTGAACTCTCCGTACAAATTGTTTTCACACACGTAGATCACGGGCAGCTTCCAGGACGAGGCGATATTGAGCGACTCGTGAAACGTGCCCTCGTTCGAGGCGCCATCACCGAAGAAGCAGGCGGCGACCTCACCGCTGCCGCGCACCTTTGCCGCCAGACCCGCACCGGTCGCAATCGGTAAACCGGCACCCACAATGCCATTCGCACCCAGGATACCCAGCTCGAAATTGGCGATATGCATGGAGCCACCCTTGCCCTTGCAGTAGCCGGTCTTTTTTCCAAACAACTCTGCCATCATGGGTTTGACCTCGCCGCCCTTGGCGATGAGGTGGCCGTGGCCACGGTGGGTACTGGTAATATAGTCCTGCTCGGTCAGGGCGGCGGCGACTCCGGTGGCCGAGGCTTCTTCGCCAATCGAGACGTGCACAAAGCCAGGTATTTGACCCTCTTGAAAAATATCACGCACACGGGACTCAAACTGCCGGATCCTTTGCATCGTGCGATACATATCGAGCAGCTTGTCTGTACTCAGGCTGGTATCCGCCATAGACATTTCCTCCTTTGGTGTTCACGCGGAAAGCCCCGTCTTCATAGTCTGAAACAGGGGCGAAGGTCAACAACGCCGCTGCTCACGACACGCGGCCCAAGTGATTGAAAGAATTTCCTTTGAGCGACAGGGCTTGCTTCCCAATGTCCAGACCGTGCAGCGGATGCTATTGGGAGTTACCGGCAACGGCCTGAAATCTACTGTATCAGGCCGCCTGATGGAATCTTGCCACGGACACCGGCCTGATCTCTGCGAACCCTTGCCGATGCAGCTTTATGCGTTCGACCTCGTGAAGCGTCTCAGCAGTAAAGTAGCTTTCCCCACAACTTGAGCACGAGATCAGGGGAATCCCTTCAATCACGAGCAGGTCCTTGCCAGAACCATAGCTCCGGGAGACGTGGCGGATGCGGGCGGCTTGCTCTCCGCACGTGTCACATTTCAGTTTGCTCATCATCATCAACCCACACTGTTATTATCACGAGTCTGTCTATATATCCTAGCTTACTGACGACCACTATCTGTTGCCCATCAACGGCACTCCCTCGGACCACATACTTCCATTCCCGTGTCGTTCGATCACGTTGCCGTTCTATGACTTCTCCCGTGAGTATCGCCCTCTCTACGTCAAATACGGACAATGCGTCTTCATCCATCTCATCCAGGGCATGCAGCGTGACAACATACTGGCGCTCACGGATTCGATTTCTCAAGCGTTCAAGGATTCTCGGGTACAAGGTATCTCTTCTCACTCGTGTAACGAGTGGCCTAATGCCGAGCTAAGGCTTACACTAAGGCTTACACTCTCGCGTCGGGTTAGTTCGCCTTGATGCCGTATTCAATAATAAGCTTGGCGAACTGCTCACCGTCAACGAGTTCAATGCTAATCCCACTTTCTTCGGAGAACTGCTCTGCCGCTACAATCGCATCTTCCGAGATTGTACCTGACGTCACTATCATGCCCAGATTTGCTGACTCCGCTGCGATCCCCCTAATTAGTTGTTCAACAACATCCCTTCTCACTGGAGGGTCTGGCTGCCAGTGCTTCGCCTGAACAGCGACAACTTGTCTGAAAGCGCCGGCAACTCTGAAGGTTGCCACAATATCGGCGCCCTTATCTTGGTTGCGGGGGATAATGCGCGCCTCGTCCGCGCCAAGACTCACAAGCACGTTCCGAATGAGATTTTCGAATCCAAAGCTATCCATTCGACCGTTTCTGATCTCGCTAAGAGTTTCACGAATGAGCCTCGATTGAAGATCATTATTGAAAGATGGCTTTGATTTCGACTCTGCGGTAGCAATACACTCTTCGATTTCCGCAAGTACATCCGATGCGTACGCAGTAGTTCCTTGAATTTTCATCCTCGAGATTAACGCGGAGCGCGCTATTGACCGCGGAATAGCTTGCTTTTCATTCAACCAATCAACTTTCCGTCGATAGGCCGTATCGTCACCTATCCTGGCTTGGTCATATGTTGCTGGTCCCAATACTCTCGCGACATAGAATTTTGATCCGTATGGGACCACTACAAGGTCTCCTTTTGTCATTTCTCGTATGAATCTCCACATGTGTCCAGCCGCGGAGCCGGCTTTTCGTAGAGTTTCCTCACGGGGGTAGTATGTGTCGCTAATGATCCTGCGGAACTCCTCCCAGAACAATTGTTCGTTTAGCAGCCCCTGAGCCTGAGCCTACCCAATGATTATTTGATTGTTGTCCAGGGCCTCAGTCACACGATCTCTCCTGCTGGGTGAAATTCTAAGGATAAATGCTTGTTGTTCCATTCGACCCCTCCATCCCGCTTCAATTCGTCGATTCGCCTGATTGCTCTTGCCTTACGGAGGTCGCTTTGCGCAGGGGGTCTGCCAACTCTTCGGGAACGATGAACCAAGTCGGAAGGCCGCGTGATTGTGGATTCCCGATTTCAGCACCTGTCGTCCCGTTCCAGCGAATTGCCAGCCTATTCTCCCATACACCGTTGTTCTCCCACTGCCCTTCGGCAGCAGACCATCCACCAGCGCCGCCATCGTATAGGACTTGATGCAGCCGCCAGTGCTTTTGTCAAGCCGTTGGCGACGCATTTTCCGGGCTTTTCCAGCGCTATCTGGGAGGGGAAGGAATAACGAGCTTATCAGTCGTCACTCCTTCACCGGCTCGATAGGGAGACCGCTATTGCGGCGGAAGGATAGCCGATACGGCAAGGGCCTGGCCGCCTGGAGGGAGCACAGTATCATCTTCGCCCTTTGTCTGCTCATGCTGATACCGGTCTCTTGAGGCTCGTCAGAATGGCAACGCTACGGTCGGCGAGGTTCACAACCCAATATTCCGGGATGCCGCTGGCCGCATACGCCTGGGCCTTCTGCCCCTGATCGTAGACCAGAGGGCTGTCCGCGACTTCTATGACGACCATAACCTAGTCCGCCCGCGGATGGTGCTGAGCGTAATCGGTTGGGTCGGGTTGACAGATGACAATATCCGGCTCGGGCTCGCTCCAATCGTCCAAAACAATCGGCGCTTGGACGCGAATATAGGCCTCATCCCCCACGACCGGCAAAAGCGTGAATAAGAGACGGTGAATGGTTGCCACATGGGGGCTGTTCTGTGGACTCATGGTAATGATGACTCCGTCGAGCAGTTCAACCCGCTCATCTGTCAGGAGATGAGATGCTGCCAGACGGTGGTACTCTTGACGGGTAAAACGATGGGGCCTTGGAGATGCCGGCGTGCTGCGCGTCATGGGCCTAGTCCAGTCCCCTTGGTGGAGGGAGACAATAAATGAGCTTCTGGTTTCTCACTAACCACTAACCACTCATCACTAACCACTCATCACTAACTACTAACTCCTCACCCGCACGCGGTAGCCGATTTTCACTTCTCCGTTTTTCGGCACCGTGACCTCAAAACGCAGGGTATGCGCGTCGGGCTTTTCGTACTGCTCCGGGGTAGAAGCGACGACTTCCCAGGCACCATACATGGGCTCTTCGACGCGGACTCGCGCGTCTTCGTCCTTGTGATTGCGGACAACGATTTGCCAGCTCACCTCTGACGAGCGACGTGACAGGCGCGTAAAGCTCGTTTGACGCCGCTCGCCGACGACGTCAAATGCCTCGCCCATTTTCATGCTGACGGTTTCGTCTTTGGGCGTATGGTCAATACTGTCCTCGCCGACAAACTGGAGGCTGCCGTGCGTATCGGCTTTGTACACGCGGATGGTCCCTTTGGGTAAGGGGATTCCGAGGCGGTTTTCCTCAGCGTTTTCGATTTCGAGATAAACGCTCACTTTTTGTTGAGGAGGAGGCGTGTCAAACGTGGCACGGACGTAATGGGGCTGACCACGGAGAACGAGGTGTTTGGTAATGGGGATATCTGCGGCGGATAAAAGCGCCATCTGCTTGGTCTGGTTGTTTTGCACCGTGGTCGGTCGATCCAAGGTATACAGGTGGTACTCGAAAAAGGATTCTTCCTGAAACTGCGGCTCTGAAGAAGCGCGAGCCGAAGCGGCCATCGCCATGACCCGCTCGCGGAGAACTTCCGGCTGAACCCGGTTGACATCACCAGCTACCAGCTTGAGCGTCGCGTTACGATAAGTCGCGCCGGATTGATTCTCAATAGAAACCCAGCCGGACAAGTCAGCCCGGCTGTCGTCGCTGTTGAGGGCAAGAACGTAATCGGCCTGCCATGTCATGTCATTGGTGAGGTAGGAGGCTTCAATGGTGTGGGTGCTGGCGGCCTGCGCCTGAAGCAGCCACACGAGCGTCGGCTGGGCGAGCAGGTTGGCCGGAAGCTGGGGGAGAATCACTCTGCCTGGCAACCCGATCGAGATTTCGTCTCCGACTTGATAAATTGGGGAGTCGTTCGTAGCGAGCAGGGTGGCGGTCACGAGTTCATCTTTGCCGGTAAAATAGTTCTTGTCGAGCAGCCTGACTTCTTTGCCCACATATTTTTCGAGTAAGGTCTCCGGGCTGAGCAGGTCGTATTCATAGTTCTGTTCCAAGACCTGAAAGGTTTCCGAGTCGGTCCGCGATCGAATAAGTACCGTTGTGGGCATAATCCGGGCCGCGACATCCATAAAATGAAGACGAGTCACCCCCTCGGCCAGTTCAATCTCACGCACGTCTTTGACCAGTCCAAGGTTGGAATTATAGATCGTCAGCGAGACCTGGGTCTGCTCAGCGTGGGTACTCGTGAGCGGAGCGGCTGAAAGCAGATGGGAACAAAAGACCTCGAAAACAAAAAGACTCGCGGCCAGGAGCGCAATAAGCGGAAGACGTTTCATAGGTGATATTGTGACTATTCCTTTCTCCCCGAATGCTTCCAGCATAGCGGGTTTTCCGTACGAACGCCAAAAAGACGGCAGGACCACAGAACAATCCACCGAACTCCTACGCCATCTCAAAGCGGGTCAGTAAACCCAGCTTCTTGGCCTGATAGAGCGCGTACTGAAAATAGGCAATGGAGAGAATAAACAGCACCGCAGTCAAGCCGAAGGACAGCAGCAGCGGCTGCCAGGCCAATTCCCCGGTTGCAATGGCATATCGCAGTCCTTCAAACACATGCGTGCTGGGCAGGGTGATGGCAATGCCCTGAACCCAGCCCGGCATGCTGTCGAGCGGATAAAAAACACAACTAAAAGGCTGGATGATAAATCCTACCGACCAGGCCAGGATCTGGATACGGAGTCCGTAGCGAAAGATCAGAGCAGCGATGAGAATACCGATGACCCAGCCGAAGAGCAGCAGGACGCTGGTGAAGACGGCGATGGCTGTACCACCAATATCCATAATATTAAAGGCGTACAGGCCCCAGGCGAGGAAGGTGAGAAAGAGAAAACTCAGGATGCAGCGAATGAGGCCAATAAGACCAATTGCCACAAAGAGTTCGATCGAGGTGACTGGCGAGGCAAACAGGTTATACACATTGCGACTCCAGAAATCTTCGAGGATGAACGTCCCGACGTCGGTTTGCGCCCGCCAAAATAAACTCCACAGCACAGCCCCGCCAAGAAAGAACTCCATGACCCCGGAGAACGAAGACGTTGACGCAATAAACATGCTGGTGAACCCCCACAAGAGGAGGGAGATGACCGGCCAGTACACAATGTCAAAAATACGGTCCAGACTGCGATAGCACAGACAGGTAAACTTATAGACTAAACCCCAAATTGCCATGGTCGAAAAGCCATAGTCCTGAGAGTTCACAAAGCGCACGTGGCTCAGAGCTCCCCTCGGGCGACCTTGATGAAGACATCCTCAAGCGTTGGGCGTGAGACATGGATATCGACAATTGGGTTGCCACTTTGTGTCAAGTGTCGGAGTAAGGGGTCGAGCTGGTGGGTTGGGTCATCGAGGACAAAACGCAAGGCGTGATCTCCGTTCCGCTCAATCCGAGATATGCCATTCAGTTGACGGATGGGGGTGAGATCAGACCCGGCTTGAAAGGTTACCTCTACGACCTGGTGCGGAATGAGCCGCTTAATATGAGCAGCCGTATCAACGCGGAGAATCTCGCCTTGACTTAAAAAGGCAATCCGCCCACACAACTCTTCGACCTCATTCATATTATGTGACGTGAAAAGAATGGTTGTTTTTCGTTCCTGTTGAACGGCTTGCAGCGCCCGCCGGGTTTTTTCGGCAATGTCCGGATCAAGGCCAAGCGTACACTCATCGAGCAGCAAGAGTTCCGGGTCGTTCAGAAAGCCTTTACACAACGTGACACGGGTATGTTGGCCCGAGCTGAGGTGCTGTAAGCGGCGTTTGGCCAGGTCTGTAATCTCGAAGCGTTCGAGCAGTTCGTCGATTTTTCGGGGAAGCTGTTTGACGCCATAAATCCGGCCGTAGACCATCAGATTTTCCCACACGGTCAGCACGCCGTTCATGCTGGTAAACGCTGCGGCCACATTCATCCGGCGACGAATGGCAACGTGGTTGGCGGTAAAATCGTGGTCGAAAATTCGGATTGAACCACCGTCGGCAATGATGAGGCCAAGCAGAATATTGATCGTGGTCGATTTCCCGGCACCGTTCGGGCCGAGCAGGCCAAAGAATTCTCCCCGCTCCACGTCTAACGAGAGACCCTGGAGGGCTTCAACCGTACCATAACGTTTCCGCAGATCACGGATTTCAAGGAGAGCCATTGGCGAATGAGCAGTGTATAAGCGGCGTGAAGACGGGGCGAGGTGCGCCCCGCCCCGTGCGCTTAAATCACGCCTTTTTCTTTGAGCCGGGCGACTTCCTCGCGGCTGAGCCCGGCAAAATGGGTATAAATCTGCTCGTTATCATGACCAACGGGCACGGACCCGCGCCAGACCTTGCCCGGTGTGGCGGAAAAGGAAGGGCTGACGCCAGTCCCTTTGACCCGGCCAACCTGATTGTCCTCCCACTCGACATGGACATTGCGGGCCTCGTAGTGCGGATCTTCCGCCATATCCTTGCTGTTCATAATCGGACAGCAGGCGACCTGTGCGGCATTCAACTGCTCAACCACTTCGGCTACCGTGCGTTCGGCAATCCAGCCGCGCAGCAGGGCGTCAAACTCGATGCCTTCCAGGCCGTTGACATCGACACTGGCCCGCTGCCATTTCTCTTCTTCCGGGTCGAGGCCCAAAACTCGACACACCCGGGAAAAGACCGCCAAGCCGACCGCACCGACCACCACCCAGCCATCGCTGGCCTGGAACGCGTCGTAGGGTTGAAACGCGGTGGCTTTATTACCCGTCCGTTCGCGGACAAAGCCATTGCTGAAATACTCGACCATTGTCCCCGAGAGCAGACGGTGAATGGCCTCGAACTGTGAGATATCCACGACCTGCCCCGTGCCGGTCCGTTGCGCGGAAATATAGCCGGCCAGGGACGACCACAGGCAAAACAGGGCGGTAATGTAGTCGGCCGTCCAGGGATTGGCCCGCACCGGCGGGTCGGGGTCGGGAAAGCCGGTCTGGTACATCAGTCCCCCAAAAGCCTGGCCGATCATGTCGTACGAGGCCCGACCCAGATAGTCCTGATGACCGGTCTGACCGTAGCCGGAGACATGGGCAATAACGAGTTTGGGGTTGGCCTGGAGCACAGCCTCGTCGGTCAGTCCCCATTTGGTATAGGAGCCGGGCTTTGAACTCTCCATCCAGATATCGCACGACCTGACCAGCTTGAGAAACAGTTCCTTGCCCTCGGGCTTGCTGAAGTCCAGCGTGACGTACCACTCGTTCCGTCGTTCCTGGATCCAGGTGGTTGCCACCTGCCCCTGACCGTCTGTGGTCGGCAATTGCATCCCCAGATGCCGCCAGGCCGCGTCGCCCTCTCCGGTTCGTTCGATCTGGATGACCTCGGCCCCCATTTCCGCAGCCAGGACCGCGGCAAACGGCTGAGCGACTAAGGTTCCGCTCGATACAATCCGCACGCCCTGCAACGGGCCGAACTGTTCGGGTAGCAGTGATGCCGGACGTGTCTCCATACCGATCCTCCCATATATCCTGCAATATGCTGTCCATCCCTAACGGAAATCGAGAATGAAGAAAAGACTGCTTGAACGGCTGGGGACAAGGCTGTATACCGCAGTGCAGACCGACCCGGAGGGACGCTCTCGGACCGGTCAGGAAAAGGAGGAGCTATGTATAAAGTCATTGGGATTCTCAAGCGGCCTGAGGGGGTGGGGATGGCAGACTTTCGCCGCTGGTGGTTGGAAGAACACGCCCCCAAGGTGAAGAAATGGCCCGGCTTGAAACGGTACTGCATTAACCTGGCAACAACCGACGACCAGCGCTACGACGGCGTGGCCGAAGTCTGGTTTGAGACACAAGCGGATATGGACAAGGTCTTCGGAACCTCTGAAGGCCAGACGGCCAGAAACAGTGCGACGGGCGGCTCTGCGGAGATTGTTATCTTATTAACGGAAGAAAACGTGATGGTGGACGGATAGGAAAAGCGATAGAGGGAGGAGAGAAAGCGGGGCGGTCTGGACACCGCCCCCCTGTTTTTAGTGAGCAGGTTTTTAGCGGTCCGTACTGCGCAACACCTGGCCGGGTAAGCCCCCCTGGTACTCGTCATCCTGATACAGGACTTGGCCGGAGACGACTGTCGTCTTGATCCCTTTGGATTTGGCGACAAAGCGTTTTCCGCCGCCGGGCAGGTCCCAGACATATTCTGGGTCTTTTGCATCAACCGTATCGGGATCAAACAGCGTCAGGTCGGCCACCAGGCCCGGGGCAATGCGCCCCCGGTTGGGAATACCGAACAGGTCGGCCGGGACTGAAGTCAGCCGTCGGACGCCTTCCTCAAGGGTCAACACCTGGTTGTCCCGCACCCAGCGCCCGAGCAGATAGGTCGCGTAACCCGCATCGCACAGCATATCCACGTGCGCCCCACCGTCTGACAGACCGACCAGAAAGCGGGGATCACTGACCAGGTTCTTCACCCCTTCGGGTTCAAAATTGAACGCCTGGAGGTCGAACAGCAATTCCAGCCGGTCGGCCACCGCCAGGTCGAGAAAAGCGTCAACCACGTCCTTGCCCTGGTCACGAGCAATCTCGGCCACCGTCTTCTTGCTGGCGACATGCGGTTTGACCTCATCACTGTGGGCATCAATCACGGTCATCCGACCCCACTGGCCACGGAAGATCCGACGCGTATCCATCTCTTCGCGAAAGGCGTTGCGAAAACCTGGGTCGGCGTAAATCTGCATCTGTTCTTCAACACTCTTATTGAAGACGTGGTGCCAGGCCGAAAAAATGGCAAAGATAAACGGGTTGCGCATGTTGAACTGGACCCGTAACGGGCGGCAGGTGATCTGCGGCACGGCTTTGTCCCAGCCGAGGATGGGTTGGACCTTCTCCACGGCATTCAGATAGGACTCCGGCTTGCCCGGCTTATTGAACAGGGCCAGGAAGGTGACCGGACGCTGGCTTTCATCAACCAGGAATTTGAGCAGATCGTATTCGTCGTCCGAGACCTGTCCGACATTGGTCCCGGTCAGGGCAATCTCGATTGTGCCGCGGCCCTCTTCTTTCATGACCTGGCACAGCGCGCTCCACTCGGCTCGGCTGGCATTGCGACAGGCGAGCGGGCGGCCTTCAAAGCCAATATGGTTGTTGAGAATGGTGCTGGTCAGGCCAAACGCGCCGGCGCGCATAGCGGTGCGAAACAGCCGTCGCATCTCACCGATTTCGTCCGGGGTGGCTTCCCGCTCAAAAGACTCTTCGCCCATCACATAGTGCCGCAGGGGCGTGAGAGCGGCTAATGAGGCCACGTTGATACCCATGCCGCGCTTTTGCAGGACATCGAGATATTCGGCGTGGGTTTCCCACTGCCAGTCAATGCCCCGCTCCATGACCTCGAACGGAATCGCTTCGACATTCACCAGGTCCCACATGACAATATCACGGGCTTTGGGTCGAACCGGCGCAACGCCCACCCCGCAGTTGCCCATCACCACCGTGGTAATGCCGTGCCAGGAGGAGCAGGTCACCAGGGGGTCCCAGGCGACTTGGGCATCGTAGTGGGTATGCGGATCAATAAACCCTGGGGCCAGCACCAAGCCGTCGGCATTGATTTTCTTTTGGGCCGCCTCGCCATTGCCCTTGCCCACCGCGGCAATCAGGCCGTCTTTGACCGCCACATTGCCGTAGAAGCTTGGGGTGCCCGTGCCGTCGCAGATACGGGCGTTTTCAATAATCAGGTCGTACATGAACGATTCCTCCTCTTGACCAATTTTTCCCAATCAACTCAGGTCAACCCGGACGCCGGTATCCAGGCCCATCGCAACCCGATACCCGCCCTCCTGGGCCGCCTGGAATTTCTCACACCACTCTGTGACGCTGTCTCGAACCTTCTGCTGCCGTTCGGCCGTGGTGGCATATTCACGCACCATGTCAAAAACGGGCTCGCCATGAGCTTCGGCCTCACCGGCATGCGCATAAAAGAATTCAAGGTCGTGCCTGGTCAGGCCGTATTTTTCTTTGAGGGCGCGCACGAGGCCCTTCATGGAGTCATCGCTGCGCATCTCGCCGCCAATCGACATGGCCGCCAGGGTGACCAGGCCGTACTCCTTGCGGCCAAGCTCAATCACCCAGTCAACATAGGCGACCGACTCTTGGGCCACGACCGGTTGCCGCACTTCCTCCTCGGTAGCGCCGAGCGTTTGAGCCAACCGCATGGACAGCATCCAGTGGGCGTCTTCCCCGCGACCCATAATCGTTTCTTCGTCAATCAGATTTTCAACAATATGACGACGGATTTTTTGGTCGAGCGGCCCGAGGCCGGTATTCATAAAAATCCCACCAAAGGCCCGGATATGCTGGCCGGTGACATAAAAGAGGTTGAGCGCCCATTTTTTCAGTTGCGGGCGAGACAGCTCTCCGGCCAGCAGGCCCTGATAAAAGCTGGGGCCAAGCAGGGGCTTTTCATCTTGGTGTTGGATATAGCCGCGCAAATCAGCCAAAAAGGTATCAACCGTTGCCATGACCCCCCTCCTTCTGCCGTCATTATGTATCCCTTTGCAGGAGAGCCGCGCAAGAGACCGTTTTTCCGTAGGGTCTCAGCAGGGCGGGCAACCACAGGGGGTTGCCCCTACGAGACGCATTCCCTCTCCCCTGGCGGGAGAGCCTGTCCTGAGCGGAGCACCTGCTTTACGATTCACGACTTTCCGGCGGGTCTGCCGGCGACGGGTCGAGACGAACAATGGTCGCGCCCCACCCACCCGCCCCCATTGGCGCATCGGCAAAGTCTGTCACATAGGGCAGGCGAGCGAGCAGTGCACGAATACTCTCGCGCTGGACTCCCTTGCCTTTGCCGTGGATGAGACGCACCTGAGTAAACCCTGCGCTGCAGCACTCGCGTAAATATTCCTCGACGACACTGCGGATTTCCTTGGGCGCAAAGGGATGGAGATCAATCACGTCCTCAATGGGCATGACAATAGGATCGGGGAAGGGGCTGTCGTCGAGTTCTTCCGAGGCGGAGGGAAGCGGCGCTTTGTCTTTTTTTTGCATACGGGCTTTTTCTTGAAATCGATAAGAACGTTCAGAGGTGAGCCTCACGGCTCATATCTTTACGACGGGGCAGGTCAACACCCGCTCGTGGGATAGAGGCGAGCAATATCCGAGACTCTCGCTCAACTTCCCAGCCGGGAAACACCAGCACCGCGGGATGGACCCGCAAGGCACGGGCCAGTATTTTCGCCCGCTCTACTCCAAGCTTCACTCTCTCCCTTTCTATGGCCGAAATCGTTGATTGCGGAATGCCGGTTGCCGAGGCAAGTGCATTCTGGCTGAGGCTCTGGAGTTCACGAATGATCCGAACGGATTCACCGCCGGAGACCTCAACTCGCTTCTTTGCCTTGTAGTATTCAGCCATTAGTTTCTCCGCTTTCCTGTCATGCGGGGGACTGATGCACGGTGTGAGGACGAACCCGCGCGCGGATTGCGTCGCCGCTCTCGGCCTGCACCTTTGACAGTTCGTAGACCTTCTGGGCGTTCAGCCAAAATTCCGGGGTTTGGCCGAAATACTGGCCCAACGCAATCGCGGTCTCAGCCGTCACCCCTCGCCGTTCGTGGACAATCTCGTGCAGGCGCGTTACCGGCAGGCCCGTCTCGCGCGCCACGCGGCTGACGCTCAAACCCATGTCCTCAATTTGCTCAATGAGCAACGTCCCGGGGTGGGTTGCAATCCGATGGGTCGGTGTCTTGAGCATTGTTTCGCTCCTGTCTCAGTCGTAATGGTTGTTCAATTCCACCTCAAAGGCGTCCCCTGCCTGCCATATGAAGCATATCCGCCAACCACGCGAGACCCGCATACTGTACTGTCCGGTGCGATCGCCCCTGAGACGCTCAAGCCGATTGCCGGGTGGCACTCGAAGGTCCTGTATGGAAGTCACATAGTTGAGTCGGTCCAGTTTGCTCTGTGCTCTTTTCAGAAGCTTCGCCGGAAATGACCGGTCTTTTACGCCATTGAAGACATGCGCGGTGCGCTGGTCGGCAAAGGACCTGATCACGTACCGAAACTATTATGATCTCCGTTATACGTCAAGCATAATATAGCCGTCGTAGGGGACGGGGCCGGCTTTGCCTCCCGCTGGACACGCCCGCCAGTGGCGGGGGTGTCGGCTGAGCAGCGCATAAGCCGCCATGAGGCTGGTCACAGGCCGTCAGCTTTACTAAGGCGACGGTCAGGCTCACGATGCCGGCGGCCATGACCCATATGTCAACAAGGTCCGAGACGAGAAATGAAGGGACACCCGCACTGAGACAATGGGATAAAGACACTCAAGGTCTACTTCGGGTTCGGCTTGCAGATCACATCGTAATGTTGACATTCTTCCAGCAGGTCTTGAGTAAGACGCGGACCACAATCGACCGGTTCCTGATTCAGCCGAAAAACCGTGTAATCCCGCTGAAGAAAGAAATTGAGCAACTCGCGTCGATATGCCCGCCCCGTCCGCTTGTAGACCTCTGCTTTCACGACCGGCCGCCTGTCTTCTATGATATTTGTCAGCCCACGTAAGACCTGCAAATCATAGCCTTCCGTATCTACCTTGATGAACGTCAAGCGGGGAAGGTACTCCCCAAAATTGTCCACCAACTCGCGTTCAAGGTCCAGGCAGAAGACCTGCATC
This sequence comes from Candidatus Binatia bacterium, assembly GCA_022824615.1. Taxonomy (GTDB): domain Bacteria; phylum Desulfobacterota; class Binatia; order Bin18; family Bin18; genus Bin18. The sequence continues at coordinate 18,583 of JAJDZM010000112.1, read as the reverse complement.
TTATAGGCGTTTCCGTGACGGCGCATCGGGATATTCTCGTGGCGGCCACCGTTGCAGAAGCCGGCATCAGAATACTCACAGGTCAAAAATCCGTCGTGGTCGCTGGCGGCGGCCATGATCGTCTGAATAGCGAGACGTGGACGGTTCGTGCGCGCGTTCTTTTCGAGCACATGATATACATACGGATTCGGTTCCAAGGCGAGTACGCAGCCCGTCTCACCGGCTGCCAGGGCCAAGGGAAGGGTCGTACTGACTCCCGCATGCGCTCCGATATCGAGACAAAAATCGCCGGGTTTCACGAGCGTCCGATACCCGTTGACAATAGCCGGTGTGAGCAACGCGCTTGACGGTTTGACTTTCGGATGGAGCCAACGGGCACATTGTACGGAGTCACCTCCTCCAAGGTCCACATTCTCCAGGGAGTACGCATAGTGGCGTGGCCTGCGGCGAATGCCCAGCATCGGAAGCAGCCGGTTGAATCTGATACCTACCACTTTCTGCCTTACTGTGCTGCGCGTGTCTTTATTTTCCCGGAAGCGGCGTAAAGTCACCAAGTTACAAGGTATGGGGGGGCTCTGGACGGGGAATATCCGAAGGCCAGGCGAGGTCTTCGGGCCAGTGCTCGAAGAACCAGCGTAGCACACGCAGATAGGTGTCAGTCCGGCAGTGTCGGTGCTTCTCTTTGAGGTCAACAAAGAACGCGCCCCGGTTCGCTGCCAAATGGCCCACCCGCCACAAGCTCACCCCCATTTTTGCAGAATAGAGATTGGCCAGGGTGACGAGGGAGCTGTCTAAAGAGTCCGGTTCCAGGGAACTCATGCCCTGCTTATAGGGCATAATTTCCCTTAATGTCAAGCATAAAAATTGCTATAGGGAATATATGACCTATGCGGATGTTCTCCTTGAGGCTTTGGCCCAAAGCGGACGCTCGGGGAGAGAAGTGTCGATTGAGGCGGTGGGCCACGAAAGCGCCATTCGGAGCCTCAAGCGCGGCCTGGATCTGCGTGTATCGACTATTCAGGCGCTATGTCGAGTACTCGGTCTGGAGTTCTACGTTGGGCCGCCACGCGAAACGACCGGACGGTCCGAAACTGACACACCTTTGGAGCAGCGCGAGGGGAACGTAGCACTCTCTTCCGGTGACGTTCGGGAATCGACGCTGAGTCACACCGACCGTCGCTTGCTGGGCTATATTGAGACGGTGCTCAGCGCGCTGGATGATCCGGACTTTCGGGCTACTCTGGTGAGCCTGGCACGCTTTGCCCACAAACGCTTAACGTCCGGCCAACCTTCGGGCGGAGAGGCGACACACTAACTGATAGTTTCTTAACGTCTCCTCTCCTAGCCTTCCCCATCCTCCTCCCGCAGTACCATTTCAACCGACCAGCGCACTTCTTCTTCTTTGAAAAAGAAGGCTCCGCGTTTTTTGCGGGGGAGACGGTCGGCTATGCGTGGATAGCGCTGTTGCGCGGTTGTGAAGACCTCCCGCAGGATGCCGCGCGACTCAACAGACAGGTCGGTATGGATGATGGTCAGGATGTACTGATGCTCAAGCAGGTGGGTGGTCAGCGTTTCGATCAGAGCGATGGTCTTCTCATTCTGTCCATCTTCGGCCGGTGGAAGCGCCCGCTCGGCCCAGTCGATATAATACCAGTAGTGCTCCAATGCGACCCGGGCGGCGGCCGTATCCTGGGCGGTCAGCATGACTTCGGCTTCAGCCAGTTTTTCCCGGGCAAAGCCGAGCGAGAGAGCGACGACCTGTCGGGCGGTCGTGGCCAGCCAGAGTTGTCCCACTTCGGACCAGGAATCGAGCTGATACCCCACCATGTCCGGCGTACGGCCGGGCTCCGGCAACCATTCGATATCCCCGAAGGTCGTGACGAAACCGTGGCCGGCCACTGCCGGGGACGAAATGAAAAGAAGGCAGATGATCAGACCGTTTTGAAGGGAGTAGGATTTCATGACGGGACCTACCGATCGGGTGTAGTGGGTCGTGCCGATTCTTGCAGGATAGAATGAATCGTTGTATCTGCGTCGTCCGTGTACTCGGCGACTGTGACCAGAAAATCAACCGGTAGATACTCGCCATTAGGTGCCAGCTCCAGGAAGACTTTATACACGCCGGCGGTGGGGAAGACGTGATGCAGCGGCACGTCCGGGCCAAAATACTCCTGCTTTGCCGGGCGACTCATGAGTTGAACCATGCGTCGGGCCATCTGGTCTGACGACATATTGTGACCACGCCTGCCTTCCATAAAACGGGCCATCTCCGAGGTGTAAGTGTGCTGATGGCCGAAATGCTCGCCGTCCAGGCGCCAGCTTGCCATATGGACTTCGGTGCCGAGATAGAGACCCAAATTCCTGACCGGGACCCCTTCTGCGGAGGTAAGGTGACACACAATTTCGACCTCATGACCGGCAATGGGCGGAGAGGGCGACGTGCGTAAGGCAACACGATACGAACCGAACTGTTTTTCCTGACGGAAATCAGGTTCGGGAGGCGGGCCGGACTCCCCGGTGACGGTGACAGTAAAATGTTTGGTCCAGCTTCTGTCCTTGTGGGTAAACTCATTGACAATGAGATACTCTCCTGCCTTGGGAAACGTATAGGGAAAATGAAACCGGGCACGCTGAAGATCCTGGTCCGTGAGCGGAATATAGTCCTCATGGTGGGTATGGGAAAAGGTGGATAAATCACGGTTCACAATAAAAGTGTGAAGGGCTCGTTCGTGCAATATTTGCAAATCAACGACCGGTTGTTGTGTCCTGGTATGGGTCAGGTGAAAGGTCAGGGTTGTATCCTGACCAGCCTGCGGGAACGTTGATCCAAGGTCCAGCGTCAACTGATATGGCCCGGTTGGCCGGGCTACGAGTCGAGTGTCTTCGCCGCCCCAACATCCGCTCAGGCCGTACAACAAGAGACCCAGCACTCCGCTCCAGAGCACAACGTCCGGCCACAAGCCTGTTCTGAGCCAAGTCGAAGAAAAGAGAACCAGTGTAGACGGGGGGACCGCATCCATCATCGCTACGGTATAAAAAAATTAAGTATTTGTCGATGTTTAGCGCACTATTAAGGTTCTTGCTTTTCTGTGACCATTACTCTATACCGGGAGAAGCCTTTGGGGGTATACGTCTCTTCTCAGCGAGAAGAGTACAGGGCTTTTCGAGTGGAAAGTGAACACGCTATGTCTGTAGATTCGCGGATGATCCATTTATACAGCTATTACCGTGACGCCGAGCTACGGGGTGCGACGCTGCTCTTAAAATTAACCATGCGCGTCGAAAACATTGAGGCCCAAGTCAAATTGTCTCGGCATCTGGCCGACGAAACCCGCCACGCCTGGTTGTGGACGAAACGCATTACCGACCTGGGATATGAACCGGTCCAGGTGGATGATGGCTACCAGACCCGCATTGGCAGAGCGGTTGGCATTCCTCGCTCGTTGATTGATCTCTTCGCGCTCACGGTCGTGGTCGAAGAGCGTGCTCAGCGCCGGTATCTCGAACATGCCAAACGGACAGATGTCGAGCCCGAGACGCTTGCTATCCTGCACGAAGTCACCAAAGATGAAAAATGGCATATCGGCTGGATCAAAAACGAGCTGAAAGAGATGGCGAGAGCAAACGGTGGGGAAGGAAAGATGCGGGAAACCCTGCAACGCTACCGGGATATTGATCGACAGGTCGTTGCCGACTTGGTGGCCAAGGAACGGGAAGTGTTTGGCTTTTCGTTTTCTGATGCCCCAGCCGCGTAGTCATCAGTCCAGTCTCTCTCGGAGTCATGCCAGAAGGGATCAGAGGCGCGGTCCACGAGAGCGCTGAGCCGGCCCCCGCTGAACCTCCCTCAATCCCCCCTAAGAGGGGGGAAGAAAAGGGGGGTAGCCGGCCCCGTCGTAAAAAACGTATTCGTCCGGCGCGTGAAAAAAGACACCTGTTCGCCCGGATCGAATATGTCTTGTTCCTGGCCGCCTTCGCCTTTTTTCGCGTCTTGCCCTTTCGTCTCGCGTTCCGGGTCGGAGAAGGTATAGGCACCCTCCTCTATTGGATAGACCGGCCGCATCGTCGGGTGGGGCTCACGAATCTGGCCCTGGCCTTTCCGGCCAAAGACAGAGCCGAACGACACCGTATTCTGCGGGAAAGTTTCCGCAATCTTGGCCGCTTGCTGGCTGAGTTCTGCCATCTGCGTTCTCTCACGCCAGAGAATATCCACGAGCGGGTGCAGTTTGAGAACGAGGCCGAATGGCGTCAGCTTGTTGACAACCTGCGCGCGACCGGTGCCCTGATTCTCACCGGACATTTTGGCAACTGGGAACTCTTCGCCCATGCGGCGGCATGTTACGGGCTCCCCATACACATCATCCATCGCCGTTTACGTAATGTCTTTATTGAAAAAGTGTTGACGACCGAGCGCGAACGGGGCGGGACCAAAGTGATCAAGAAAACGACCGCCGGGATTGAGGTCTTTCGGGCGATTAAGAAAAAGAGCGCGGTTGTTGCCGCGGTTGATCAAAACGCCTCCGGGCGGATGGGCGTATTCGTGCCGTTTTTTTCACGCCTGGCCTCAACCTCTGCCGGCCTTGCCGGCTTGGCGCTGACAACCGGTGTCCCGGTTGTGCCGGCCTTTCTGGTGCGGGAAAACGGCTCATGCCAGCATAAGATCGTGCTCTTACCGTTGATCGAGCCAGTGCGGACTGGTAACCAGGAAGAAGACATTCGCGCCACGACCGCAAAATTCACCGCCATATTTCAGGACATGGTCGAGCGCTACCCAGACCACTGGCTGTGGATACACAAGCGCTGGAAGCGTCGTCCGGATGGCGACACTCCCGTCTATCGCCAGACGTGCGCATGGAGGAAAAAATGAAGAAGAGCCACGTCGGGCTCAGCGCCCTTGATATTTTGATTACGGTACTTGTTCTGTCTGTCCTCTTGTTAGCGGCCGCCTATCAATTTGGCGCTTATGACGGATTGTCCGCTCAACCCGCAGCCCAATCGGACGAAACGCAAGAATAGAGACGCTGGCCCGGCGTCTCTGCCGGAGCCGGGCGTACACGTCCGTCTCGCCGGTCTACGGTTCAACCTGCTGCAATTCGACCTGAGAAGAAGCCAGCAACTCCTGTACGGTGTGGAGCTTATACGCCTTCTCGTAAAAGATGCGGCGGATACCGGTATTCACCAGCACTTTGAGACAATGGATACATGGAGTGTGGGTGACATAGATATCTGCCCCACTGATATTGGTGCCGTTCTTTGCGGCTTGGGCAATGGCATTGATCTCTGCATGGATGGTCCGGTAGCAGTTCTGTTCGGTCTCCCCGGTCGGCGTCTTTGATTCATAAATCAGGCAGCCAACCTCGGTACAGTGCGGCTGTCCGGCCGGCGCACCGTTATAGCCCGTGGTCAGGATATTCCGCTCGCGGACAATAACCGCGCCAACTTTGGCGCGTTCACAGGTCGAACGCTCGGCCACCTGGCGCGTGATGGTCATGAAATATTGATCCCAGGAAAGGCGCTCGGTCATGGCTGGTACACCAACGTCCAGGGGGGTAAGGCTGACGACGGAGGCCGGTGTTCGAGCTGGTAGGCCACGGGGGTCACCTCCTCCCGGAGTGGGAAATCCGCCGGTATGGTGATGGGAACGGGGGTGAAAGTCAAGACAAAAAGTCCGACGGTACACCAGCCGCAGATGGTCCGCTTGCGATCCAGGGGCAACACCTGGTCGGCGGTCGGCGGGTGGTCAATGCCCAAGACGGCTAACAGGACAACCCACACAAACCAGCCTTGCCAGCCCTGAAAGCCCAGCACCAGAATAACCAGCAGAAAGGCACGTGCTATCCAGCGGTGCAGCGGTCCAAAGAGCGAGTACACTACATGGCCGCCATCGAGCTGGCCAACCGGCAGTAGGTTGAGAAAGGTCACAAACAGGCCGAACCAGCCGGCCAGCGCAATGGGATGAAGGATGACTCTGACCTCATCGGGGGTGACGCCAAGAACAAGCGTGATCAGAGCGGAGAACAGGACGGAGTCGCCCAGAATGATGCCGCCCGAAAGGGGGTCGAGCGGCCGCACCTCGGAGAGTGTCAGGCCAACGATCACCGCGGGAATGGCGAAGCAGACCCCGGCCCAGGGGCCGGCCGCGCCAATATCAAACAGCGCGGATCGATTGGCCGGCGCCGATTTCATCCGAATGAACGCGCCAAAAGTCCCGACAAAGAACGGCGGGCCGGGAATGAAATACGGCAGGCTGGCCCAGACCCCATGGATACGCGCCAGGATATAATGCCCCATCTCGTGGCTGAGGAGGATGAGCAGTAAGGTGAGAGCAAACGGCAACCCTAACACCAGCGCGGACGGGTCGCTGAGGGGGTCCCCACCTGCCTGAAAGGTGCCGGCCAGCGTTGTAGTCAAGAGGGTTGTCCCAAACAGGACGATATGGATGAGCGGGATGGTTCTGGGCGGAACGGTCCGGGGAGACACAACCGATGACGGCAAATTCGACGGGACGGAGTGATCGAACGATGGTTGCGTCATACACCATATCCCAATTTATACGTGACCAGCCCCTTGGCAATCCGCTCTCCGGTCGAGGTTGTGACATCGACCTCAATAAAGACAAGACTCCGTCCACGCCGCAGGACACGGGCTTCGGCAATGAGATCAACGGCGTGCGCCGCGGATAAATAGCTGACCGAGAGATCGGCCGTTGCCCCGCGGGTGGCGCTCGGGTCGGCCTGCGACCAGGCCGCCATAACCCCGGCGCTATCAATCAGGGTCGCAATGACCCCACCATGCACAACATCGCCGGCGGTTCGCAACTCAGACCTGAAGGGCAGACTGAGGCGGCAGAATTCCGGCGCCACCCTGTCGAGGCGAAAACCCAGGAGCATCTGAAACGGATCGAGCTGAGGCTGGAAATCGGTCACAACTGCGTCCTGGTCAGACTATTGACAACCGGCACCGTCGGTCTCTGCTCCACGCTTCTCTCCTGGAGCGGGTCAACGGCAAAGGGCAGGCGGACCGGCTGATTGAGGGGGGACTCGGTCTCCTCCTGGTACGAGGGCTCAGGCAAGAGGTCCGACTCCTCAGGACCGTCGTAGGGGAAGAAGGTGACGGCAATTACAATATACAAGATGCACCATAAGGCCATAAACGGCGTGCGCTCGGTAAATTTCAGCGGACCGATTTCAATCTCTTTTGTTCCTTGGACCGCACGCAGCAAGAAAATGACGGGGACGGCAACCAACGCAGCCGCCAGAGCCGGATACAGCATAAACGAGGCGGGAGTATACGTTTCGCCGGCGTCAATATATGGCTTGAGCCGCAGGCCGGACACAACGGCTGCGGATAATATAGACAAGGCGGTCACCAGCATTCCCAGGAGTTCGTTTTTCATACCTCCCCAAACAAACAATCCAAGCGAGCGGAAGTCAAGGTGGCGTAAATCGGCTCTGTGGGCTACGCTCCTTTCTCATCCTGCGGAGCGCCCCTGTTCGGTCCACGGATGAGTGTGAGTCAAGACCGTGAAAATTTCCAGTGTCGAGTTTGCCGGCGCCGCGATGCAGCCGGGGCGATATCCCAGACTCTCTCAGCCGGAGATCGCCTTTGCCGGACGCTCGAACGTCGGTAAGTCTTCGTTAATCAACCGACTCCTGAACCGGAAAATTGCCCGGACGAGTCAGACTCCGGGCCGCACGCGACAGCTCAATTTTTTTACCATCAACCAGGCCCTGACCTTTGTGGACCTGCCTGGCTACGGCTATGCCAAAGTTGCCAAGTCTGAGCGGACGGCCTGGCAGCGACTGATTGAAGACTATCTGGTACACGCACCAAACCTGTGTGGAGTGGTCATTATCCTCGATATCCGGCGTGGTCCCGAAGCAGAGGAGGCGGCCCTGGCTAACTTCCTCACCTATCATGACCGCCCTTTTCTCTTTGTGGCCACCAAATGTGACAAGCTCAAGCGCAACCAACGGGAAAAGCAGCGCCAAATCCTGAGGCGACAAATTGGTGATGAGCCGCTGCTCCTTTTTTCCGCTCGGGACGGCCAGGGTACGGACACGCTGTGGCAGGCGATGCTCGCGCTGACCGCTGCACTCGAAACGAAGAGGATCTCAGATGCCTAGCGTTTCGACTATCATACCGACCTATAATCGCCCTGCCTTTCTGCGTGAGGCGCTGGCCTCCGTGCTGGCTCAGACGTATCAGGACAGTGAAACGATTGTCGTGGACGACGGCTCAACAGACGCGGCTCGGGACGCAACCCGACAGATCGTCGGAGAATATACTCGTGCACAAACCCGTCCCATACACTACCTCTTTCAGCCCCATCGAGGCGTCTCCGCCGCCCGCAATCGGGGGGTGGCCGCCAGTCAGGGCGAACTCCTCGCCTTTCTCGATTCCGACGACATCTGGCAGCCCGAAAAATTGGCCCACCAGATCACCTTTTTTGAGTCGCAGCCGACCGCGCAGATTTGTCAGACCCAGGAAACCTGGATTCGGCATGGGGTGCGGGTTAATCCGCGCAAGAAACATCGAAAACCGTACGGCGATATTTTCGTTCAGAGCCTCGCAGACTGTCTGGTCAGTCCCTCGGCCGTTATGCTACGCCGGGAATTGTTTGAACGGGTGGGCGGTTTTGATGAGCAGCTCCCTGCGTGTGAAGATTATGACCTGTGGCTGCGCATCAGCGTACACGAGCCGGTCTCCCTGATTGATCGGCCTTTAGTCCTGAAACGGGGCGGTCACGCCGACCAATTGTCCCGCCGGTTCTGGGGAATGGATCGGTTTCGACTTGTCGCGCTCCGTAAACTGCTCGACTCGGGCCGACTCTCTCCCCAGCAACGTCAGGCCACACTGTCCATGCTCCACAAGAAGTGTAGAATCCTGGCCAACGGAGCGCGCAAACGTGGCAAAGCAGCGGAACCCTACCTGGCCCTGATGGCGCACTATCCGTGCGTGCAAGAGGAGGCGTATGGCGACACGAGATGAGCCGGCGTGGCAGATAGCGGCCTATGCCCAGCGCAAACGTTTGAGCGACACAACGCTGGCACGCTGGCGGGCGTGGCCAGCGACAGACCAGGCTGCGCTGTTCTCCCTGCTGCAAGACCTCCAATGCGGTGAGAATCATCTCAAAGACTTGCTCGATTGGTTAGAAGAAATCGTTGCGCGGGATGAGCAGACCGTTGCGGCCATTCTCGAACAACGGGAACTCCGCAGCGCACGGGCAACATCGGGCTCACGTCACGACAAACTCAAAGCGGTCAAGGCGGTGCTACGCAAGCTACGCTACCCGCGCCTGACCCGCTTGGAGGAGAATGTCCGCCGGGCGGTAAAAGCCCTCGACTTGGGCAGGACAAGCCAGGTCGCTTTCCCCCCAGACTTTGAGGGCGATGAGGTCACAGTCACCCTAACGGTCCGTAATGTTCACGAACTCCGGGACATCCTTTCCCAGCTTCAGCGGCGGCTCGACGACGGACGCTTTCAGCGCGTGTTCGAGGCTCTGGATGAGGTGTGACGCCTGCGGCATAATGAGCGGCAATGTACCGACCGACTGAAATTCTTATCGAACGCGGCGAGGAAAACGCGCCGGTCGTTCAGCGGGCTCTCACCAAGCTCCCTGAGCTGCCGGTCCGCATTGTTGAGAAAGACTGGGAGCAAAAGGAAACGCGCCCTGCGGACAGCGACCCGTTCGGTACCGGCAAGCGTCGGCTGTTCTTTACCCGCCAGCGCGCCCGATTTCTCGAACATTGTCCGGCCGGCACCCCTGGGCTGGTGTGCTGCAACTATCTGGTCGTCAGCCTGATCTCCAACTGTCCGATGGATTGCAGCTATTGTTTTTTACAGGAATACCTCGCCAATAACCCCACCCTCAAAGTCTTCACCAATAGTGACGACCTGCTGGACGAAGTCGCCCAGGTGGTCGATCGTCAGCCGTGGAGACAATTTCGGATTGGAACCGGTGAACTGTCCGACAGCTTGGCTCTGGATACACTTCTGGGTTTCTCGGCAGACCTGGTGCCCTTCTTCGCCGCTCGGAAGAATGTTCTGCTCGAACTCAAAACGAAAAGCGACGGTATTGATCATTTGCTCGGGCTCGAATCGCACGGACGGGTCGTAGTGTCGTGGAGCCTGACGCCACCGGCTATTGCGGACACGGAAGAGCACGGCACGGCACCGTTTACCGAACGCCTGCGGGCCGCCCGGCGCGTCCAGCAGGCTGGCTATAAGATAGGTTTTCACTTTGATCCGCTCATCGAGTATCCCAACTGGGAGACGGATTATCGGCAGGCGCTGGAACAGGTCTTTGCGACCGTTGACCCGCGGGGGGTGGCCTGGGTCAGTTTCGGCAGCCTCCGCCTCACCCCGTCCCTACGGAAAGTCGTCCGTCAACGCTTCCCGCAGACCCGTCTCTTATCCGGTGAGCAGGTCTTGTGCGATGACGGGAAATGGCGCACCTTTCAGGCCTTGCGCGTCAAGATGTACCGCAGCCTCATCTCCCAGTTGAACAGCCTTGCTCCCACGGTCCCGGTGTATATGTGCATGGAAACGGCCCCGGTGTGGCAAAAAGTCTTCGGGCGCGCTCCAGGCTGTGACAAGGATGTTGCTCGGTCGCTGACTGAGCCGAATCTGAGCTATGGGAGTGCACCCCAGTGGGACAGGTAGAGCAATTGACAGCCTGGGAGACGCTCTGGTAGCTGTCAGAGAACTTCTTTACCGATCGGGGAGGCAGTATGGCAATTGATGGACGAGAATTACGCAACGCAATGGGGCTGTTTGCAACCGGGGTCACTATCATCACCACGAAAGATGCTACGGGAAAACCGTTTGGCCTGACCGCCAATGCGTTCAGTTCACTGTCTCTGGACCCACCGATGCTTTTAATCTGTGTGGATAAAGGCGTAGACTGCTACAATTGTTTTGAGGAATCCAAGGTCTTTGCCGTCAATTTCCTGAGTCTGGCCCAAGAAGAGTTGTCCACCCGTTTTGCAACAAAAGGAATTGAGAAGTTTGCGGGCTTATCCTACAGCCTCGGAGAACTCGGGGTTGCCCTGCTTGATGGAGCGCTGGCGCATTTTGAATGCACTGTCGGCCACGCCTACGAAGGTGGGGATCACACGATTTATGTTGGAGAGATTCAGCGCCTCGTGACCGCACCGGGCGATCCGCTCCTCTTTTATCAGGGAAAATATCGTTCCCTGGCCCCGCAGTAGCCAGCACGATTAGGGATTGGGGATTAGGGGTTGGAGACCAGGTTTTTTATTCCCTCTCCCCTGGAGGGAGAGGGCTAGGGTGAGGGGGCGACGAGAGAATACGTTTACCCCTGACTATCGCTCTTGGTTGGGCTTACAAAATCTCCTTTGACTGGACGTTTCCCTCGGCGTCAATATCGTACACCACCGGGACGCCGGTTCCCAACTCAAGACCGAGGACTGCCTCCCGGCTCAACTGATCGAGATGCATGATGATCGAACGCAGGCTATTGCCATGCGCCGCCACCAATACATGCTGGCCGGCCTGGACCGTTGGGAGAATCCGGTCTTTCAGATAGGGTAGAGTCCGCGCGGCCGTGTTTTCCAGGCTTTCCCCGCCTGGTGGAGCGATGTCATAACTCCGGCGCCAGAGCCGCACCTGCTCGTCGCCAAACTTCTTGGCCGTTTCGGCTTTATTGAGTCCCTGCAGGTCGCCGTAATGGCGTTCGTTGAGGGCCTGGTCCTGTTCGACGGGAAGAGACGGTTGGCCGAGTACCTCCATGACCAATTCGAGCGTTCGGATGGCGCGCTGAAGCACAGAGGTGAAGGTGGTATCAAATTGCAGACCAGCGGCTTTGATCTTTTCTCCGGCCTGTCGCGCCTCTTCCTCGCCTTTTTCCGTCAGGGCAACGTCAACCCAGCCGGTAAAGCGGTTTTCCAGATTCCATTGTGATTGGCCGTGCCGAAGGAGTACGAGATATGCCATCTATTCTCCGAGTTTCCCAGCGCCCTCAGACCAGGGGCGAGGATTCAGTCTTCCCGCCCGCCATACCAGTCCAGCCATCTCCGGGCAAGCGCCCTTCGACTTCGCTCCGCTACGCTCAGGACAGGCCCTTTGAGGAGGCTCAGGGTCGACAGCTCTCCGTTCGTGCTGAACCGTAGGGGCACCCCCTTGTGGTTGCCCGCTAGCCGGCGAGCCGGCGGAGAATGAGTTCCACAAGATAGAAGATCATGGCAAGGGGGATGAGATAAGGCCAGAGCGGCAGGTGCTCGGCTGGACCAAAAGAGTAAACGTGTCCAGCATATGCCTGTGTATTGGAGGACACGTTTACTCTTTGCGGCGGGCTGAGGGTTGCCAACTCAGGGTTCAGTGCGCCACCCGTTGCCTCGACCAACGTTTCAAAGAGGCGGAGATTGGGCTGGGGCTGAGGGGCTTCACGCGGCCGGAGACGGGGCAGCGTGTAGCCGAGCGGGCCAAACCGCTCCCCGCTGGGAAGGGTGCCCTCAAGGCTATAGTCCCCGGACATACGAGTGTCATACTTGCCTTGATAATGGCCGGGCGCCAAGCGTTCAAAAAGCAGACGGGTGGTCATGCCATCCGGTGCCGTGAGTGTTGCCGTGAGCGTTGCGTCGGCTCGGGCTGACTCTTTCGTTCCATAGAAAAAAGCTTCAACCAGCAACCCCGTCTCGTTGTGCCCGACCTCGATGGAAAATGGAGAGGCGTGCTGTCCATTGCGTTCGTCTCCCTCCTCTCGGGCAAAACTCCAGCGGACGGTTTGGTTCCAGAACTGGCTGTAACGGTCCCAGCCCACCCACGGCGCCGACCAGCGGCCGTTGGCGTCCGAGGTGAACGCCGCTGCTCTGCCCTGGCCGTAGGACCAGGAGGCTAAAAGAGGGCGTTGCTTGTCCGCATCCCGGATTGACAGGTCTACCCGTGCTCCCTCTTTGAGTCTGGTTTGCACATAGCCTTTGACTGCCGGCAGTCGCTGCTGAGCCAAGTCTTTGAGCAGAGGGGAGCGCGGGTTCGGAATGGGGCGCAGGAGCCGCTCAACCATAGTCTTTTCTTCCGGTTTCTCCTCCAACTCATCGAGGAAGAGGTCGGGCAAGCTCGACGGGTCGGTTGTATGGTAGAAGGCCCCGCCACCGTAGTCTGCCAGGCGAGATAGCAGACGCAGGTTTGCCTGCTTACCTACGGCAATGGTTGAAATCGTGATCTTGAGTTCGTTACGCAGGACCGAGGCAAGGTCCAGATAATCGCTTCCGCTGCCGCCAGTCTCACCGTCGGTCAGCAGCACAATATGTTTGCGGGTGGCATGCTGCCGTTCCAACTGGCGTCTGGCCTCTTGCAGGGCGGGCAGCAGAAACGTGCCGCCGGACGGCTTCAGGCGGTCAATCCGCTCATCAAGCTGGGCGCGCGTTTTACCCAAATAGTCGAGTGGGGCCACCACAAACGGGGTCTTATCGAAACCGATGACTCCAAACAGGTCGGTATCTGTCAGGTTCCGGGCAACCGCCCGGGCACCCAGTTTCGCGTACAGCAGTTTCCGCTGTTTCCGCATACTGCCGGATTTATCAACGATCAGCAGCATGGCCGTCCGCCGTTCCTCTTTTTGGGGAGGAACGAGCCGTACAGGAAGGGCTTGCTCAATTGCCGTACCAGCGTAGTGGCCCAGACCGAGGCTGCTTTCCCCTCCGACCATAATCAGACCGCCCCCGTTTTTGACATAGGCGTCCATCCCGCGCGCAAAGGCCGCAGGGAGTTGCTGATGAGCAACATTATTGAGGATCACCGCGGTAAAGGTGTTGAGCGCGGGGACCGAAGCGGGCTGGGCATGCAGGGCAAGAGCCGTTACGGCGAGCCCACGACTGCTTAAAGCCTGTTCGAGATAGCGATTGTCCCGCGGCGTTGCACTGAGCAGCAAGACGCTCGACTGCGGCGCAACCTGCACCCAGGCGGTTGCCTGGTTGTCGTAAGGAATGGCGTCGGGTGCCTCAGCATGCGGGGTGAAATTTGCATGCAGGGGAATGAGACCACTACCGGATAACCGCAGCGAATGGGTGAGGAGAGAAGCTCCTGGACGGAGTTCGGTTTCCTGCTGCCACACGACCGTATCACGCTCGCGTACCGTCAGCTCGCCCCGGACAGGTTGCAGGGCGGTATTCTCCAGCGCAATCGCAATCGCAATATCGTCTCCACCCGAGGTGGACTGCGGTGCGCCAAAACGCTGGAGGGCGATATTGGGCGCGCGTTCTTCCGACGGCGGGAGCAGTGGGTAGAGACGGTGCCCCTGCTTTACCAGCGCAGGAAGCAGGGTGGTCGCCGTTCCCTGCGTTTCCCAGCCATCGCTCAAGACATAAACCGGTCGGGGCTGGGGTTCTTCCAAGAGCTGACTCAGGGCGGCCTCAATATTGGTCTCTTCAGGCTGGACGCCTTCCGGCGGACTGACCAAAAGAGGAGGAACATCCTGCCAGGCTAACCGCCGGTTCCCCCCCCCAAAGAGCACTACCGGGGTGTCTGGAGTGGGCCGTATCTGATCCGTAATCATCTGCTGGACCCACTGCCGTTGGGTAACGGTCATGCTGTCTGAAACATCGATAACCAGGATGGGGGGAACGGGTTGTTGTTTGCCTCGGATAGAGGGACCTGCGGCCGCGAGGATGAGCACGCTCAGGAAAAGCCCGCGAAGCACAAGACTCGGCAACGAAGGACGCTGACGGAAAGCAAAACATTGCAATAAGAGGAAGAGGGGGATTGCAATAAGACCGTACAGCAGAGCCGGCTGGCTCCAGTCCAGGGACGACAGTAGATCGGTCAGTAGCGTCAGGCCTTCCATAGTCGCAACAACACGCTCAGTACTATTCTTGGGCTTTATCTTTTCGAGCGACCCACCACCACTCCAGACTGCACAGGACGAGCACGGCGAGCAAGAGCCACGGCCAGACCGGCCGCTCATGTGTTCGACTCACGCGGTTGGTCTGAGGGATGTGAGACGATCCGCCAGACTCGTCAACCACCAGGGAGAGCGGCCGGCCCAGGTCAGTCTCTTCCGGGCTCAGCAGATTGGCGGCCACGGGACGTTCCTTGCCATTTTCACGAAAAGTATACACTCCCTGCCGGTCCAAGGAGAGGGCGCGCTCGACAGGTTGAAAGCCCGTGTCCCCAGGGAACCGAACGTGCACGGGCGAGTCCGTTGCCCTGACCAGGTGGGACTGCGGACTCAGCACTGCCCCGGTTTTATACGGGGCGGATTGCGAGGCCCGGTCCGAGAGCCAGCCCAAAATATTCAGCGTCAGAATGGAGGCCGGCAGGTTGCGCGTTCCCAGGTAGGGCAAGAGGTCGAATCCGGTCACGACATAGCGTCGTCCGGCTCGTTCTCCGGCCAACAGGAGCGGGCCGACCGTACTCTCGATAATAGGCGTATTCCACCCAGCGGGACGAAGGGCTTGGGCATAGGCTGGAGTGAGTAAAGGAAAGGTCACATACGAGGTCAGGGGGTGACCGTGGGTCCAGTGGGTGAGCGCGGGCTGCTGGGCGCTCTGTCCCAAGGAGAAGAGCGGGTTGTCGTCGG
Source organism: Candidatus Binatia bacterium (assembly GCA_022824615.1). Lineage (GTDB taxonomy): Bacteria > Desulfobacterota > Binatia > Bin18 > Bin18 > Bin18. The sequence continues at coordinate 3,045 of JAJDZM010000112.1, read as the reverse complement.
GCGGCAGAAAAAAGGCCGCCGGCAGCGGGGGCAGTGCTTCTGGCGCGGTCAGGTGAAAGAGGACGCAGGTGAACTCGGAGGCTGACGTGACCGCAACGGGGTCATAGTCCTGGGGGGTCATCAGCGTCAATTTGAGATTTGGTATCTGCTCAAGACTGTCTCCGACCTCAGGCGTTGGGCTGACGAGTAAGACGGCAATCTCCTCAAGGGGCGGCAGAACCGCGTAGGCTTCGTTATCAACGGCCAGTCCATCCTTGTCTTGGCCTCCTCCCTCCTCCCCCTCGCCAAACAGAATCCGGGCTCGGTAGCTCGTCGAGAGCGGGAGCCGGGAAAAGGAGAAGGTCTGCGCTGCAGGCCGTCCGACCTGCTGGGCGGCGAAGCGCCGCTGGGTCTGGCCATCTTCGATGACAATCTGTCTCAGGGGCAACTGGGAGAGAGTGTCCTCGGTGGCGTGTATACCGACCGTGGCGTGAATCTCGTCTGGAAAAAATGGACTCCGGTATAAGCGGAATGTGCTGATTCCGATATTGGGCTGGGCAGCGCCCAGCGTCACCGTGCGCAGAAACCCACCCCACCGCTTTGCGGCACCCCTCCCAAGAGGGGATGATTTTCCGTTCCCCTCCTCGGAGGGGTGGCCCGAGGGGCCGGGGTGGGTTTCCGGTTTCTGCGTGACGGGACGATCAGTCACGAACAGGACGTGCTCAAAATCGTGACCGCGCAAGAGTCGGGCAAAAAAGGCGGAGAGCGCTGCATCACTCGGGTCGGGCGCATCGCTGAAACGCACCAGCTCCAACACGGCCCGCAGGTCAGAGCCAACCGTGAGGGGCTCTCCCGCATTGACTGAACCGGCAAGAGAATCGAGCAGATCCTCGGGGACCGCTCCAAGGGGATTGGTGGTGAAGATGCTAATATGGTGCCCGGCCGGGATATCTGCCAGTTTCTGTTGAATTCTCTCTTTGGCCATCTCAAAAAGTGAGGCCTGGCCCGACGGGTCGCGCGCCTGCATACTGGCCGAGGTATCGAGGACGAGCGCAATTTTTCCCGCGGTGTCATATTGCAAGACCGGACGGGCGGCAATGGCAACCAATAACAGCAGGATGAGAAGCTGGAGCAAAAAGAGCGGAGACAGCCGGAGTCTGCCCCACAGGCGTCGCCGCGCCGGGGAAGAAATATCCTGGTAGAGAAAGAGCGCCGGAACGACCCGGCGTTGATGTCGCTGTCGGAGCAAATACGGCACAAGCAGCAAGGGGAGCGCAAGCAGGAGGGAGAAGGCGGCCGGAGAAAGAAAACTGAACTGCATGAGACTCAGCGTAAGGACGTGGTCGTCCGACTACATCAGCAGCCCCAGCTCCGGCAGCTCACGTAAGATAAAGTGGGGCACATCCTGATGGGTAATAAAACGGGCATAGTGAACACCGGCCTGATGACAGGAACTCTGGAGTTCACGGTTGTGTCGGTCCAGGCGTTGCATATAGGTCTGTTTGGCCTGAGTGTCGAAATAGACTACGCTTTCCGCCCCGCTTTCGCTGTCCGTCAGGCGGGCGCCGCCCGGAAAGAGCGGCGGGTCAATTTCCTCATGGCCGAGAACCTGAATAAGCGCCAGGTCAAAGTTTGCGTCGCGCATCAGACTCAAACCGGTACGGACGTCGGACAGAGGAAACAGAAAATCAGAAACCCATACCGCCTTGCCCGGATGGTGGGATTGCTGCAACTGCCGCGCCAGCGATTGGACAACGTTGCCCCGACCCGCCGGACGATAACCGTCAAGAAATTCCGCGACATTGCCCAAACGCTGGCGGCCCCGGAAGAACGGCGTTGTTGATGGGGCCGCTGTATCCGCGCTCAAGAGAGAGAGCTTGACGGCGTCGTTACTGGCCAGAACAACATGGGCCAGTGAGAGGATAATATCCCGAGCGGTTTCGGCCTTGCCGTCTTGAGCGGGGTGGGCCATAGAAGCGCTTCCATCCAGGAAGAGTGAGGTATAGAGGTCCTCTTCTTCCTGGAACTGTTTGATATAGAGCCGGTCAGTCCGGCCGTACAGATTCCAGTCAATATAGCGCAGGTCATCGCCGGGGGTGTAGCGGCGATAATCCGCAAATTCGAGCCCCGCCCCCCGGCGCAGCGACACATGGCCACCGGGACGGCTGCCAAGAAAGCGCCGTCTGGTCTGAATGCGTAATGTTTCCAGCCGGGATAAGTAGTCTGATGTAAATAACGGGGGTAACACCTGGGGCCTCATTGTTGGTGGTGAGTAGATAGTGATAAGCTTGTAGTTTTTCCGCTATCCGCTTACCACTCTTCACTATCTACTGCTTATACCAGTGGCGAGTCATGAGGGAAGAGTGCTAGGGGGCAAGGCCGGAGCAGTATCCCCGTTCGTGCTGAGCCTGTCCTGAGCGGAGTCGAAGGGCGTAGCCGCGTAAGCGGCGCAGTCGAAGCACTGGCACATGACGTGCGAGCACATTAAGTTGTAAGGCCATGAAAAAGACCTTAAAAAATTCTGGAAAGAGGGACAGGATCACTCCTTCGACTGCCAAACTCAAACGGCTGCTTGGCCCCTCACCCGCTCCCCGGATGTTGACACCATACGAAATAGATTTGCTGCGGCAAAGCAAGAAGGAAGTCGACGAGGTCGCCCGCGCAATCTTTACGGATAAAAACGACGCGTGAAATGGACTCCAGGACTTCTTGTAACTTTCACGATCGATTCAAAGAGCTGACTGGCAACTCGCCATTTTGCTGGCAACGCCGTCTCTTTCGCGAGTATTTTTCCAAGGGCGCTATTCCTGCTGCGCTGGATATCCCGACCGGTCTCGGCAAGACTTCCGTCATGGTTCTCTGGTATTTGGCGCAAATAACTGGAGCCAACATCCCCCGGCGTCTGGTCTATGTGGTCGATAGACGAGCGGTGGTCGATCAAGCGACCACTGTCGCCGATGAGATTCGGGACAAATCGCAAGACTTCAAATTGCGCGTGAGCACCTTGCGCGGCCAGCATGTGGACAACCGGGAGTGGCTGGCCGACCCGGCTGCACCGGCCATTAT
>JAJDZM010000029.1 GCA_022824615.1 Candidatus Binatia bacterium | reverse complement strand
CTGTCAAACCCCAGCTCTTCGGCATAAACGGCGAGATCGATTTCATCCTGGTAGAGCTGTGACCAGGACTTGGTGCGGAACTGCTGTGGATACCTCATGTGGATCGAGAAACCTACTTTCATACCGTTCTCCGTTTGTTATTTGTTCGTCGGAAACTACAGATCCACATCCGGCCTACCGGCGGCCGGCCAGCAAGCCGCACCATAACACCATATGGATAAAGAACGCCACACTTTCATACTGCGCAAGAGACCACTGCACATACCACGGCTGAACACACGGATGCAGCCGACATCTTCGCGGTACGGTTTCCCAAGGGGGGCGCGCTCAGGTAGCGCACCCGTCAGTCTGTCCGACGAATGACCTCCACCTCGATAGTGGACGAGGAGGCGTGTGTATGGGCTTCGAGGCGCCGCCGAATGGCACGCTTCAGCGCGGTCCGGGTTGGGGGAAAAAGCAAACTGAAACCGACGACATCGGTCACAATCCCAGGAGTAATCAAGAGCAGTCCGGCCCCGAGAATAAGCGCGGCGTCAATCAACTCTCCGGTTGGGGCAATCCCGTTGTGGAAATTTTCTTGCATCTGTCGCAGCGTCCGCCAGCCTTCCAGCCGGGCCAAGTACGCTCCAACAATGCCCGTACCGACAACCAGGAGGATCGTCAGGCCGACTCCAAGGATACTGCCGACCTGAAGGAGCAGATACAACTCCGCGAGCGGAACAATGGTGAACAATACGAGAAGTCGAAAGAACATGGCTTCCACAACAGCGGGGTCAAGCCTATCCGAAGCGACGAAAGGCAGTGACAGGGTCGTTATTGCACAGTGCGTCTCAATCGATCAGGTAACAGATTACGCATGAATGGCAGTCCGACCGCGAGGACGGCCACACCAAGAACGAACCAGATCCCGTTGCGCCACACCATCCCCATGACGATCATGGACACCCCCCACAGGGCGATGAGCAGACAGAGGGCAACTTGCAGGACAGCAGGATTCATCAGCGTATCTCTTTTCATTCGTCTCGCGTGCTGCCCTTAGGATGCCTTCTGGGCCTGGTCGGCAGCCAGGGCGTCAACCCTATGGTCTACCAAGGCATCGGCACGCGCCAACAGGACTTCATCGTTGGTGAACTTCTCGACCATATAGCTCAGGTCGCTGAGATCGTGAATCAGGAGCTTGACCGCTTGGTCGCGGACCATCTGTTCGCGGACGACGTGGAGCAGGTCAACAACCACGTCTTCCAGTTCGGAGCCTTCGACATCTATGGCCATTTCAAAAGCACGTTCAACGGAAATCTCTTTCCCAGCCTCGCGGCTATAAGCGTTGAGGAGAGACCGGAGGCGAACCACGGTTGACGGGTCGAACCAGACCTTGCTGCTCTCTGCGACACTAGGGTCGTTTTCAACCACGCCTTCGACGAGGGCCAGCGCCCCCAGATGGCTGGCCTCGTGACGCGCCATGCCAAACCAGAACTTGCGCAGTTCTTCCTGGTCTTCAAACAGGTGGGTGAACTGCATATAGAGGGCCATCGCCTTTTTTTCGAGGTTGACCGCGGTGCGGAGAATATCCCTCACCGTTGTCCGTTGCGGTCGCCGCCGCAGATCCGCTCGCTCAGGCATGCTCTTCTCTTAGCAAAATTGGGGTGGAGAAAAAACCGGGACGTGCCGGCTGAGGGGACATTACAGCACGACCTTCTGCTGCTTCAGCAGTACGCCGTTTTCCGGATCGAGGGTCACGACCGCCACACTCCCACCGTCATCCACCCCCATATATAACGGGGCTGGCGTGCCGGGATAGCACGAGGTTGTGACCCCCTGACTGAGGTCGCTGAAAACATGCACATGCCCCATGGCCAGATAGTCCAGGCCGGACTGGGCGATCTCTTCCGGTTCCACCGGCGAAGAGCGCTGTATCTCTTCCTCTTCGACGTAATAGCCGTGGGCCATACCGATATGCCACCAATCTCCCTGGCGGTTCGGTACCCCGGCCAGGGGGCGGAAGGAGGGGTCATGCTCGACCAGACCCTTGCCCCACACGGTTGCCTGCAATTCCGGGAATTGGATGGTGCGGCCGGCTTCTTCCGTCAGAGTGTGGACATGCGGTCCGGCTTCGGTGAAATCGACTTTTTTGTAGATCGACCGATGGTCATAACAGTCGTGATTGCCAGGAATGAGAATGACCGGGCAGGGCACGCGCCGGAGTTCGGCGTTGACAAATTCGACCCCGGATTCCGGCACCCGGTTTGAGTCAAACAGGTCGCCGGCAATGAGGAACAAATCGGCCGGCGTATCGCACACCAGGTCAACGACTCGTCGGAACGCGTCCTGAATACGGCCTCGATAGGCCTGACCGGCCTCTCCACGGCCAAAGGTATCGCTCTCAAGATGAACATCAGAGGTATGAATAATAGTCAGGCGTGATTGCGCCATGCAGACTCCTTTAGGCGGTCCGGATCGAATCAAGATCAGCTTTCAGAGGGAGGAGCACCGTGGCACTCCCCAGCGTGAGGCGTACCGCTTCCGCATTCTCAACCCAGACATCGCAGGCGACATGCCCCGTCCCGGCTTCGATCCACTTCTTCGTCACCGTACCTGTACACACCAGACGCTCATTGACATAGGCAATATCGCGATTGGCATACGACAGCTTCTTCAGCGTGCCCTGTTCACCGATCCACCCCGTCAATAATTGCGATAAAAACGCCCCACGTAGCGGACCGTGCACCACAATATCCCGATAACCCTCGGCCTGGGTGAAATCCTTATCAAAGTGAATCCGCTGTGGATTCCAGGTGATACTGCTATACAGGAATAGCAGGGTGTTTGACGGCGTCTTCTCCAGACTCGGCAGCGTCATTCCCTCGGTCACGTCTTCAAAATACAGCTGTGTCTCCATGACTCCCTGCCCCGCACCTGTCAGCGCAAAATAGACGACCCTTTCTCAATAATGACGACCTCATCGTTCTGGTTCGTATAGGTGGTCTCGCGTACCACAAAGATCAAAGGTCCGGAGCGCCCCTCTTTCTGGTAGATATCCACGATTGTACTGCGCGCGGTCAGGGTATCGCCGACGCGAATCGGAGTAAAAAACTCGATGTCCGTTCCACCATCCATCAGGCGCGGGAGCGGGGTTGGCGGAATGGGAAAGCGCCCTTCATAGGGCAGTCCATCGGGCCGGAGTTCGTCTTCGGGGACCGGGTCCGTCAGCGGAGCCATATAGAACAGGGGCGGCGCTATCAGCCCGCCATAGCGGCTCTGCTGCGCTCGCTCGGCATCCGTGTAGAGCGGGTTTCGGTCATCGGTTGCCACCGCAAAGCGCTTGACGTCCAGCGCCGTGACCTCAATCGTCCAGGGCGGCGCCTGACGACCGATCCAGGCTCGAATTTCGTCCGTAATCAGCGATTCTGCCACAATCTTCCTCGTCAGCGATCTGCTAATCAGTCCCATCTCCCTACCAGTTGGCTGGTGGAACAGCAAGCGGGAACACCGCGTTCGGACCTCCGCAAGGACGCTCCCCTTCCCGGCTTGAGATCGTATTCGGGGGTCGGTACAGTCCGGGCATGACTGACTTTGCGCATACATTTCTCCTCCTCTTCGGCCAACTCGCCTTTGGCGGTATCTTTGCCCTGAGCGTGCCGGGGTTTCATGAGATTGAACGCGGATTTTTCAAGTCCACGGCCTGCGTCTATCTGGGCTGCGGTCTGATTATCTGCATCGGCAAACTGTCTCTGGCCTACTCGGCACTGCCAGACACGCTGTGGCATATACGGACTTTTGAAGGCGGTTTGTGGCTGCTGTTTTGCGTGCTGTGTGGACTGTACACCGCTACGTTATGGGGAGAACGCTTTGTCCTGCGCGCCCGCGCCTATCTGTTCACCCTCCTCTCGGGGCTGATGGCTTTGAGTTTCAGCGCCAGCGTGTACCGGACAGCACCGTTTTTTTCAGTCGAGACGCTGGTCTATCCACTCAGTTTTCTGACCTCGGCCTTGATGCTGGGCGCGGTGGCAACCGGCATGTCCCTGGGTCATTGGTATCTCATCGAACTCGATCTGTCTCTCGACCCCTTTAAGCGGGTCTTCAGATTTTATGCCGGCACTATCGTCGTCCATCTCGCAACCCTGACACTTGGCCTGGGCCTCCTGCTGCTCAGTAGCCACACGGCAACAAGCGCCAGCGTCCGGGAGCTGTGGACGGGTCATCAGACCCTGCTCTGGATGCGGCTTGGCCTGGGGCCGCTGGCCTCGCTCGGTGTCGCCTATATGATCTGGCGGACACTTCAGATTCCGCAGACCATGGCGGCAACCGGTCTTTTTTATGTCGCTATTCTGGCGGCTATTGTGGGCGAATTTCTGGGGCGTTTTGTGCTGTTTCGGACAACCCTGCCGCTCTAATGACCGTACGCCTCAACAGGTGGGGATTAATCGTAGATTTTCAAGACTGATATGCGCAGCCCCTGCGAAGTCCAGCCAACGTCAAAGCCTACACGCATACCCTCGGTCAAGAACCGAATGTCCAGACGCGGAGCCCCAATCAGCCGTAAAAACGGAAAGATAAAGGGAATTTCTTTCCCGGAATCGCTCAGGACGACGCCGGTTTCATTGCCGGAATAAATTTTATGGATCACTCCCCGATAGAAACGATCCTGGGAGTGGTCTGGAGCGGGTCCGCCCCCCGGCTTTTGCGGGATATCCTGTGCCACGGCTGGGCCATTTTCCCTGTTCGGCTCTACGCAAAGAGCATTTCATGCATGGCGCTACCAGCCGGCACCATGGGGAATACCCCTTCGCTTTTCGGAATGACCACTTCCACCAGAACGGGCCCCGCCTCCGCAAAGGCAGCCCGTAGCGTGGCAGATAGCTCGGACGATTTTTCCGCCCGAAACCCTTTGGCTCCATAGGCTTCGGCCAGTTTCACAAAATCCGGCATGGCGTCCATATAGGAGTGGGAGTAGCGCTCCTCGTAGAATTTCTCCTGCCACTGCCGCACCATACCCAGGTAGTGATTGTTCAGAATGACAACCTTGACCGGGACGTTATACTGGACGGCGGCGGACAGTTCCTGAATGTTCATCTGAATACTGCCGTCACCGCTAATCACCACGACCTGTCTGTCAGGTGCGGCAAAATGGGCCCCGATCCCGGCTGGCAGGCCATAGCCCATGGTCCCGAGTCCGCCCGACGTCAGCCACGAGCGCGGCTGGGAGAACTTCATCATCTGGGCGGCCCACATCTGGTGTTGGCCCACATCGGTCACGACGATAGCGTCGCCCCCGGTTATCTGATTGATCTCTTCCAGCACGGCCCGGGGGAGAATTTCCCCATTTGCGCCCTGGGTCTGATAGGGCAGTGGCTTTTCCTGTTTCCAGGCCATGATGTGCTGGCGCCATTCTCCCCATATCTTCTGGCGCGGTGCCAGTTGCTCACGGGTTTTCACTTTGCCGAGCATGACCTGCAAGACTTCCTTGATATCGCCCACAATGGGGACATCGACTTTGATGTTCTTGCTGATCGAAGAGGGATCGATATCGATATGCACGATCTTCTCTGCTTTGGGAGCAAAGTCGCTCGTCCGGCCCGTGACCCGGTCATCAAAGCGTGCTCCCACGGCAATGAGCGCATCACAGTTCTGCACCGCCATATTGGTCCAATACCCACCGTGCATGCCCAACATACCCAGGTTTAACGAGTCGTCGCTCGGATATACGCCCAAGGCCATAACCGTTGTGGTAATCGGAATCTTGAGTCCGCGGACCAGTTCGATGAGCGGTTCGGACGCTCCGGACCACTGCACCCCGCCACCCACGTAGAAGAGGGGTCGTTCGGCCTGTTCAATGACTTCAAGCGCGCGTTCGATCTGGCGGATATTGCCCTTGAAGGTCGGCTTATAGCCGCGCAAGCTCACAGTTTCCGGATAGGAAAAGGGGGCTTCGGCGGTCTGCACGTCCTTGGGCAAATCAATCAGGACCGGTCCCGGTCGCCCGCTGCCGGCAATGTGAAAGGCTTCTTTAATCGTCCGAGAGATGTCGTTGACGTCACGGATCAAATAATTGTGCTTGGTACAGGGACGGGTAATGCCGGTCACATCGGCTTCCTGAAAGGCATCATTGCCGATCATATTGGTCGGCACCTGACCGCAGATGACAACGAGGGGGGTTGAATCCATATAGGCATCCGCAATGCCGGTAACTGTATTCGTTGCCCCTGGTCCCGAAGTCACCAGCACGACGCCGGGGCGACCGGACACGCGCGCATACCCCTCGGCCATATGGGCCGCGCCCTGCTCGTGTCGGACCAGGATGTGGCGCAAGGCCGTATTCTGAACCAGGGCATCATAGGTCGGCAGGATGGCACCACCAGGGTAGCCAAAAATGGTATCTACGCCTTCAGCCAGCAGACTTTCGATGGTGATCTGCGCACCGGTCATTGTTGTCATGATGTGCCTCTGCTCCAGTCTCTGGGCGGATAATTATACGAGGGCCAAGGAAAAACTCAAGGAACCACAAACCCCTGAACATTCGCTTGACATAATAACCTATTCTCCGCTATTTGTTAGCCCCTTGGCATTTTTAGCCTCAATAAATTCGGAACGCGATCGAAGTGAGCAGGGTCCATATGGAACTCGATACTATTGACAATGTGGACAGACATATCCTCTCGGTTCTCCAGGAAAACTGCAAACTGCCACTGGTGAAAATTGGCGAACGCGTGGGGCTGTCGGCTCCGTCCGTGATTGAGCGGATTAAGAAGCTGGAAGAGAGCGGGGTCATACGCGGATATACCGCCGTTCTCGACGCTCGCAAGCTGGGCAAAGATACCACCGCCTTTATTGGCGTGTCCATTAATCATCCCAAGCTGATTACGCAGTTTGAAACGGCTATTGACGGTTTTGAAGATATTCAGGAATGTCACCATGTGACGGGCGAATATACACTCCTGCTGAAGGTCAAGGCCGATAACACCTCAGACCTTGAGGAGGTCATCCGTCAAATTCGCTCGCTTGAAGGGGTGGAACGGACGGAAACGTCCGTGGTGTTGTCCACGCATACTGAAGGACTGTGGTTGAGACTCCAGTTGGAGAAAAAGGCGGCCGTAGACGGCCGGCAGCAGGCAGTGGCAACTGCCCTCGCCCCACGGGTGAGACGTGGAGCCTGACAGCCCATGGCAGCAGGAATCAGGAATCCCTATGCAGCACAGAGACAGGAAGGGGCGTATATGACCGCCGGTATACCTCAGAAACAGGGACTGTATGATCCCAGCTTTGAACACGACGCCTGCGGTATTGGCTTTGTGGTCAACATCAAAGGTGAGCGTTCGCATCAAGTGGTCGAACAAGGTTTAACCGTTCTGGTCAATCTGGATCATCGTGGGGCACGCGGCTGTGAAGAAGGCACGGGAGACGGCGCGGGTATGCTCCTCCAGCTCCCCCATCGCTTCCTGAGCACAGCCTGTCGGACTCTGGGCGTGAGCCTGCCCGCTCCAGGCCAGTACGGGGTTGGCATGGTCTATCTGCCGCCTGACCCTACCCAGCGACACGACTGCGAGCAGCGCCTGGAGGCTATCGTCAGAGAAGAAGGCCAAACGGTCCTGGGCTGGCGGAATGTTCCGACAAATAATGCCGACCTGGGGGAGACGGCCAGGGCGTGTGAACCGCGCATTCGGCAAGTTTTCATCGGTCGCAGTGCCGACGGTCTGGCGGACGACCTCGCCTTTGAGCGCAAGCTGTATGTAATCCGCCGTCGCGTGACAAACGCCATCCGTTACGGCGGGGTCGCCGGCGGAGAATATTTCTATATTCCCAGCCTGTCGTACAAGACCCTGATCTATAAGGGGATGCTCACGCCGCAGCAGCTCGAGACCTTTTATCCGGACCTGTCTGACCCGGGTCTGGAAAGTGCGATTGCCGTGGTCCACTCACGCTTTAGCACCAATACCTTTCCGAGCTGGGAACGCTCTCACCCGTATCGCTACCTCATCCATAATGGCGAGATTAATACCCTGCGGGGGAACGTCAACTGGATGCACGCCCGTCAGGCATTAATGGCGTCAGAACTCTTTGGTGATGATCTGTCGAAAGTCTTTCCGGTTGTCCTGGAAGACGGCAGTGATTCCGCTATTTTTGATAACTGCCTGGAATTCCTGGCGCTGAGCGGGCGTTCGCTGCCCCACGCGATGATGATGATGATCCCCGAGCCGTGGGAGAATCATGAGAGCATGGCGGATACAAAGCGGGCCTTTTATGAATATCACAGCTGTCTGATGGAGCCCTGGGATGGCCCGGCCTCCATTGCCTTCACGGACGGCACCCGCGTGGGGGCTGTCTTGGACCGGAACGGGCTCCGTCCCTCTCGATACTATGTGACCAAGGATGGCTTGGTCATCATGGGCTCCGAGGTTGGTGCGCTCGAAGTCGAGCCAGAGCGCGTCTTAGAAAAACGACGGCTCCAGCCGGGACGGATGTTCCTGGTCGATACAGAGAAGGGCCGTATTATTAGTGATGAAGAGTTGAAACAGGAAATCATTAGCGCCCGTCCCTACCGTCAGTGGCTGAATGAACACACGATATATTTCGATCAGCTCCCAGATGTGACAGAGGAACAGCCGGCATACGATCATGAGGCCACGCTCCAACGCCTGCGTGCGTTTGGCTACAGCTTTGAGGACCTGAAGGTCAATATCGGGCCAATGGCGCTGAACAAAATCCAGCCCATCGGTTCCATGGGCACGGATACGCCGCTGGCCGTGTTGTCCGATAAACCCCAGCTTTTATACAATTATTTCAAGCAACTCTTTGCCCAGGTCACCAATCCCCCCATCGACCCGATTCGGGAAGAACTCGTCACCTCAACAACGCTGACACTGGGCTCGGAGGGGAATTTGCTCGACCCCCGGCCGGACAATTGTCGCCAAATCCGGCTGCCTATTCCGATCCTGAAGAATGCGGACCTTGAGAAGCTGCGGCGTGTTGACCAACCGGGACTCAAGGTCGTGACCTTGCCCATACTCTTTAACCCGAAGCACGGCAAAGATGGCCTCGTACAGGCTTTAGACGAACTCTGTCAGGCCGCGGATACTGCGATTGAGCGCGGCGCAACGCTGCTGATCCTGTCGGATAGAGACGTGAATGCCGAACGTGCCGCGATCCCGGCTTTGCTGGCGGCATCGGGCTTGCACCACCATCTGATTCGGGCTGGCAGCCGGACCCGAGTCGGACTCGTGCTCGAATCGGGCGAGCCGCGTGAGGTTCATCATTTCTGTGTGCTGCTCGGCTATGGCGTCCAGGCGATTAATCCCTATATGGTCTACGAGTGTCTGAACGACATGATCGGCGAGGGCATGTTGACGGGCATTGCCTATCATGACGCAGTGAGCAGCTATATCAAAGCCGCGGTCAAGGGCATCGTCAAAGTCATGTCCAAGATGGGCATTTCGACGATTAAATCCTACTGTGGCGCGCAGATTTTTGAAGCCATCGGTCTGGGTCGGGAGCTGGTTGATCGCTATTTTACCTGGACCCCCTCCCGCGTAGGCGGCATTAGTCTGGCGGAACTCGCCCAAGAAGCGAGCCAACAACATGCCAGAGCCTTCCCGGCCATTCCGGTTCGTGGTGAGACGCTTGAGGTGTACGGTCAGTATCAATTCCGCAAGGACGGCGAACTGCACCTCTTTAACCCGCGTACTATTCATCTGCTGCAAAAGGCTTGTCGTATAAACGACTATGCCACCTTTAAGGAGTATACGCGGCTCATAGACAACCAATCGGAGCGGCTCGCTACGCTGCGCGGGCTGCTGGAATTGAAACCGGCGGCTGAGCCGCTTCCGCTTGAGGAAGTCGAGCCGATTGAGGCTATTACTACCCGCTTTAAGACCGGCGCCATGTCCTACGGCTCGATCAGTCAAGAGGCGCATGAAGCGCTGGCGATTGCCATGAACCGTATCGGCGGCAAAAGCAATACGGGAGAAGGCGGCGAAGACATTGCCCGCTATACGCCGGACCCTAATGGTGACTCGCGGAACAGCGCGATCAAGCAGGTCGCCTCGGGCCGTTTTGGCGTCACCAGCGAATATCTGACCCAGGCACGTGAAATCCAGATCAAAATGGCCCAGGGGGCGAAGCCCGGAGAAGGCGGCGAACTGCCCGGTCGGAAAGTCTATCCGTGGATTGCCAAGGTGCGGCTCTCCACCCCTGGTGTTGGACTGATTTCGCCGCCCCCCCACCACGATATCTATTCAATTGAAGACCTGGCCCAGCTCATTCACGACTTAAAGAACGCCAATACCGAGGCGCGAATCAGCGTGAAACTGGTCTCCGAGGTCGGGGTCGGCACGATTGCCGCCGGCGTTGCCAAAGGCCATGCCGATGTCGTGCTGATTAGTGGTCACGATGGCGGGACCGGGGCCTCGCCGCAGACGAGTATCAAACACGCCGGTCTCCCCTGGGAGCTCGGTCTGGCGGAAACGCATCAGACCCTGGTCCTCAACAATCTGCGCAGCCGGATTAGCGTCGAAACCGACGGCCAACTCAAAACCGGGCGGGATGTGATAATTGCCGCCCTGCTGGGCGCGGAAGAGTTCGGTTTTGCCACCGCCGCCCTGGTTTCACTCGGCTGTATTATGATGCGGGTCTGCCATCTCGACACCTGCCCGGTCGGCGTCGCGACCCAGAATCCCGCATTGCGCAAGAAGTTTATGGGCGACCCGGTCCACGCGGTCAACTTCATGCAGTTCGTTGCTCAGGAAATCCGTGAATATATGGCCCAGCTCGGCTTTCGGACCATGAATGACATGATTGGTCGGACTGACAAGATCGAGGCTCGTAAAGCCATAGACCACTGGAAAGCCAAAGGGCTGGACTACACCGATATTCTGCACCAACCCCAAGTGGGTCCCGAGGTCGGGCGGTACTGTCAGATTGGCCAGAACCACGGTATTGAGCGTTCTCTGGATAAACAGGCCCTGATTGACCTGGCACGTCCGGCGCTGGAACGTCAAGAAAAAGTGTCCGCTACACTACCCATTCAAAACGTCAACCGCGTCACCGGAACGATATTGGGCAGTGAGGTCACCCGACGCTACGGTCGAGACGGCCTGCCGGAAGACACCATACACTTTCATTTCCGGGGGTCGGCAGGTCAGAGTTTTGGGGCGTTTGTCCCACCCGGTATGACGTTGGAGCTGGAGGGCGATGCCAACGACTATTTCGCCAAAGGGCTTTCTGGCGGAAAGATCATACTCTATCCTCCAACAGGTTCGACTTTTACCGCGGAGGACAACATCATTGTCGGTAATGTGGCCTTTTACGGAGCGACCAACGGGGAAGCCTATATTCGCGGCATGGCGGGGGAGCGCTTCTGTGTGCGCAACAGCGGTGTCCGCGCCGTGATCGAAGGAGTCGGCGATCATGGCTGTGAGTATATGACGGGCGGGCGCGTAGTGGTACTGGGTGAAACCGGGCGCAACTTCGCCGCGGGCATGTCCGGGGGGATCGCCTACGTCTTGGACAGCAACGCAACCTTTCACAACCAGTGCAATCTCGAAACCGTTACCCTGGACAGGCTCAACGAGGGCGATCTTCAGGACGTCCGCGCCATGCTGCAAAAGCACGTCCAGTATACCCGCAGCACGCAAGCACAGCAGATTCTTGACGACTGGGAGGCAAGAGCGCTGGAATTTGTCAAAGTCATGCCCAAGGACTATCAACGCATGCTCGACGCGATTAGCCGGGCCGAGGGCAGTGGCTTAGCCGGCGACGAGGCCATCATGGCCGCTTTTGAGGCGAATAAGAACGATGCCGCACGGGTGAGCGGCAACTAACACTTTGCAACCAGACGTAGACTGACGAAGGAAGACCGTATGGGGAAGCCTACCGGATTCATGGAATATGAGCGGGAGTTACCCGTAGACCGTTCACCAGCCGAGCGGGTGAATGACTGGGGGGAGTTTCACCAGCATTTTCCTGAGAGCAAACTTCAGGAGCAAGGCGGCCGCTGCATGGACTGCGGCATCCCGTTCTGCCACACCGGGACCTTGATCAGCGGCATGGCTTCGGGTTGTCCGATTAACAACCTGATCCCGGAGTGGAATGACCTGGTTTATCGCGGACTCTGGCGGGAAGCGCTGGAGCGGCTGCATAAAACCAATAATTTCCCGGAGTTCACCGGTCGGGTGTGCCCGGCGCCGTGCGAGGGATCATGTGTGCTCGGGATCACGAATCCACCGGTCACCATCAAAAACATTGAATGCTCCATCGTTGATCACGGTTTTGCCGAAGGCTGGGTTATCCCCCACCCACCGGAGAAACGGACCGGGAAAAAGGTGGCGGTGGTTGGTTCGGGTCCAGCCGGCCTCTCGTGTGCCGCGCAGCTCAATAAGGCTGGCCACGCGGTCACCGTCTACGAACGGGCTGATCGTATAGGCGGCCTGCTCATGTATGGCATTCCCAATATGAAGCTGGACAAGACCATTGTACAGCGCCGTGTTGATCTGATGGCCCGAGAAGGCGTTACCTTTGTGACGAATACGGCCATTGGCAGCGATATTCCGGCGACTCAATTACAGGAGGATTTTGATGCCATTGTCCTGTGCGGGGGAGCAACAAAACCACGCGACCTGCCGGCAGAAGGCCGTAGCCTCAACGGCATCCACTTCGCCATGGAGTTCCTCCACGCTAACACCAAAAGCCTGCTCGACTCGGACCATGTGGATGGGGCGTATATTTCCGCGACCGATAAAAATGTGATCGTTATTGGAGGTGGAGATACGGGTACCGACTGTGTTGGCACGGCACTCCGCCACAAATGCAAGACGCTGACCCAGTTTGAAATTCTTCCCCAGCCGCCCTTGGAGCGGCAGCCGGACAATCCCTGGCCGGAGTGGCCCAAAATTTTGCGGGTCGATTATGGACAAGAGGAAGCAGAAGCCCGGTTTGGTGCAGACCCGCGTATTTATCTGATTCAGACGGAACGATTTGTAGGCGACGCACACGGTAATGTCAAAGAGTTGCACACCGTCGAGATAGAATGGGGGAAAAACGAAAACGGCGCGTTTATTCCCAAGCCTCTGTCGGGAACGGAAGAGGCCTGGCCGGCAGACTTGGTTCTGCTCGCCATGGGCTTTCTTGGGCCGGAAGACCCGATCCTCGAACAACTCGGGGTTGAGCGTGACCCGCGCTCAAATGCCAAGGCGGAATACGGCCGGTTCCAGACAAACGTAGACGGTGTATTTGCCGCCGGCGACATGCGTCGTGGCCAGAGTCTAGTCGTCTGGGCCTTTAACGAAGGACGCGGGGCAGCCAGAGAGGTAGACCGATACCTCATGGGCAGCACCGAGCTGC
The DNA here is from genome assembly GCA_022824615.1 of Candidatus Binatia bacterium. Classification (GTDB taxonomy): domain Bacteria; phylum Desulfobacterota; class Binatia; order Bin18; family Bin18; genus Bin18. Next base: position 10,112 of record JAJDZM010000029.1, on the reverse strand, counting down.
CATAGGGCCTGCTCCTAAGGTATACAGATAACGAAGTGAAAGGATCAGCCTTTATGAAAAAAATTACCGTCTACTCAACAGATTATTGAGGCTTTTGCACCGCAGCAAAGGCTTTGCTCACCCAAAAAGGCGTTCCGTTCGAAGACGTTGACGTGTCGGACGATCCCACGATGCGGCAAGAGATTGCCCAGCGTTCAGGGCAGCGCACCGTCCCCCAGATTTTTATCGGAGACGAGTCCATCGGCGGCTTCATGGAGTTGCGAGCCCTGGAAGTCAGTGGCGAACTGGACGACATGCTGGCCGAGTAGCACGACACGCCTTCGACTCCGTATTCTCCATCCCAGCCGGCTTGCTTCTCTTTTTCTCCGGTCTGGACTTTGCTATACCCTCAACATCTTTTTTGAGGAGGAAAGAATGGCACTCTATCTTGACGAAGTCTGGCTCAAGGACCCAAGCCCGGAGCGAATGAAGGAGTTTGTCGGACTCATCGGCTCGGCCGCAAAAAATCCGGCTTCGGTCGGCGCCCCGCAGGAGGTCCGCTTTGCCGGTGGCCCGTGGTTCTCAAATGAAGAGCCCAAGGTCCTCTTTCTGGTGGACATTCCCGACCATACCCCGACCTTCCAGGTCTTTGGCAAAATCATCTCAAGCGGCTTGGTTGAAAAGCGTCGCCTGACCCCAATTGTGGAATGGGGTGAAGTCGAGAAGCTGGTCGAGCAGTTGTAGGGCGAGCATTATGAGACGAATACTAGTGGCCTTTGCAGTCGCCATATCTCTCCCTTTGGTAGAGGGAAAAGCCGCCCATGAAAAGATTCATCAGACGGATTGGTGCCAGGAAGAAGATGGCTATGCGGAAGAGCTATTAGACGATGGTACCCGAGCGGACTGTCTCACTAAGACACACGCCATTGCGATTAAACACGCTTCTAAATGGGGGGAAGTCGCAGGGAGCTTGGGACAAGCTATACACTACGCCCAACAGGCGGACCGTCAACCTGGTATCGTATTGATCGTAGAGGACCGAAAAGACTGTCGTTATGTGAGGCGTCTGAGGAAAACCCTGAAGGGTGTCCTTGTAAATGAAAATCCCATCGATTTATGGATAGCAGGCCCAAGTATGGAAGAGTGTTCATAAGTTCTGTCTCATGCAGGCATCAGGAGAAGGGGCGACTGAGCCAGAACGGGTATAGGCATAACAACCGGCCTGATCAGTGTGTTGGGCGCGGTCTTGGCTGTTGGGGTTACATTAGGCGGAGTGATCCTGACCGGCTTCCACGGGATTCGCAGAGAGATGGGAGACTTGCGTCGTGAGTTCAGCGAATTCCGCCAGGATATAGAAACGCGCCTGTCGGCTGTCGAACGCCAGCAGGTGAAACTCGAAGGGCTACTGGAAGGGCTGCGCGAAGCCATTACCGGACATAAAGCAGCATAAGCCCACGAGTGTCCGACTTCCAGTATCCCAGAAAGTCTCTCTAATCATGTGGGATGACGCTCCGCTTGTCTGTCCTGTGGACTATTGGTCCGTTTTTGTCTCGCATTTCCCGTCTGGGACCCAAAGATAGGAAGCATGTTTCCTATCTTTGGGTCCCAGACGGGCCAGAGGTATGTCTTCCCCATAGCTTCTAGCAGAAAGTCTGGAGCGTTTTCCCTGGCGTAGAGCACCCGTGCGCGAGCGTTATCGACAAATGAAACCGAGCGCCAGCCATGCTTTTGGAGAAGGGCAGGGTCGGGCCAGGGCTCCAGCGGAGAGAGATATCTCCCCTTCATGTTAATGTAAACTAAGAAATCAATATCTCCATCGACTCGGCCATACTTGTCTAACTTGTCTTGACTGCAAGAAAGTATGATTTGGAAGAATTTGTCAGGATCAAACGCGGTAGGGCTCAGAGAATCGTTTCCAGGTTCCACAGGTACAAACAATTCTATCAGGGTACTGGATTGATCGAGCTTTTCCTCTCGATTACGTAGTTCATCACCACGACGACGGCCTTTGCCAAGTTTCTCCATTACCTGGAAACGTGCAGACCGAAACCAGATATCAATTGGTTCAGGTCCTTCTTTTCGAATCTCATTGTCCTGATATGGAATCTTCAGAACATTTAAGAATCCAGCGACAATCGTCCTTTCCCTCACTGTGTGATTTGAGAGGGCCCGACATGCCTTTTTGGTACGTTCAAGCTCTTCTTTGAGAAATTGCGTATCGTCGCTCATATCCTCATCCTCCCTTTCCTCACGTCGTTTCGGGTTGGTGAAAGCGCGAGCCGCTGCCCAACCAATCGCGTGCAGGGTATCGTCTATGAAAAGATAGGGAATGTGGTTTTACGGAGAGGCAATCCCCCTACGGTTGCCTCTATGGATGTTCATGCGTCAGGACGGCTCCTGCGGTCTGCAATGGCTTTTCTCACGCCGATACAGCACACACCCCGCAGGCTTCCGGGTTGTTCTGCTCAGCCAGAACACGATCTTCTTCGGTTTGATACTGCGGGGTATCGCGGCGTGTGGTGCGGGTGTCGCCGTCGTTCATCACCCCGTCTTTCCAGCTATCGTCCTCCGCCCAGCGAAACGGCAGGTGCTTGATCTGGCCAGGCTCTGTAAATGAGGAGAACGCCTCAAGAGCCTCAAGCAGGATCGCGCGTTGGAGTTCCGGCTCGAACGGCTTGCCGGTTGTGTGGCCGAGCAAGTAGTCGAGAAAGGCCACGCGCGGCGGGTGGACGGCCTGGAGAATATCCAGCGCGCTGCCCATACATAAGGTCGGGATGCCAGTGGCCTCGGCATGACGGGCAATCAGTCCCACGGACTGATGACACACCGGTCAAACGGGGACCAGCAAAGCCACATCAACACGCTCGGCCTGCAACTGTTCGGTCAGTTGTGGGGCTAATGCCTCACGGACTTTCCGGGTCGAATAAATGCCGCCCATAAAGGTAAAGGCATGGTCGGCCAGCTCGCCGATGACGCCTTCTTTTTCTAAGCGGCGGAGCGTATCAATCGGGAAGACGACATTGGGATCGCGCCGGGCGTCGGTCTGGTCGTAGGCAAAATGGGCAGTCCGCAGGTCTGAGGTTGCGACATCCTTGGGGATGGCTCGGAAGGAAAAATCGTCCTTGGTATGAAAAGCGACCTGGCCGGTCACATAAATGCCACCGGAAGCGATCAGACCCAGGCGACACTCCGACAAGGGCTTGGCCAGCGGAGTCCATGGCGGCGTGTCTTCGTTATGCACCCATTGATACGTCTTGTAGCCAAGCGCGGCATAATTGGCGGTAATGCGTTTGATGTAATCGACCGGTGGCTTCTGCATATCTTCCTCCAAGGCCCTCACACTGTCAGGTTTTCTTTCCAAAGACAACGGGCCTCTGTTCCGTTTTCCCCGAGTCTTCACTCTGGGACGGCACCAAATTCGGCAATAACCGGAGCGTGATCCGAAGCTCCCTTGCCTTTGCGCGCCTCGCGGTCTATGACAGCGTCCGTGCAGCGCTCGGCCAGCGACTGGGTAACGAGAATATGGTCAATCCGCAGCCCCCTGTTTTTGGGGAAGGCCAATTGGCGATAATCCCACCAGCTATACAGCTCTCCTTCGGCGTAATGAAGGCGAAACGTATCAACCAGACCCCACTCACACAGAGCGGCAAACGCCTGGCACATATCCGGATGAAACAGGACGCTGTCTTGCCATTCCTCCGGGTCATGGACGTCCCGCGCTTCGGGCGCGATATTCAAATCTCCACACAGGGCGAGCGGTTTTTCGGTATCGCACTGAGCGTCAAGAAAGTGTCGGACACGGCTCAGCCAGGTGCGCTTATAGGCAAACTTCTCACTTCCGACCACCTGTCCGTTCGGAACATAGAGACACAGGATGTGGACATCTGCGATGTAGGCGGACAAGAAACGAGCCTCACGGTCCTCAGAATCACCGCCGAGGTAGTCTACGACTTGGCTCGGCTCGGAGCGAGACAGGATAGCGACGCCGTTATAGGTCTTTTGTCCACAAACGGTCACCCAGTAGCCGACGTCCTCAAACTCGCGACGCGGAAAGGCATTGTCCGTGACTTTTGTTTCTTGCAGACAAACGATTTCAGGCAGTTGCCGGCGGATGAGCCAGTCCAGCACCCGCTCCTTGCGCGCCCGGATCGAATTGACGTTCCAAGTGGCAATACGCACAGGCTCAGCTACCGGTCTCTGGTCCGGCCAAAGGTATCCCCTGGAGGCCGATCTTCCCATACGTCAGCCCGGCAAAGGCTGGGACTGAGTGCGTTAATTCGCTAAAGACGTCGCTAATTGAAACAGAGTCCGGGCCGTCCAACTGTGTGCTCAGCAGGGCCAGCGCCTCCCAGCCGGCTTTTGCTTCTCCCGGTGGCAGGAAGGCCTGGGAGAGCCGCTGGACACGCCCGGCCTGATTCGTACACGTCCCGTCCGTCTCCACAGCCGCCGCGATCGGCAGCACAATGTCTGCATACTCGGTCGTACCATTATAGTCCGTGTCGAGCACGATGACGGTTGTCTCTCCCAGAGCGCTATCAATACGTTTCTGGCCGAATGCCATGACGAGGTCTGCGCCAAGAATAAAGAGGACTTTCACCTGTCCCTGCTCTGCCGCAGCGAGAATTGCCTCGGCCTCGCCTCCTCCGTTCAACAGCCCCAGACTCTTCAGTCCCTGCGTGTTCGGATTTTTGTCGGCGTGGATCAGGAAGTCATCATGAAACGCATCAGCCGGAGACCATGACAAGCCAGCCGTATGTGTGGAACCGATTTGCTCTCTGAGCAGGCGGGAGAGCAGAAAGGCTTCTTCGTTGGTTGCCTTGGCTCCAATAATCGCCGCGACCGCATCCGCCCCGTGCCCGTCTTGGGCCGACCGGACGGCGTGCGCTACCCTTTTTCCAGCTTCGTCCCACGAGGCGACCGTAAAAGACGATTCATCACGGACTAAAGGAGTGGGAATCCGGCTGTCCTGTTGAAAGGACTTATACCAGTGCCGTCCCTCATCACACATCCAATATGTATTGACGTCGGGATTCTGGCGGGGTCGAAACCGAAAGACCTCACCCCGCCGATGGTAGATATCGATATTGCAACCGGTGGCGCAGCGGGTGCAGGTCGAGGGCGTTTTCTCAAGATACCAGACCCGGGACTTGAAGCGGAAATCCTTGCTCGTCAGCGCCCCCACAGGGCACACGTCAACAACATTGCCGGAATAGGGATTGTCGAGCTTCTTCCCCGGAAAGAGGCTGAGGCGGGAATGATCCCCACGCTCAAAAATGCCCAACTCGCCGGTCTGAGTTATTTCATCGCAGAAGCGGGTACAGCGGGCGCACAGAATACAGCGCTCTTCGTCGAGCACAACTTCGGGTCCCAGGTCAACCACTTTTCCCTTGTGCACCTTGGCTTCAAGCTGCATCTCGCTCTTATAGGCACCGTACAGCATGTAATAGTCTTGGAGCTTGCACTCGCCGGCCTGGTCGCAGATGGGACAATCGATCGGGTGGTTGATTAAAAGAAATTCGAGCACCGCGGCTTGGGCATGTTTCGCTCTTTCACTGGTGGTTTTTACCACCATCCCATCGGAAACACGCGTATTGCAGCCGATCTGGAGCTTGGGCATGTTTTCGATCTCGACCAGGCACATGCGGCAGTTGCCCGATATGCTGAGTCCGGGATGGTAACAGTAGTGCGGCACTTCAATGCCGACCTGTTCGGCGGCTTGGATGACGTTGAGGCCGTCTTCGACCGTCACTTCTTGGCCATCGATTTCAAGTGTTGGCATGAAAACCTCTGGGAGAGACTTAGGCGGCTTCGGGCTGGACCGCTGTTTTTTTCAGCGGACAGCCGCCTTCCGTCACATGGGCAACAAACTCGTCGCGGAACTTCGTCAGATAACTCTGGGTTGGCATGGCTGCCGCGTCGGCTAGAACACACACCGTATTGCCCATCATATTGGTACAAATACGGTCTATCAGGTCGATATCCTCGGCTTTGCCGTTGCCCTCTTCGAGTCGAACCAGGAGCTTGTGTAACCAGCCGGTCCCTTCTCGACACGGCGAGCACTGGCCGCAGGACTCGTGGTGATAGAAGCGGTCAACGATCTCCAAGGCGCGTACCATACAGGTGTCTTCGTCCATCACGATAATGCCGGCGGTGCCCAGAAAGGCACCAATGGCGCGCATGGAGTCAAAATCCATATGGACGTCAATTTCATCCGGCGTCAGAACGGGGAACGACGACCCGGCCGGCATGACGGCCTTGAGTTGCTTGCCATCTTTGATGCCCCCCGCATAGTCGTAGATCACCTCGCGCAACGGCATGCCCATGGGCAGCTCAAACATACCGGGCTTCTCAACATGCCCGCTGACTCCGTATATTTTGGGACCCGGTCCGCTTTCCGGCCCAATGGACCGAAACCAGTCCGGACCGTTTTTGATGATAGACGGCACGCAGGCAAGCGTTTCCACGTTATTCACAATAGTCGGGCAGCCAAATAAGCCGTACACGGCGGGGAACGGCGGTTTGATGCGGGGGTAGGCGCGCTTGCCCTCAAGCGACTCAATCAGACCGGTCTCCTCCCCACAGATATAGGCCCCGGCTCCCCGGTGGACGTAGACCTCAAGATCAAAGCCGGTGCCGAAAATATTTTTGCCAAACAGGCCCTGGCCATACGCCTCGGCCAGGGCCTGTTCCAGGCATTTTGCGCCGTAGGCGAATTCCCCTCTGATATAGATATAGGCCGTATGGGCGTTGATGGCGTAGCAGGTGATGAGAATTCCTTCTAAGAGGATATGGGTATTCTTCTCGATGATCGCCCGATCTTTGAACGTTCCGGGCTCACTCTCGTCTGCGTTACAGCACAGATAGACGGGCTTATCCGAGTCCTTGGGCAAGAACCCCCATTTGACGCCTGCCGGAAAACCCGCCCCACCTCGCCCACGCAGGTTCGATTCTTTTACTTGAGCGGTGACTTCCTCAGGCTTGAGCGTCATCAGCGCCTGACGCGCTGCGGCATAGCCATCATGAGCCAGGTAGACATCAAGCTTGTGAATGTCAGGGACATCCTCATGGCGCAGTAAGACGTTTTCGGCCATTCGTCCTTCCTTCTCTCTCCTAAGGGAACATAAAACAAAGAGAAAACATCAACTCCGGTCAGGATATCGGCCCCCGTTTTGAGTGTCAAACATCCTTATCGGGCGGCCATTTACATTTCTAGTGCCCTCTGGTTTAACGTCCGCCTGATGAGTGATTTCATTCTCTTATGGACGCATGTTCTCAGCTTGGCGGTCTTCTTTGGTAGCGGCGTCACCCTCCTCGTCACCCTGCTTCCACCGGCCGCTCAGATTGACGACCCAGCAGCGAAACAAACCTATCTGGCCAAGGGTCTGAAATACTACAATCCGCTCAGCATCGGCTCACTCGGGGTCGTGCTGATGACCGGCGCGTGGAATCTCACGGCTTTCAAGGCCAAGCCCGGCTTAGCCTTCTTTACGCCAGAAGGATATTTATCAGACTTCGGGAGCCTGCTGAGCCTCAAACTTCTCATTGTCTTTATTCTGATTAACGTGAGCGCCGCGGTCTCCCTGGGCATGGGTCACCGCCTGGTCCGCACCGAGGTACGCGGGGAGGCATTCCCGCCGGATAAGCTGCCTGGTCTGGTCAGGCGCATTCAAATTTTTACCGGGGTGGCGCTGGTCCTGACCGCCTGGATTGTCTGGATTTCACTCGATATGTCGCGGTTGGGATTGTAGGCACTCACTTTCCTGACCAACGCGGCGGACGCTTTTCCATGAAGGCGGCCACGCCTTCACGAAAGTCCGGCTCGGTCATCATACGGTCAATCAGACTGCGCGAACGTTGGACCGCCGAGGCCGCATCGCCGTGCAAGTCGGCATAGATCTGGTTTTTGGTTGTCCATAAAGACCCAGGGGAAACACGTATTATCATTTTGCGGATGTAGTCGTACGTATAGGGCAGGAGCTCGTCGAACGGCAGGACTTTATTGACCAGCCCGAGTTCATAGGCTTCTTCTGCCAGAAAAATACGGCTCGTGAGCAGGATATCATTCGCCCGCGTGACGCCCATCAGACGCGGGAGCAGCCAGGACAGACCAAACTCGGCCGGCAGGTTCAGCGCCCCGTGGGCGGTCGTAAATTTCGCGCCTTCCGCGGCAAAACGGATGTCAGCATAGCAGGCGACAGCCAGGCCAGCACCAGCGACCGCGCCATTAATGGCCGCAATCACCGGTTTGGTCAGGCCGAATTGATACGCAAAATCCGCGTCAAATTCGGGCCGGACGCCATAGCCAGGAGTCGGCATGGTGTCTGGCGTGCCTGGGTCGTAGCCACCTTTTTCAACATGTCCCTCAAGCGCCCGCGAATCCGCTCCAACGCAAAAATCCCGGCCCGCTCCAGTCACGAGAATAGCCCGCACCTCCGGGTCGTTCTCGGCTTGCTCAATGGACCAGCGATACTCAACATGCATTCTCCCCGTCCACGAGTTTCTGCGCCGGGGACGGTTGAGGGTGATCGTGGCGATCCGGTCTTTCACAGTGTAGGCGACAACTTTCCGTTCCATAGCATCCCCTTTTATACGGAAAGATTATCCCCGCCAACTATTTGTCAGGCGCGCAAATGCCTCAAGGCTCAGCGTCTCGCCACGGCGCTGCAAGTCAATATCCGCTCGTTGACCAATGGCCTCAAGGTCTGCCCCACCAACCCCGCGCAACGCATTGCGGAGTGTTTTTCGGCGTTGATTAAAGGCCGCCTTCACGATCTGGCGAAACAGACTCTCATCGGCAACGGCAACCCGGGGCTCTTTGTGAAAAATCAGTTTAATCACTTGGGAGTGTACTTGGGGCGCGGGGAAGAAGCTGCGGGGCTCGACCGAACAGACCGCTTCCGTCGTCGCGTAGAGTTGAATCAAGACGGATAGCACACCATACGCCTTTGTTCCCGGAGAGGCCGTAATACGCTCGGCCACCTCCCGCTGGAGCATGACCGTGGCCTGTGGGAACTGCGTCCGATGGTTGAGCAACCGGAAGAGGATAGGCGTCGCCGCATTGTATGGGAGGCTGGCCACGACCTTGAGAGACTGGGCTCGAAACGTTTCCTCCAGATCCAGGCGGAGAAAGTCAGCCGCTATCATCCGGACGTGCCCGTCGTGAGTGAAGCGTGTAGCCAGTCGTTCGGCCAAGGGCGCGTCCATTTCGACTAAAGTGAGCCGACCCGCCTCCTTGACCAAAATTTCAGAGAGCGCTCCAAGCCCCGCTCCGATCTCCAACACGTTGTCTTCGGGGTGGATGGCCGCCGCCGTCACCATATGCTGGATAACGTCGGCATCAATCAGAAAATGCTGGCCAAGACGTTTATGGGGACGAATGCCAAGTTCGCCAAGGGCGAAACGGGCTTGTTGGAGCAAGGTCGGCGTGGCGGCTTTCACACCGGGGCTCTCCTAGGTATTTTCTAACGGCAGCACGGCGGACGCATTCAGGTCCAACCCGGAGCGCTGTCCCGCGGCAAGACGCCAAGCCCCGGCAAAAGCGATCATAGCGGCATTATCTGTACACAGCTTCAATGACGGGAAGAAGGCCCGAAAATCTTTTTGTCCTCCGGCCTCGACCATGCGCTGGCGCAGTCTGGAATTGGCTGAAACGCCACCAGAGACAACGACACGGCTGATGTTCAGATCATGAGTTGCTCGTATAGTGGTGTCCACCACAGGGTCTACCACAGCCTCTTGATAACTGGCCGCGATATCAGCCTGGGCATACCGTTCTCGCTCCGGAGAGGCAAGAAACTGACGTAGTGCAGTCTTGAGACCACTATAGCTGAAGTCGTACTTCGCCTTCTTTATACGCGCACGGGGGAACCGAATGGCGTCATGCCGGCCGGCTTTGGCGAGGTCATCAATAATCCGACCGCCCGGGTACCCGAGGCCGAGCATTTTCGCGCCTTTGTCGAACGCCTCGCCAGCCGCATCATCCCGGGTCGCGCCGAGACGCTGGTAGAGTCCCCAGTCCCGCGCCAGATATAAACTCGTATGGCCACCGGACACTAATACGCACAGGAATGGAAAATCGACCTCATGTTCGAGTTGCACCGCCAGCAGGTGCCCTTCAAGGTGATTGATACCAA
>JAJDZM010000207.1 GCA_022824615.1 Candidatus Binatia bacterium | reverse complement strand
GGCCAAGATGGCCGCCCTCCCAGGAGGGTCAGGCAGCAGGACAGGGCGAAACTGAGACATTACCAAACCGCCTGCGCTCTTGACCCTCTCTTCTTCAGGTGGTAGCGCGGGTGTATCCGTTATGCGTACTCTCTCCGCGTTAAAGAGCCTGCCCTGAAAAATGATAAGATTTGCACCCTCATCCCACATCATGCTAAAGAAGAGACTGTGAGTTGCAATTCACCGCTGAAAAAAGCCCTTCCTCACCACCCACGTACATAAAAGTCACAATAAAAATCCTAAGTTCCTGAAAAATAAGGGACTCGCAAAAAAAGGGGGGGGACCCCCCCATTCCCGACCTGTCAGCTACCGATTCCGGGTTCAAAAGCTGCAAAAAATTCTTGCAGCAGTTAGCACTCGCCCAAAATCAGCCCAAAATTTTATGCAATTATTGCCGAAAATTATGCAATTCGTATCACGCACCGCCGTGATACCAAAGTTCTGTTGCGCCTGTTGCCACACAATCGTGGTCGTCTCCTCCGGGGTAGGGAAGCCCACCACGTCATAGATGCCCCGGCTGCTGGCGGTCTCGATCAGCAGGCCGGGCCGGGACAGGGTGAGGGCGAAGTAGTTCCGGTCGGTGGCGGACACGAGGTGGCCCGCGACGCGGACGGGCGTGTGGGGTGAGGACAGGGGAACGCCGGTAGCCCGCGGCTACAGGATGAGTTTGACCAGGGTGACGGTCAGGCCGACGATACCAACGGCCATCAACCACAACTGTTTATAGAGGGCCTGGAACGCTTGGGCCATCTCTGTGCGCACGACTGCGATATCCGTTTCCAGACCGGCCTTGAGGGCGGCCATGTCGGCGGTCAAGTCGGTCCTGAGGGCGGCCATGTCGGCGGTCAAGTCGGCCTTGAGAGCGGCCATGTCTGCTTCCAGGGCGGCGCGAACCTCGGTCAGGTCAGCCTTGGTGGCGACGTTGCCGCCTAGCGCGTCCCCCACGGTAGTGACCACAGCCTCGGCTTGCCCCTCCTCGAAGCCGGCTTGTTTGAGAGCCGTAACGGCTTTATGGGTATCAAAGGCAAGCGCAGTCATCCTTGCCCGCTTACTGCACGTGCTCCCGGCTGTCAAGAGTGACCGCCGTCCCCCGACCCCTGTCACCAATATCACGAAAAAGTGATATTCCCCCGTTGACATTGCCCCCCTGCTCCACTAGTGTCGCAGTGGCATTTCAGCATGGGAGACATCGCGTGCAATCTCACATTTCAGTGATATTAGACAAAGCGCTTTCAGATGCCGTTTTGTCCGCTGAGGACGGCTACCGGCTCATCAACTGCTCTGAGGAGGACTTTCCGGCCCTCCTGGAGGCGGCGGGAACCCTCCGTGATCGACACAAGGGCCGGACGGTGACCTATTCCCGGAAAGTCTTTCTGCCCGTCACCAATCTGTGTCGGGACCGGTGTTCGTACTGTACCTTTCGCAAGGACCCACGCGACCCGGACGCCTGGACCATGAGTCCGGAGGACATTCGGAGTTGGTTGGAGCGCGCCAAAAAACAGGGCTGCAAGGAAGCCCTCATGTGTTTGGGGGATAAACCCGAGAAAGCCTTTCGGAGCTATCGGGAAACCCTGGCGGGCTTTGGCCACACCTCGACGACTGCCTACGTCTATCAAGCGTGTGAAATTGCCCTGTCCTACGGTGTCCTGCCCCACACCAATGCGGGTGTGCTGAGCTATGACGAGATGAAGTGGCTCAAAGACGTCAATGTCAGTCTTGGCCTTATGTTGGAAAACATCAGCCCCCGGCTGTGTGAGCGCGGCATGGCGCACTTTTCCGCGCCCGACAAGCGGCCCGAAGTCCGTGTCAGAATGATTCGCGAGGCCGGTGAGTTGGAGATTCCGTTTACCACCGGCATTCTCATAGGTATCGGAGAAACCCGCGAAGAAGTGGTTGACAGCTTGTGCGCGATTCGCGACCTGCACGAGGAATACGGCCACATTCAGGAAGTGATCGTGCAGAACTTCCGGGCCAAGCCCAATACCCGCATGGCCGATGCCCCGGAGCCGGAAAGTTATGAAATGGCCCGCACGATTGCCGTTGCGCGGTTGCTGTTGGGAGGAGCAATGAATGTTCAGGCACCGCCCAATCTCAGCCCGCACGACCACCGGCTGCTGTTGCGTTCCGGGATTAACGACTGGGGCGGCATTTCGCCGGTTTCGATAGATTATGTCAATCCGGAGGCCGCCTGGCCGCATCTGGATTTGCTCGCCAAGACGTGTGCGGATGCCGGCTTTACCTTACGGGAGCGGCTGGCCATTTATGAAGAGTATATAGACCGTCCAGGCTTTCTCTTGCCAGCCCTACAGCCGCGGACCCGCGAGTTGCAGGCCGAAGTGACGGCCTGATTTTCGCATCTGAGAGTCAACGAATAATTTTCGAGCGTAAGGAGACCCAGCCGTGGCAACCGATCATATTGCCGGCATTCTCGATCACATTGAGCCGCAGATTCGCACGATCCTTCATCGCGCCCTGGAAGAGGAAGAACTCTCCTGGCAGGACGGCCTCCAGCTCTGCCAGACCAATGGTGTCGATTTTCACGCCGTCTGTCTGGTCGCCGACGAAATGCGCCGCCGCCAGGTCGGTGAGGTGGTGACCTATGTGGTCAACCGGAACATCAACTTCACCAATGTGTGCATTAAACATTGCACGTTCTGCGCGTTCAGCCGGGAGTACCGCGAGGAAGAAGGCTATTTCCTGCCCAAAGAGGAGATCGTGCGACGGGCCCAAGAAGCGGTGGATATGGGCGCAACCGAAGTCTGCATGCAGGCCGGCCTGCCGCCCAAAATGAACGGCAGCCTCTATATCGATCTGACCCGAGCCGTGAAGAAGGCATTCCCCGACCTCCATATCCACGCCTTTTCGCCCGAAGAAGTCTTGTACGGCTCGCTGCGCTCGGGAGTCTCCATTCTCGAGTATGTGCGAGAACTCAAAAACGCGGGCCTGGATACCCTGCCCGGCACCTCAGCGGAAATTCTGGATCAGGATATCCGCGATATCATCGCTCCTGGGCGCATTTCGACCAAGCAGTGGATTGAGGTCATTACCTCGGCCCACAGCCTCGGCATCCCGACCACCTCAACCATTATGTATGGCCATATCGAGACACACGAGCACTGGGTCAGACATATGAACCTGCTGCGCGACATTCAGAAGGAAACCGGCGGGTTTACCGAGTTTGTGCCGCTGTCGCTCATCCACCAGGAAGCGCCCATGTATCAGCGCAAACTCGTCAAAGGCGTCCGTCAGGGCGCAACCGGGGTGGAGGTCATAAAGATGCACGCGGTTGCCCGGCTGATGCTGGGTCCCACCTTCCGCAATATCCAGTCCTCCTGGGTCAAAGAGGGTCCCAAGCTGTCACAACACCTGCTGACGGTAGGCGCGAACGATCTTGGCGGTACGCTCATCAACGAGAGCATTTCGACCTCAGCCGGCGCGCAGTACGGCCAATTGGTGCCGCCCAAAGAGTTGCGGCGTCTGATCCGCGACGTGGGCCGCACCCCGGCCGAGCGTTCGACCACCTATAAGCTGCGGACGGTTTTTAACGGAACGGACGACAAAGTCAGTCCTTTGGATATGGTTGAGAATGCCGACGAACAATTCGGCTCCTATCGGAAGCTCGCCGCCTCAGAGCAGTTCCGTTACGTCCACCCATTTGAGCGGGACAAACAGGAAACCGCTCACTAATCTGGCAGCGGAGGGACAACTCCGCCCGTTCGACCGTGTCTCACCTGACCTCCTTACGCATCACCGCCCTGGCCGGCGGTGTGGGTGCCGCGCGTTTTCTGCGTGGGGTCGTGCGAGTGGTGCCGGAGACAAACCTGAGTGTCATCGTCAATACCGGCGACGACGAAGAATTCTTTGGCCTGTCAGTTTCTCCTGACCTGGACACGGTGACGTATACCCTGGCCAATGCCGTTGATTCTGAAAAAGGCTGGGGCTTACCCCAGGAAACCCATCGCTGCCTTGAGGCGCTCGGGCGCTATTATGCCGATACCTGGTTTGGCCTGGGCGATACCGACCTCGCGACCCACCTGTTTCGGACCCAAGAACTACGCCAGGGGCAGACGCTCAGCCAGGTGACCGCGGCTATCGCTCGGAAGTGGGGCATTGAAGCAAGCGTGCTGCCGATGAGCAATGAACGCGTTCGGACGGTTGTGCATACCGAGGCCGGTGCCCTGCCCTTTCAGGCATATTTCGTGAAACAACGCAGCGAGGGCCACGTCTCGAAAGTGGAATTCAGCGGCCTTGAAACGGCCCAGGCCGCACCTGGAGTCGTCGAGGCCATTCACGCCGCCGACCTGGTTATTCTTCCGCCGAGTAACCCCATTGTCAGTATTGGCCCCATTCTTGCCCTACCCGGTGTGCGTGAGGCCCTGCGAGAGACCACCGCTCCCGTGGTCGCAATCAGCCCTCTGGTCGCCGGGAAGCCCATTAAAGGGCCGGCCGACCGAATGCTTGAGGGCTTGGGGGTCGAAGTCTCGTCGGTTGGGGTCGCCAAGCTGTATCAGGATTTTGTGGACACCTTTATCCTCGATCAGCAAGATATGAAACACGACTCGACACCGCGCCAGCGCCTGGAAAAAATGGGGCTGGCTGTTATTGTCACCGATACGGTCATGAGCGGTATGGACAAGTCGGTTGCTCTGGCACGAACGGTTGTGGAATTTGCCCATCGGAAACGCTCCAAAGCGGGCGCGTTTCACGATAGATTGTAGCAGGGGCGACGCATGCGTCGCCCCTGCTCGTCTTACCGGAAAGCCCTTCGACTTCGCTCCGCTACGCTCAGGGTGAACGGAGGGTCTGGATTCCTGCTTTCGCAGGAATGACGGATGGCGACACAGCATCCTTATTTGCACGAACCACTAACCAAAGGACCTCCCATGAGTACGATTGCCATTATCCCCATTCCCGGTGTTCCTCAGATCAAGCCCGGCGATGACCTGCCCGCCCTCTTGCTCAAAGCCATTGATGACGCCAAAGTCGGCCTCAAGGATGGCGACATTCTGGTCATGTGCCAAAAAATTGTCTCCAAAGCCGAAGGCGCGGTTATTGACCTGCGAACCGTCACCCCGTCACCGTTTGCCACACAAATCGCGGACATGTGGGAGAAAGACCCGCGCATGGTCGAGGTGGTGCTGACCGAGAGTAGTCGGATTGTTCGTATGAAAAACGGCGTGGTCATCACCGAGAGTAAACACGGCTGGGTGTGCGCCAACTCCGGCGTTGACGCCTCCAATACCATTGCCGACGATGTCGTCATTCTCCTGCCCAAAGACCCGGACGCCTCAGCCCGGCAGATACGTCTGACTATTGAACGACAGCGGCACATCGCTATTGGCGTGATTATTACCGACACGTTTGGCCGACCGTGGCGCGACGGCCTGGTCGAATTCGCGCTCGGTGTTTCCGGCCTTGACCCGCTCGACGATCAGCGTGGCGAGGAAGACCTCCAGGGCCGCGAACTGCATCATACGGTCATTGCCGTGGCCGACGAACTCGCTGCAGCCGCGGGCCTGCTGATGGAAAAGAGCGCCGCCATGCCCGCCGTGCTGATACGCGGCTATCGCTTCAAACCGGCCGACGTGGGGAGCGAATCCCTGAAACGCCCGGCCGACGCCGACCTGTTTCGCTAACGTGGGAGGTGGAGGAGCTCAGTACCAAAGTCGAAGGCCACCTGAAGCGGATGGGGCTGTCGCTATAAGTCGGAAATCCGCGTATCCGCTCAGGAGGGAAAATGCTCACAGAACATAACCGTGTCGTACTCACGGACGATATTGCCGATACAGACCTGAAGGCAGGTGATGTCGGAACAATCGTCCATGTCTATCCCAACGCAAAAGTTTTTGAGGTGGAGATCCTGGCCCTCGACGGCAACACCGCAGCGCTCGCCACAGTGTTGCCGTCCCAGGTGCGTCCGGTCGCACGCACGGACATCACCCATGCAAGGGAGAGCAGGATAAACGGCTGAATGGCAAGATTGAGGAACACTTGAAAATGATAAGGGTAGCGGGAATATGAGCGAGGGTACCGTTCCCATCCCGAACTGGAGTCCTCAGGGTGTTCTGCCTCCGATCAATTCAGCGGAGCCCACCTCGACAGATCGATCTCCGTACCGTGTTTCGCTGATCGATTTTGTGTTGCGGTTTGGAAATACGGAATCACGCCGGAGGATTCTGGAAGGATTTCTTGACTTCCGTTCCGCTCTACATGAGGAGAACTTTCGTGTCGATGCGTATTTTCAACCGTTGGACGATAGCTCGCCGGAATCTCTCGTCGCCCGGTCTGCACCCTTGAATTCAAGGGCGACGTTTTTCGTTTTTCTGACGTGGGTCAAGTCCGTCAGAGCGAAAGGCATTTGAGCCGGGATCATATTTACGAAGAAGAGCAGGAATTTTCGGGCTCTTTTCGAGGAGTCCTGCCTACCCAGCGTATATTCGAGTTTCTGAACAAAGCTACCGGATAGATCATATCGGGCAAGATCGCCTTTGCCATCAAAGATGCTGACGCAATAAACAGCCGCCTCAATAGTCCCGCCACTATCCGGGTACGTTCGAGGCGGGTCGGCACGGCCCGTCGTCGTTACGTTCTTGTGGACTACAAAGACGCCAGTGGCCAGGATGAAAATTGATATGACCTCCGTGCCGCAAACGGCCACAACACGACCGGGAACAATACTAAGCGCTCATGAATGGGGCTCTCCTCGTGAGGGAGGAATTCGGAGCGTTGCGTTCCGTATGTTGAAGCGTAGTATGATAGTTGGTCGTTGACTGGCAACCTGAAGTCGTTCACTTTAGAGGAACAACAATGGCAGAGCACATAACCGTGTCAGTTGATTCCGATGTAGCCACGTTCTACCGTTCGGCCTCCACCCCTGAGCGTCGCAAACTGGATTTGCTTGTCAATTTGTGTTTACGTGATGCGACAGCCTCCGGGAAATCGCTGAAGGACACCATGCTGGAAATCAGCAGCAAGGCGCAACGTCGCGGTCTGACTCCGGAAATTTTGCAGTCCATCCTGGCCGACGAATGACCCGTTTCGTCTTCGATACGAACGTCATTATCAGTGCCGTACTCTTCAATAATTCCGTACCAGGGCAGGCGTTCATCCGCGCATTGAATCATGGAAGGATTCTGGTTTCCAAGGCACTGGTGGGAGAGTTGAGCCGAGTACTTGGCCGAGACCGGTTCGACCGGTATGTTACCCGCGAAGAGCGCGACGCTTTTCTTTCATCTCTGATACGGGAATCGAGCCTGATCGAAATCTCCCAGGCTGTCCAAGTATGCCGCGACCCCGAAGACGACCAAATCTTGGAGTTGGCTGTCAACGGCAATGCCACATACATCGTCACCGGGGATGCCGATTTGCTCGTCCTCAACCCGTTTCGCGGCATAGAGATTGTCACGCCCGCTGAGTTCCTGAAATTGACCGCATGAAGTGGACATGAGCGCAGAACATGACCGTGTCGTGCTCACTGGTGGTATTTCCAACAATGAAACGCCCGTCATTCCCCAATCGGCCGGATTCGTCGGAAGCGGGCTGAGTTTGCGCAGCAGGAGTGCCGATCTCAACGGGAGTTTGTAGCCGACGCCGACCTGTTTCGCTAGTAGAGGCGCTCCCGGTTGGCTTCGTCCTCGGATTGGTCAATCTTCTCGGCGTCTGCCCCCGCGATCTGGTCCGAGAGTACCTGCCCGTAGGTCGGGTAGCTGGAGCGCTCGATCCGGACCTCGGGGTCCCACAGCCGGGAGCGGAGCAACGCCCGGCCGCAATGGAGAAAGGCTTCCTCCACGGTGATCCGCAACCCGGAGAGCGGCGCCCGGCGCTTCACGGTCAGGGGTTCCAGCAGTTCAGCGTCAGTGACGATTTCCGCCTTGCCCTTCACCCGTAGCGTTTCGTTCATGCCCGGCACCAGGAACAGCAGCCCAACCCCCGGATTTTCTACGATGTTCTGGAGCGAGTCCACCTGATTGTTGCCCGGTCGGTCGGGCAGGAGCAGCGTCTTCTCGTCCAGCACTTTCACAAACCCTGGCGGGTCCCCTCGGGGAGAGGCGTCGGCCTGTCCATCCGCACCCGCAGAGCTGAGGATGCAGAGAGGGGAGAGGGCGATGAAGTGCCGACAGTGTACATCCAAATGGTCCAGCACCTTCTGGACTGCCCGCGCCGCTGGCTCGCGGTAGACGGTGCGGAGCTCTGTTTGATTAGTCACGTCCATGGCCGATACTCCTTGGTGTTGACTCAGGTCAGCATTGCATATCTCGACGGAGAACCGCAACCTTTGGGGAGAGCTAAAGATGTCTGTATGATGGAAATCATGGACCTCCTGAAACCCTATTTCAACGCGATAAAGTACTTCAACATCGCCGAGGGCACCGAGCACACCCTACGCGGTGCGCTAGAGAGTCTGCTGAACAGCATTGCCGCCGACGCAAATCGGGATATCACCGTCATTCACGAACCCAAGCGAGACAAGACCAGGCTGGGCGCGCCCGATTTCAAAATCAAGCTGTGCGCTATCACGATCTGCGCGATTTCCTGTTGGAAGAAATAGAACGACAAGAGAAGGAACATCAGGAAGGGCGGTTGTACGGGCTGTACGTGGTGTGCAAGGAATACGATGCACGACACGGACGCCTGTACATCAACAAGACGCAGTATTTCTCTCCCGTGCCCCAGGACGTGTGGGAATTTCATATCGGTGGCTACCAGGTGCCCGACAAATACCTCAAATCCCGCAAAGGCCGGGCGCTTTCGCTGGAATGAAATTGAGAATGTTCAGAACGTGGTCAACGTCCTGCGTTTTACCATTGAGCAGATGGAGCGGATTGGGGAGTGGTGGAAACCGTGAGCCTATACTCCAAGTGGCTTGATATGTGAAAGAGGGCTGCAGGTTGACAAAGTGCACACATTGGATGACTATCCGTCCATGGAGGGACGCTTCGATTGGAGTACGGAGAAGAATCAACAACTCGTTGAGCAGCGAGGCATCTCCTTCGAGCGTGTCGTCACCGCAATCGAACAAGGTGGCCTGGTGAACGTGCTGGAACACCCGAATCAGGAGCGATACCCAGGGCAGTCGATCTACGTGGTAGACATCGAAGAATACATCTATCTCGTCCCGTTCGTGAGTGAAGCGGACGGCTCACGGTTCCTGAAGACGATCATCCCCAGCCGGAAGGCGACGCGTGACTATCGCAGGAGGCAACCATAATGAGCCGCAAAATGAGTACTGAGGAGAGGGAAATTCTGGAGAAGTTCGAGCGCGGCGAGTTGCGCCCTGCTTCCAACGTCGAGCACGAGTTCGTGCAGGCCCGTCAAGCGGCTCGCAACACGTTCAACAAGACCCGGCGAGTCAACCTGCGGGTGACCGAACGTGACTTCAGTCTCGCCCACGCACGGGCACGGGAGGAGGGCATCCCATACCAGACGCTATTGTCGAGCGTCATCCACAAATACCTGTCGGGTCGGCTGGTCGAGAAGAGATAGGGGACCGACCGAGATTATTTTCGAGGTCACGGAGGCAGTTGAAGACGGATACGACGCCCGAGCGCTTGGGTAAGGCTTTGAGGTAGCGTTTGCTCAAGAAACAAACGGTCATATTTCGTCCGAATTATGATGCGCAACATCCCAATTATCGTGACTTGAATCCCCAACACATTGCCCATGAAATTCGCAAACGGATAGCGGGTATCCTGTGTTTTCTCTGCAATAGTAAGAACCTCCATTTCTACCCTTCTCCAAAAAAAGAGTACTGTCCTAATAAAAAGTTGTAGACTGAGAGGCCGGGTGGTAGTATCTGTCCTGATCGCTCGGTCGAACGAGACGATAATCCCGACTATCTGGCCGACAACGGCGGAAAGGGTGGCATTATCACCATGGCTTCGCGTGATGTGTCTGAAGGCGACACCCCGGCCTCCTCGCTCTTCGGGCATTATGAGCTTGACGATACCTTTTTCGACGAAACCTTTGAGTCCGCAGGGCGACCCCGTGCCCACTACCGGCTCCTTATCGACGAAATGGAGCGGATGTCCCCAGAGGAGGTCACGCGCCTTCAGGAGCGTGTGACCCGCTCCTTTCTCCAGGAGGGTATCACCTTCACGGTGTATGGAGATGAGGAGTCTATCGAGCGGGTCATTCCCATCGATTGCGTCCCCCGCCTCGTGCTCGCCCGGGAGTGGGAGCATATCGAGCGGGGACTCATTCAGCGTGTTCAGGCGCTGAACCTCTTTCTGGCCGATGTCTACGGCAAGGGCCATATTCTGAGCGACGGGACCGTCCCGCGCGACCTTGTGCAGGGCTGTCCGAACTATCGTCCCGAGATGGAGGGGGTCCAGGTGCCGCTCGGGGCCTATGTGGCGGTATGTGGGAGTGATATCGTACGGACTGCCGATGGCTTCATGGTGCTGGAAGATAACCTCCGGGTGCCTTCCGGGGTGTCGTATATGCTCGCCTGCCGGGAGGCGATCCGGCGCTCCTTCCCCCGGGTTTTTCGCCACTACCACGTTCGGTCGGTCGACCACTACGGCCAGGAACTCCTCCGCGTTCTGCGCTCCCTCTCGCCTCGGCAGGGAGAGGAGCCGAGCATCGCCCTGCTTACCCCTGGCGTGTATAACTCGGCCTACTACGAACACGCCTTTCTGGCACGAGAAATGGGCATTGAACTCGTCACCGGCGGCGACCTGCTCGTGCGAGGAACCCAGTTGTATATGCGCACGGTCCAGGGGTTGCGTCCCGTAGATGTCCTCTATCGGCGACTCGACGATGACTTTATCGACCCCCAGGCCTTCCGCCCGGATTCCTGCCTGGGCGTTCCGGGACTGTTTGCCGTCTATCGGGCCGGGAACCTCGCGCTGGCCAACGCGCCCGGCACGGGCGTTGCGGATGACAAGGCGGTGTATGCGTATGTGCCCCGCATGATCCGCTATTACCTCGACCAGGAACCGATTCTCGACAATGTTGAAACCTTTCTCTGCCGAGAACCCGAGGGCCTGGCCTACACGCTTGCACACCTTGAAAACCTGGTGGTCAAGGCGGTGGGCGAGTCTGGCGGGTACGGCATGTTGGTCGGGCCACACGCCAGCCGGGAAGAGCGAGCAGATTTTGCTGACAAGCTCCGAGCCCAGCCCGAGAATTATATTGCTCAGCCGACCCTGGCCCTGTCGCGTGCGCCGTGCCTGATTGATGGGCGACTTGAGGCGCGCCACGTTGACCTCAGGCCCTTCGTGCTGCACGGGGAGGAGACCAGAGTGGTGCCCGGTGGGCTGTGCCGGGTGGCCTTGCGCAAGGGCAGTCTGGTGGTGAATTCGAGTCAGGGCGGCGGCTCCAAAGACGCCTGGATCATTGAGGAGGAGATACCGTGATACTCGCCCGTGTCGCAGATTCGCTCTACTGGATGAACCGCTACCTGGAACGGGTGGAACACACCGCCCG
Organism: Candidatus Binatia bacterium; assembly: GCA_022824615.1. Classification (GTDB taxonomy): domain Bacteria; phylum Desulfobacterota; class Binatia; order Bin18; family Bin18; genus Bin18. The sequence goes on along the minus strand of JAJDZM010000207.1, from coordinate 2,831 downwards.
TCTGCTGGGCTTACAGCTCGAACAGCTCCCGTCCAGTCCGGCCCAGGATATCGCCAACGGCTGGCGACGGCTGTTCGGCAGTCTGGGCGCACAGCCCCCGGGCACGGATAGCTATGGGGGTCCGGAGGACGAAGATGATTTCTTTTTTGCCGATGGCTATGCCCTGACCGACTATCTGACCTTCGATACCACGCATCCCGCCTCTATTGTGTCCTGCCTGACCGCGGCGCGGGAAAACGCCCGTCAGGTCCGCGACGCCATCAGCAACGGCATCTGGTCGAGCCTCAACCGCGCCTACCTGCGCTTGCGGGACACCGACCTGGTGGACATCTGGCCCAGGGAACCCGTCCTGCTGTACCGCGATGTTGTCGAGATTGTCCAACTCTTCGACGGTGTGTGCGCGAGTTCCATGCGCCGGGACGCTGGTTGGCACTGTATGCGTATCGGCCGATTCATCGAACGGGCGCAACTCGTCGGCTCCCTGCTTGAGGCGCATTGTGCCAATATCAGGAGCGTGGCCGAGGAGGACGGGGATTGGGCCGGCCTCCTGCGGAGTTGCAATGCCTTTGAAGCCTATTCTCAACTTCGCGGTGCCCAGACCGGTCGGGAAAAGGTACTCGACTTTCTGGTGTACGATGCCGAGTTGTCCTACTCTCTCCGTTTCGCCGTCAATCGGATTCGGACCAGCCTGGAAGTGATTGATCCTCCCGTCCGTGGCCGCCTGCCGGTGAAGCCGTATGACATCGTCGGGCGGCTGGATTCGGTCCTCTCCCACCACATGGTTAATCTGACAGCCGGCGGCGGAGGCTGGTATGACTTGGCCGATTTGGCTATATTGTGTCGGGAGTTCCATGACGCCTTCGAGCAGACCTATATCTATTATCCAACTGTCGCGCCGGCGGCCTCCTGAATACCTGGCGGAGGCCGCGCGCACCTGGTGACACCCATGCCGCCCCGTGAACCTGCATCCCCTGACAACGCCCTTGACGTTTCCCTCGCCTCGGACCTGTCCGCCCTGCCCATGCTCGCCCAGGCTATCCAGGAATTCGGGACTGCCCACGCGCTCAGTCTCGATTTTCAGAGTCGTCTCAACCTCGTGCTGGACGAACTGGTCACGAACAGCGTGTGCTATGCCCTGCCCAATCTTGCCGAGCCCGAACTGCGCCTGCGTCTGTTCGTTGACCAGGGTACCGTTGTGGCGCAACTTGAGGACAACGGTGAGGCGTATGATCCGTTTGAGAAGGGTCCGGCGCCAGATACCAGTCTGGGAGTTACGGAGCGTCCCATCGGCGGGCTCGGTATATTTTTTGTCAAGAAGCTGACCGACAGTAGCACCTATGAGCGCATTGACGGGCGGAATCGGATTACCCTGAAAAACGCGATTGGAGGGCAAGCCAGTGACGAATGAAAATGCGCCGTCCGTGCACACCGAACGCAGCGAAAAGGCCGTGATCGTCTGCCCGGTAGGACGGGTGGACGGGAGCAATGTCGGGGTCCTGGAAAGCATTGTTCAAGGGCTGCTCGATGCGGGTGAGAAAACGCTCGTCTTCGATTGTGAGGGCCTGAACTATATCAGCAGTGCTGGCTTGCGCGTGCTGCTGGTAACGGCCCGACAGACACAGGCGGAAGGGGGAAAGGCGTTATTTTGCGGGCTGGCTGAACATATCGCTCATGTCTTTGAGATCAGCGGGTTCACGAAAATTCTGACGATCTGCCAGAGCCGCAGCCAGGCGCTGGCCGCCTTGTAGACACCGACTCCGATAGAGAGGGACCACACTTTGACAACATCACCCGTTCGCCTCCTCGTGGTAGACGACGAAGAAGACCTTGAGTTGCTGATCCGCCAGAAATTTCGCCGTCGTATCCGCAAAGGCGAATTCGACTTTGTTTTTGCCCGGCATGGCCAGGAAGCGCTCGAAAAGCTGGCCGAGAACCCGGATATTCACCTGGTGCTGTCGGATATCAACATGCCCGTGATGGACGGGCTTGCCCTGCTGAGCAAACTCGAAGACACCAACCCTGATGTTCAGGCGGTCATCGTGTCCGCCTACGGTGACATGGACAATATCCGCACCGCCATGAACCGGGGCGCCTTCGATTTTGTGACCAAACCAATCAATTTTGACGACCTCGAAATCACGATTGAAAAGACGCTCAACCATATCCGATCTCTGGAAACCGCCCAAGAGGCGCGGGACCGGCTCGTCGTCCTCAAGCGGGAACTCGATGTGGCCCAGCAGGTGCAAATGTCCGCCCTGCCCAAAGAGATTCCGAGCAGCGAGACCCACGATGTCCAGGCACTGATGATCCCGGCCCGGGAAGTCGGCGGGGACTTCTACGATTTTTTTCCCCTGAGCGATGAACTGATCGGTCTGGTCATCGCGGATGTCTCGGGCAAGGGGATTCCGGCGGCGCTGTTTACCCTCATGACGCGGACCCTCCTCAAGGGCACAGCCCGAGATTCCCCGTCACCCGCCGACTGCCTGAGCCTGGTGAACGATCTGCTGGCCGAGGACAATGAAACCTGTATTTTCATCACCCTTTTCTATGGGGTGTTTGATCTGCGGGACGGCGTCTTCCGTTACAGCAACGGTGGGCATAACCTGCCCCGTTTGGTGCGGAGCGATTCCAGGGTTGAGGAGATTCCCCCCACCAAGAATCTGGTTCTCGGGGTTGCTCCCGGACACGAATACCGCAACGGCGAGGTCCGTCTTGCCCCTGGGGATACCCTTTTCCTGTACACGGATGGCATTACCGAGGCCCAGAACGCCAATGAGGAGGAGTTTGGAGAAGAGCGCCTCGATGCCAAATTGGGCAGCCTGGGGCAGGTA
>JAJDZM010000111.1 GCA_022824615.1 Candidatus Binatia bacterium | reverse complement strand
TTCCTTGATATTGTCCAACGCTTCGCCCTTCGTTTTGCCTTGACTGACACAGCCCGGAATGACGGGGCACTCGACAATCCAGACCCCGTCTTCGTCCCGATCAACCGTCACGCTGAATTTCATTCTTCTCAATCCCTGGACTTCCTTATTGCGGCCTTGACAGCTACGCCGCGTCTACCTCGATACACTCGCTTTCGGAAGCGGGAAGAGGAATAGGCTCGCCGTGCTCACGCAGACCTTCCAGGTGAAAAGCAATGGCGTCTTTGATGAGGGCTGTCACCTCTTGACGGGTCTCTGCCACCGCAATACACCCCGGGAGGTCAGGGATATGGGCACCCCAGCTTGACTCGCCTTTTTCGATAATCACGAGATACTGCATCATCTTACTCCTTCAACCCTGCCTGTTTCAGGATACTGTTTAATGTACCAGGCGGAATGTCTACGCTGGGCTTACCCGCAACAGTGACGGTACCGGGTTTGCCCGGATGGTGAAACTGACGATGGCTGCCTCTCGTCCGCACGAGATACCAACCGTCTTTTTCAATGATCTTTATGAGGTCCTGCACTTTCATAGGTGGTCACGGGAACGTGAGGGATGTGAGGGGCTGTTCAGCCATGTCAATACGCTGGCTGTACCCGCAAAGCGTCAGCCGGGTCGCCTTGTCGGATTTGCTCACTATAGGCCGTCTTGCGGCGCCGCCACGCTTCGTAAATGCCTTTCCAGCGGCTGAAGTCCGTTCGGGTCTCGTCGAAATCGTCGTAGCGTGCGAGTCTTCCCGTTTGTAAGAGATCGTAAAAATCCTGGCTGAGAATGCCGTATTTTTCTTCGTAGAGCGTCAGCCGCCGTTCAAGTTGCTTCATTTCCAGGACGAGTTCGTGCAGTTCCATTGGATGACTCCTTTTCTGTATTCTCCGGCGGCTGTCCGTTCAATCAAGACCCTCAACGCTCCCATGCTTTCCTTGCTACCCGCTCAGGACCTCATACGGCAACCCGCTAATCCGTTCTACGGACTGCTGCTGGTGAAACAATGGAGGAGCTATTCAGGAAATAGCGCGGTCGGTGATTGCAAGACCGTCTACTTCGGATTTCCCGTTAAGCCGCAGCAAACGGTCATCAAACGTATGGAAGAATTGCGCCCCACTAACAATCGCTGTCGCGATGTGAACGGCATCAGGTGTCGATACGCTTTCACCCTTTTTTCGTAATGTATCCCGTATCATCTGGGCCTTTCGTGCCACGCGAATATCAACGGCGACTATGCTGATCATTGCCCTGTTTTGCATGAATTTTTCAAATTGACCAATCGCAGGGGCAGGCATAGTACTCTCCAATACCTCTACGTACAGTAAAGTAGAAACAGCCAGCCTATACGCTTCACTCTCGACGGCCTCCACAACAGCCCTCATCGCTTGAACTCTGTCCGCGCTTTCGTCACCACGAATCCAACTTATTAAAACCGATGAGTCCCAGCAGATTAAATCCCCCTTCATTTAGCATCCCCATCCCATCTATCTCGCAGTTCTCTCACGAACTGTTCGGAAGATTTGCTTCCCGTCGCGTCAGGGGCAATACCGTAAAGGTCGCTCAGGAAAGGCAGTGATTCGGGGGGGGGCAGGACTGTCATGTCGTGAACATCCATTCTGTAAGGAAAGGACGCTTCGGGACGATACAAGCATTCGCCGGAGACGGAGACGAAGGAGCCAAGAGCGCCCAGCACCTGCTCAAGCAACTCTTGCGGGAACGTGCACCGGACCGGAGAAACCATTGGGAGAGTCGGATATATGCCAAACGTGTTCGCATTGTTATGGATGTTAATCCGTTCAAGTCTGCCATCTATTGTGCTGACAACCCTTTCTTCCATGCGTCGAGCGTTGCTCAATTGCTCTTTGAATCTGTCGTCCAATTTGTAAATGTGCTTGTCCTCAGCATCGCTTCCAAGAATTCGTACTTCGGCCCGTGCAATTTTTGTAGGCCGGAATTTTGCGAGCCGCTCCATGGCAGACAGAACGGGGTGAGAAAGCTTGTGGGTTTTTTCCTCTTCCACGCACATCATATTCTTGCCGATCACGTTGATAGCACCACTGGCAGCCTCCACCTCTCCGGCTATGGCAACCTCCAAGTCTCTGGACGTGGCGATCTCCCCCTCCCTGGCTGTGGCAATCTTCCGACCTCTGGCTCTGACAGCCTCCGTTTCTCTTACTACTACTACCGGTTCGCATTCTATTGTCACAGGGCTGGAATGAGAAAGGTGGACAACGCGGAATACCACGCGTTCTTTACTGATTTCTTTAACGCTCCTGTTCAGCAGGTCAAGAAAATGCCGGATTTTCTCCGCGAAAACCGACAGCTCCAAGTGACCGTTGTTTTCGTCGGGGCCTTCCAGCGTCAGAGCAATTTTTTCTCTGGTCATAATCCGATCCCTCCGCACCGAGAATGCTACCCGCTCACGACCTCATACGGCAACCCACAAAACACAATCCCCATCTCCGTCAACTCTTTCTGTCCCATGAACTTGTGGGTAGCGAAGACAACGGCGGTTTTGTGTTTGGTCTTGGCCTGCTTGGCGATGCGTTCGGCGCGGTCGCCGTTCAGGGCGGAGTCGGCGCTGCGCAGGAAGGCAAGCTCTGGCTCGTAGATCAGATAGAACAGCCGGGCGTCGGTTTCGTAGAAAAGGCCGTCCTTGCTCCGTGCTCTGTGGATTTTGTCCGGCGCGTGGCCGGTGGCGGTGTAGACGAGGTGGCGGGCCAGGGTGTCGTAGTTCGGCAGGTTTTCGCCGGTGAGCATCTTTTCCGGGCTGATTTCTTCGCCTAACGTGCAATAGGTGAAGCTACCACCCAGCCCGTTTTTCAAGGTTTCGTCCTTCGCCGTCGGAACACCGTTGATGACGCGGCGTACGCGCTCGGCGGTGATAGTATCGGCGTAGTCTTCGCACTCCGTCAGGATGAACTTACGATTCCCGCCATCTTCCTTATTGAGCGCTAAAACGGCCTGGGCCGTGGTACCGGTGCCCGCGAAGGAGTCAAGTACGATGGCGTCTTCGCCTGTCGAGAGACGAATGATTCGGGTCAGCAATTCAACAGGCTTGGTTGTCGTAAAGTCTGGAAAGTTTTCCGGGAAAATCTGGAGGAGCGTCTTTTTCGCATCTTGGGTATGACCGACCTCCTTGTAAGTCCAGATGGTCTCCGGCACCAAGCCTTGTTTTACCTCGGAGAGAAATCGTTTGATGGCTGGAACTTGGTTTCGATCTTCGCCCCACCAGATTCGATTGTCCTTGTCCAGTTCCCAAAAGTTTTCCTCTGAAAAACTCCAGAATCTGCCAGGTGGAGGCCCTTCGATCAGACGACCTCCCGGACATTTGATCTCATAGGTTCCTTTGCTGTATGGATTGCGCGCCGAAAGATCACTGGATTTCCAGCGCCCGCGCGAATCGTTGTCGGGATTGACGTAGCGCGCATCGGCTTCTTCCGTTCGTGGAAGCAGCCCAAGTTTGAACTCCTCCTTGTTTCTGGCATACACGACGATGAAATCATGATTTTCTGAGAAATATTTTGCACTGCTCTTCGGCGAGTACACCTTCTCCCAAATGATGGTCGCTACAAAATTCTCCGCGCCGAAAATCTCATCCATCATCATCCGCAGATGATGTTGCTCATTATCGTCAATGGAGACGAAAATGGCTCCATTTTCGGCCAGCAGTTCGCGCAACAGGTGGAGGCGCGGCCACATCATGCACAGCCACTTGTCGTGGCGCTCCAGGTCTTCGCCGTCCACCGGGCTTTTGTCTGTGAGCCACTCCTGCATCAGCGGGCTGTTCACGTTGTCGTTGTACGCCCAGCCCTCGTTGCCGGTGTTGTAGGGCGGGTCGATGTAGATGCAGTGCACCCGTCCGGCGTAGCGCGGCATGAGCGCCTTGAGGGCGTGCAGGTTGTCGCCGTGGATAATCAGGTTGTCGTCAAGGGACGGCTTTTAGTCCTTCGCCGGGAGAGATTTGGGGGCATTCACCTCCAGCGTCCTGGCAGGAACGGTCAGGTGATGGGCATAGACGATCTGTTTGCCTTTGAAGTCCAGGGGGTCGGCCTGTGGAATCCCTTTCATCCTCTTCACCGCTCTGTCGCAATGGTGTGGAACGCCCTTAATGCCTGGTGGGCTGAAATAGCACAGTCGGTCAGAGGGCGGATGAACACGGTGTTATCCTACAGCGCCGTGTGACAATGCGGGATGGCGAATGGACGCCACTGTTGTTCAGAACCCCCTCACCCCGGCCCTCTCCCTCCAGGGGAGAGGGAGCAAGTGTCATCTGCATTTCTCGCCCCTCCCCCGCGTCGTTTTATGCCGGTCGTTTCAACGGCGTCCCCCACTGATCCACGCAGGTGATTTCTTCAACCGCCATCCGGCGCACGGGACCGAATTTCCCCATGGGGTAGCCGACCGGAAGGAGGGCATAGGTCGAGATGTTATCCGGCAGATTGAGGACCGGCTTCAGTTCTTCCTCGTGCAGCGAACAGACTGTGGTGAGCGTGGCACCGAGCCCCAGGGCACGACAGGCCAGCAACATATTCTGTACGGCAGGATAGATGCTCGACCCTGACAGACGGGCCAGCTTCGCCGCTAATTGCGCGCCAGCTTCACCCGGCGGCATCGGGCGTTCTTTGAGACAGGCAAAAATCAGGACCGGTACTTCAGCCAGATTGTCGGCCAAATAGCTTGCGGCGTCCAATAATCTTCTGAATTTTCCTTCTTCCATATGACTCGGCCCTGGCCGACCATCGTAGATGGTCCGCGCTTGTTCCCAGCCTTTTTGATAGATGCGTTGGACTTCCCGTTTGACTTCAGCATCTTTCACGACGAGAAAGCGCCAGTGCTGGGTATTGCCACCGCTGGCAGCCCGAATCCCGGCGTCGAGGATCTGATAAACAATGTCGTCCGAGACCGGGTCGGTTTTCAGCCGACGCATACTCCGGGTCGAAAACATGATGTCAAACAATTCCGCTTGTGCTGCCATGAACCGCCTCCTTACTGATGTCTCGATGTGTGTGCGTATTCTTGTATCCCCTTGTCGGAATTCCTCAGCACGGCTAGAGTGACCGGCCAGAATTTTATTGTCCACAATAAAAGCAAAGGGATAGAGAACGCAGGTGCATTGTGCGTGTCCGCCCGCCCTGTGTCAAATGGAACACCGCAGTCTTCTCAGGCTGACACGATAAGGAGTAAGCAGGTTATGAATGGGCTTCGGAACCGGCAACGATCATATACAGGCAGAGGCGTACTCCTGGTGCTCGCCTTCATCTTGACCGGCTGTGGAGGTTCGGCGCCGAGTCTGACAGGAGAAGAGATTCAAGCCAGGAATCCGAACCATACCTATGTGGAAATTGACGGTGTTGCGCTGCATTACCAGCAAACCGGCCTGGGCCGGCCGCTGATCTTTATCCACGGCCTGCTCGAAGATTACCGTATCTGGCGGCATATCACCCCAGGGCTGACCTATGGCAATACGGTCTATGAACTGGACTTGATGGGCTTTGGCCTGTCTGAGAAACCGCAGGATAAAACCTACGATCTGGACACCTATCTGGCGCAACTCACGGCGTATATTGAGAACTTCCACTTGGAAAACATTATTCTTGCGGGACACGACTTCGGAGCGGTCATCGCGGCCGCCTATGCCATCCAGAGCCCGGCCAACGTCCATAAACTGATTCTGATGAGTGCCCCAATCTCGGCGCACGAAAGCCTGCCGCTCAATATCCGCCTGCTCGGGGTTCCTCTGATCGGCAGCCTGCTGAGCGGAGACTGGTTTCTCAAGCGCATCCTTCAGGAGGGGGTGTTTGACAAGCAAGTTATGAGCGACGCCATGGTCAAGCAGTATCTTGAGCCCTTCGAAGATGATCCCGGAGCCCGTGTAGCGCTGCGGAAATTTCTCCGCGAGTTTGATCTCTCACGTGTAGTTGAAGAGGACATTCTTCCCAATCTGAGTGCACTCACCATGCCCACCTTACTCCTCTACGGCGGCCAGGATCAATTTACCTCCATGGATGTTGCGCGCGAGCTTGATGTGGCAATTCCAAGCGCGGATCTGCAAGTCGTCACCCGCAGTGGACACTTCGTCCTTGAAGACCGACCGGAAGATGTCCGCCAGCAAATCAAAGAATGGATTGACAAACGTTAAAGGGGAGACCCAAAGACCAATTGACAATATGGACCTTACCAGTCTAACTTTGGAGACAGCAAGAAGATTCAGTATCTGGTGAAGGAGTCAGACCATGAGCTACGAAGAAATTGAATTCAGCCGGCACTGCGACGCCATCCAAATCCCCCAAGGCATCAAGGTGACTATTCCCAAAGGGACACCCGGCGTTATCACCCAATCCTTGGGCGATACCTATACCCTCCAGCTTCCAACGCTGGGAGGGCTCTACCGCGTCTCTGATAAGGATGCCGACGCGATTGGCAAAGAAAGCAAGGGACCGGCCCCGGCCGTTGCTGCGGGTACGGGCGGCGACGTGACCGAAGATCAAGTCTGGGATCAACTCAAGAATGTCTACGACCCGGAAATCCCGGTGAATATCGTTGATCTCGGTCTGGTGTATGACCTCAGCGTGGAAGACCGCCCGGAGGGTGGGACCAACGTGGATGTCAAAATGACTCTCACCGCTCAGGGATGCGGCATGGGACCGGCTATTGCCATGGACGCGCAGATGCGGATCGAAGGTATCCCTGGAGTTGAAGATGCGAATGTCGAGGTGGTGTGGGACCCGCCCTGGACGCCGGCCATGATTTCGCCCGAAGGCAAAGAAAAACTCGGTCTTGAGTAACCGCTCATTGACTCCAACCGGTCTGAGTCGAGGACAGGCTCTTCGCGGGAATGGCCCTTTGGGGCAAACGTTGTAACGCCCATTCCTCAGGGCTGTGTCACATTACTTATGAAGGCCCAGACACATTCGCAGGGAACGTGCTTACCGCTGCTGATTACAAACGCTCGCCCGGGCGGTGACAGTGTGCACGGTTCTTACCGTGATACCACCACCGTCACAGTATCCTCCGCCGGTGAGCAGTTGTTCCCGGTGTTCGATTCGCCCGCCACCTCATCCACACACGCCCAGTAGTAGTACGTCCCCGCCACCGTCGGCGCGGGGATGCTCGCAAACACATCTCTCGTCCCTCCGCCGTTCAGTGCATATACATCGCTCGTGTCCACCTGCGTGCCAGGATGTGCCCGCGCGCCCCGCCGATACCGATACCGCACCGTCGTCGCCGCCGACCGCCCCTGGCCCCGGTTGCGCACTGTCGCCAACAGGATGATATCCTGCCCCCGAGCCGCCGTCACCTGACTCGCCGCGTCGTCCACCGATGTACCCTCTACCAGCCCCCGGGTCTGCTCTACCACCAAGTCCGGCCGGGTCTTGGGCGGTGGTAGTGTGACTTCGCCGGTCAGTGCCGCAACTTCCGCGTCCGACAACGCCCGGTTGTAAATGCGTACATCGTCGATCTTGCCGCTGAAAAACCCCGTTCCTCCTTGCTGGAGAATGCCTCCAATAGTCACATCGGCGTTGCCGGAGGTGTTCCACCTTCTTCCGGTACTCGCCTCACTGGTCGCGATCAACTCGCCATCCACGTACAGCTTGCTGACCTCCGCACTCACGACCCCGACAATGGAGTGCCACGCGCCATCTCGCACCAAGTTTTGGTCCCCCACGGCGGTAGTTACACCTCCACCTGCCGATTGCCACGCGACGGCGAAGAGATCGTGTCTAGGATGCTTGTTCCCCGCACCGAGCCCATACTGGTAGTCGTAATTGGTGCCTTTCATGAGAAGACCGGTGATCCCATTGCCGCCAAAAGACTCCGAGTACGGATCGTTGAACGCGGCCCACAAGCTCAACGTGAAGGCAGGCTGACCATTGAAGACCGGCCCGTTCGGGACGACGACCACATCGTCGCGTCCATCAAACGCGTAAGCACCCGCCGGGTTGCCGTGGCGGTCCACTGTGGGGACAGCACCCCGAACACTCCCATGGTACCCGTTCCCTGAGGCATCTCGCGCATTCCCATCGAATGAGTAGTACGCCACCAATCCTTGCGTGGCCGCCTGTACCACCACCGTCACAGTATCCTCCGCTGGTGAGCAGTTGTTCCCGGTGTTCGACTCGCCCGCTACCTCATCCACACACGCCCAATAGTAGTACGTCCCCGCTGTCGATGGTGCCCGCACACGCTCAGACGCACTGCTCGTCTGCCCGGCGTTCCGTGCCCCTACCCCGTCCGAGCCCAACTCCGTGCCGGGATGCCGCCGCGCGTCCTTCCGATACCGATACCGTAGCCTCGTCCCTCCCGAACGACCTTGCCCCTGGTTGCGCACCCGCGCCGACAGCGTGATGGAATCCCCTGCAGACACCCGCACCGGCCCCGACGAGTTACTCACCCGGGTCTGCTCTACCACCAAGTCTGGCCTGGAACTCCCCTTCTCTGGGGTGAAGGTGATCCGCAAGGTGTAAACGCCGGTCGTTCCACTCTTAGACCCTCGCACCTTAATGTAACGTGAGTTCGGGCTAAGG
>JAJDZM010000174.1 GCA_022824615.1 Candidatus Binatia bacterium | reverse complement strand
GAACAGGGAAACGTCTTGGACGCTCCGCTGGGCTACCGGCAGTTTTTCATGGAAGAGATGCGGAGGTCTTTATGGAAGAGATGAAGTCTACAGGAGTCTGAATAATGTGCGCAATTGTTGACGCCAACGTGGCTCATGAGGTTTTCGGAGACAGCCCACCGCCTGCGGCAGAGAAATTCTTTGAGTGGCTCGAAAGGGGAAGTCGCCGGCTGGTTGTTGGTGGCAAGTTGCTCAAGGAGCTTGAAGATGCTTCGCCAGACTTCAGAAGCTGGGGGCCGGCGGCCCAACTTTCTGGAAAAATGATAACCGTGGATGAAAGAGAAGTTGAGGCGAGAACACAGCAAATCAAACGTGAGGGTGTAATCAAGTCAGATGACCCTCATGTTCTTGCTTTAGCCCAAGTCAGCGGAGCCCGGCTATTATATTCTAACGACCAAGACCTCAGCGACGATTTCAGAGATAGAAGGTTTATCGACAACCCGCAAGGGAAAGTTTATACAACGCGCAGAGATAGAAACGCTCCTCCCGCACAGGATAATACGAGATTCCGTTCTACCCATCGAGAGTTGTTAAGAAGGAATGTCTGCCCAATCTGATTGATTTCATTCCAACTCGTCCCGCATCCGTAAATTCTCAATTAAGGATTTCAGTACGCTTCGCAAGGCCCGCTTGGACCCACTCAGGCCCCCCGTCCTCGCTCCTCTTCAATCTCGTCTCATGTATAGCCGCCCCTAATAGGCGTCCCATTCTGTAACCGGTGGGTTGCCCCCTATTCACGTATAGGCCCTGAGAAAAAAGAAGACGAGCACGCCGGTGACCGAGACGTAGAGCCAGACCGGGAAGGTGTAGCGCGCAATCTTTTTGTGGGCCTCAAACTGGGAACGGGCCGCGTGGTAGAGCGTGGTGAAAACCAGGGGCAGGGCGACAATGGACAGGACGATGTGGCTGATCAGGATGAAAAAATACAGCAGCCGAATCGGTCCCTGTCCAGGAAAGGGCGTATCGCCATGAAAATGGTGATACACGATATAACTCGCCAGAAAGAGGACTGAGAACACGAGCGCGGCCAGCATGCAGCGAATATGCCTTTCCCGGTTGCCGCGCTTGATATTGACAAACCCGCCGATCAAACAGCAAGCGCACAGGGCGTTAAAACAGGCGTTGGCCGCCGGGAGATACATCACCCATTCTCCCTCTGTCGTGGCCGCCGGCTTATAGTAAATCAACCAGATCAGAAATCCGCTCAGGAGCAAGCCGAGGAGCAGGAACCAGGAAAACGGGTTGCGCGTAATGGCCGGTGTTGGCATGGGTCCGAGGCTAACGGTGGGAGAGATGGAGATCAAGTCTCCGCGTATCGCGCCTGCCGCACTATTCCGCTAGAATGCCGCGTCATTAGAACGAAGCGAAGGAGGACGGTATGCAGTTTGTAAGTCTGGAAGAGGCCAAGCAGGCATCGGGTCTGCGCCTGACGTTTGTGGCCAATGCGCCGAGTCCGTGGGGAGAAGCGATCAAGGGTATGCTCAAGACCAAGGATATCCCCTTTACCGCCACGCTCTATATGCCCGGTGACCCTGCGGCCAATAAGGGCCTGGTGGAGTGGACGGGTGAAGATAGCGCGCCGTCCGCCATGTATGAAGACGAAGCGCCCCGGTCCGGCTGGGCGGAGATCCTGCTCTTGCTCGAACGCCTCCAGCCCGAACCCCGCCTTATTCCGGCTGACCCGGAGCAACGCGCGCTGATGTTCGGGCTCTCGTATGAGATCTGTGGCGAAATGGGCCTGGGCTGGGCAACTCGTCTCCTGATGTGCGATGCCGCCATAGACCCGAATGTGGACTACCCGATTCCGGCCGAGATGGGCCACTATCTTGGCGCGAAATACGGCTACCGGCCCGGCATCGGCCCGGAGGCGACCAAACGGGTGACCGACGTGCTAACCCTCCTGTCTGCTCGCCTCAAAGCCGAGCAGGCAAAAGGCAACCGCTTTCTCATGGGCGAACACGTCACGGCCCTGGATTTCTATTGGGCCACGTTTTGCGCCCTGACGAAACCGCTGCCGCCCGAGCAGTGCAATATCATGGAAGTGTTGCGCGCGGCCTTGGAGTTCCCCAATCCGGCGATTGAACAGGCGCTTGACCCCGCCCTGATCGAGCATCGGGACTTTATGTATAACGAATACCTCGGGCTGCCCATGGTGCTGTCGTAACACGACCGGGAGACACAATCGTCTCCCGCTTCATTCCCATGCCCATCCCCGAACGGTATAACCGCGGCTACAACCTTGGTGTTGGTGGCGCGGTCGTGCGTGGCAACCGCCTGCTGCTCGTGCGCCGGGCATCACGGCGGGGCAGGGGGAACTGGCAGGTGCCGGGTGGCTTTGTCGAGCCGGACGAAACCATTGAACGGGCTGTTGTCCGGGAGGTTCAGGAGGAATCCGGTGTGACCGGAGAAGTGCAGGGCGTCGTTGGCCTACGGAATCGGTGTGATCCCGACATTGGCAACAGCCTGTATATCGTCCTGCTGATGAAACCGCTGAGCGGTGAGCCACAACCCGATATGGAAGAGGTTGACCGCGCCGAGTATCTGACCCTGGAGCAGATCGAGCGGTTGGAGCAGGTGCCGCCCATTAATCGGGAGGTCGCCAGCCGCGTACTCTCTAAGGAAAAATGCCTGCTGGCTCCGCAAGAACTCATCCATCTGAACGGTCAACCCTACACACTCTTTGTTGGCTAGTTTCTACGACCCCGTATTTTTCCGATTAAATGAAAAATAATGAGTATAGTCAAAAATAAATATTCCAGGCTGTATAACTACTGAACCTATGCTAACTCTAACCACAAAAGGGGAAATCCGTGAGTATAGCTCCACAACAAGAAACGCTTGAGCTGCATGGAGATGGCGCAGAGCGGGCCGCTATTCAATTTTGCTACCATCGGGCTGGCCAGGGGCCACCGCTGGTATGGCTCCACTGGTTGTGGGGCGAGCCGGGCTGGATGGACTACCACCAACGGTTAGCCGAACGTTTCCAGGTGTATGTTCCCGACCTGCCGGGCTATGGGCAATCCGCATTGCCGGAGTGGGCGAAGACGCCGCACGACTTAGCGGTGCTGCTGCTGCAACTCTTTGATGCACTATCGCTCCAACGGCCGATTGTCGTCGGCTCGTGCCTCGGGGGATGGGTCGGGGCTGAGCTCGCTCTGCTCAGACCGGAGCGGATTGCCAAGCTGGTTTTGATCAGCCCGCTCGGCTTAGTGCAGGACTGGACCAAGGTCCCCAATCTCTTCTATACGGACCCGGCGCGCTTGCCGCAGTATCTTTTTCCGGACGCGGCTCTGGAGAAGGCTTCAGTGTACGTTCCGGAGCTGAGTAACTGGACCGATGCATTCATCAACAACCGAAACGCGAGTATCCGCCTGGTGTTTGACCCCTACCTCCACAGTCGCAGCCTGCGCCATCACTTGCATCTTTTGACCACCCCAACGCTTGTCGTCTGGGGCGAGCAGGACCCCCTCCTGGCCCCGGCCCACGCCGCGCTGTGGACTGCCTCGCTGCCGCACGCTCACCGCGTGATGATTCCGGGGGCTGGACATCTCCCGTACGTGGAGGATTGCGAGACCGTTATCCAGGCTATTCACACTTTCATTCCGCCACAGGAGAGGGGAGGGGCATGAGAGTCTTCAATATGGTGCTGTTTGGCTGGCCGTATCTGCCTGACGATGCTCCCGTTGGTACGCCCGGATCGTATCCACTTTCGAATCGGTATTTTGATCCTGTCCGGGGCAATGCCTTACTGCAACAAGAGTTGGACCGGATCACGCTCAGTGATGAGCTTGGGTTGGATGGTTTCACCTGTCAGGAGCATCATGGCGGCGGTGGATTTTGCGCCATGGTGCCCTCAACCCACCTCATGGCGGCAGCCGTCTCTCAACGCACAAAACAGCTTCAAGTGGCGGTCACCGGCACGTGCATTCCGCTACACCACCCGCTTGCCATTGCGGAAGAAGTCGCCATGCTGGATCACCTGAGCAATGGGCGTTTCATTTGGGGGGCGCTGCGTGGCTTTCCGACCGAATACCTGTCCTACAACGTCAACCCGGCGGAATCCCAGGCGCGGTTTCGGGAAGGGTTTTCCTTAGTCCTGAAAGCGCTTTCGAGTGAGGGACCGTTTGATTTTGACGGCCAGTTCTACCGCGTCCGGGACTATAATATCTGGCCCAAGCCCTTGCAGCAGCCCTATCCGAAAATCTGGATGGCGGCCAATAGCCTGGACTCGCTCGATTTTGCGGTCAAGAATCGCACCTATATTGCCACGCCGTGGGTCAACATTGAGCGGACGCGCTCGGTGCACGAGACGTATTATCGGCTGGCCCACGAGCAAGGCGTTGCCATCCCCGAGGATTTTGATGACATGTTTGCCTCAATCTGCGCCTTATACGTCGGCGAGAGCGATAAGAAAGCGCGCCAGGAGGCTGAAGCGCACTTGGAATACCACTTCTTCCGCGCGCTGGCGTCGTTTGATATCGGTACGGTCTCGCTTATTCCCGGACATATGAGTGTGGATGGCATGCGCGACTGGCTGAAGAACGTCACGAGCAAAGACACGGGCAAGGCCATGGGCTATAGCGTCGATGAGGGAATTGAGAATGGGACGGTCATTTTGGGCGGACCGGAAAGCGTGATCGCGCAAATCAAACGCCAGCGCGAAGAGGGTAAACGCGGAACCTTACTGGCGATGTTTCAGTTTGGTTCCCTACCGGATGCACTCGCGACGCAGAGCCTGCGCCTCTTTGCCCAGGAAGTATTGCCCAAAATTCGTGCCATTTAAGGAGGCGTCGTTCCGCCCTCCGTCAAAAACGACCGCCCCGCCTTGGGCCGCTCGCCCTCCCGCTGCCTGGGAGAGCGGCCATCTTGGCCGCTTGCGGGCTTCCAGCCCGCACTCCTGGACCCTGTCGCAGACCGGAACTGCGCAGGGGAGTGAGGGGCCGCCGAGTAATGTAATCTGCATCACACGCCCCAAGAGGGGAGTTTTCCTATCCCCTCCTTGGAGGGGTGGCCGTAGGCCGGGGTGGGTTGTCTTTGCATGGGCCGTGCGTCCAACCCACCCCGCCGCTCACGCGGCACCCCTCCCAAGAGGGGATGTGTTGCCCTCACTGGGTGGGTGGTCTGGACTCTCGCTGGTGTCCTGGACGGTGGCCGTGTGGAACTCTATCGTAGCCCTATGGCAGGTCGGGACGGAGGATTGGGCGAGGGGTCTCCCACGTTTTTCTATGGCTGGTGGATTGTTGTGGCATGCTTTGTCAGCATGTCGATGGCTGGTGGTGTTGGCAATCTGTCCTTCCCG
This sequence comes from Candidatus Binatia bacterium, assembly GCA_022824615.1. Lineage (GTDB taxonomy): Bacteria > Desulfobacterota > Binatia > Bin18 > Bin18 > Bin18. The sequence goes on along the minus strand of JAJDZM010000174.1, from coordinate 3,898 downwards.
GTTTTTCTCAAACCCTTGACCGCAGAGTTTGGCTGGACCCGAGCACAGGTCTCTGGTGGGATTTCGGCCTTTATGTTGGCTATTACCTTCACGGCTCCTTTTGTCGGGCGAGCGGTAAGCCTGTATGGGCCGCGGGCGGTCATGATTCCGGCGGCCGTATTGGTAGGTCTGTGCCTGATGCTGCTGTCTCAGATGACGGCCCTGTGGCAACTCTATCTGCTGCGTCTCGGGGTGGGGGTTGGGTTTACGGCCCTGGCCCACGTGCCGGTCAACATCGTTATTTCGCGCTGGTTTACGCGCAAGCGCGGCCGGGCCATGGGCACGGCCATGATCGGCGCTCCGGTGGGCGGCCTGCTGATGACGCCCTTTGCCTCGTTTTGTATCGAGTGGGTTGACTGGCGTCTCACCCTGTTGATCCTGGGGGGGCTGCTGTGGCTCATCCTGCTTCCGGTGTTGTTTGGGCTGCTGCGCGATACGCCGGCTGACCTGGGTTTGTTGCCGGACGGCGAGACGAGACGGACCGCGGACGACACACCGGTCGATACCGGCGTAGGGAGGGGAATATCCGCCCGAGATACGCTCCGTACCGGCCGTTTCTGGGCCCTCATCGGTATTTATTTTCTGGCCTATGGCTGTCTCTTTTCCGTGATGATTCACCAGCACCCTTATTTTACGGATCAGGGCCTTTCCGCTCAGCACGCGGCCTTACTGGTCAGTGTGCTGCTCAGCGCGTCCGTTATCAGCGGACTGGGTTTTGGCTGGGCGAGTGAGCGCTACGATCCAATGCAACTGGCGGCGGTCTGTTATGCCCTGGGCGGTATCGGCATAGCCCTGCTCTTATGGGCTTCCCCCGTGGTTGCCGTGGTCGGCTTTGTGGCCTGCTTCGGACTATTCTTTGGCGGCACCACTCCGCTGACTGCGCTCGTGACCGGGCATATGTTCGGCATGAAAGCGCACGGCGTGATTTACGGATTCTATCAGACCGTTATCTGTTTGAGCGGCTTCGTTGGCCCGACTCTGATGGGCTATATCTACGACACGACCGGCAGCTATCAACTCGGGTTTACCGGTGTGGGCATCGGTCTGCTGTGTGCTGCCGCGTTGATGCTGGTCGTGCGGGCGAGAACCATGCTTCTTCCCGTGTCTGTGGCATCTACCTGATACCTGAACAAACAGGGCGGATTTTCCTCTTGTGGCTCAAATCTTCGGCTGATACAAGTTTTTGCACTTGATGTCCGTTCCGAGCCGCCAACAAGGAGGGCCTGTTATGAAGAGTCATTGGTTTCATTTGATGCCGTATCAAGACCTGCCCGAAGACTTCAAGGAAAAACATCCGAGTGTGTGGGTCGATGTTTCCAGTGAATTATTCGACCCCGCGCGCGGGCACCAATTTTACAACGAATATCTGGACGAGCTGGAGTTTGCCGACAGCCTGGGGTTTGATGGCATCTGCGTGAACGAGCACCACGCCAACGCCTACGGCCTGATGCCGTCACCCAATATCATTCTGGCCGCGCTCGCCCGGCGGACTTCCAAGGCCGCGCTTATCGTGCTGGGCAACTCGATTGCGCTGTATAACCCGCCTATTCGCATTGCCGAAGAAATGGCCATGCTTGACTGCATCTCGGGTGGCCGTTTTGTGGGTGGCTTTCCGGTCGGTACCTCGATGGACACCAATTTTGCGTACGGCCAGACGCCCCTGACGCTACGCGAGAAATATCGGGAAGGCCACGACCTGATTATCAAGGCCTGGACCGAGCCGGAACCGTTTGCCTTTAACGGCAAATACAACCAACTCCGCTATGTGAACATCTGGCCCCGCCCGATTCAAAAGCCGCACCCGCCGGTGTGGATTCCAGGCGGCGGCAGCGTCGAGACCTGGGACTGGGTAGCCGCCCACGACTATATGTACGCCTTCCTGAGCTATTTCGGCTACGAGCCGGCCACGCAAGTGATGAAAGGTTATTGGGAAGCCGTGGACCGGGCCGGCCGGGACCCCAACCCCTACCGCGCCGGCTATCTGCAGGTCATCGGCGTGTCCGAGACGGACGCCCAGGCGGAAAAAGACTATGCCGAGGCGGTCTCGTATTTCTACCACCGCTGTTTGCACGTGCCCGACCACTGGGCCGCCGCGCCGGGCTATCTGACGCTCAAGACCATCAAATCGCTCAAATCGCCCTTCAGCTTCGAGCAGTTGGCCGACCTCAAATGGAAGGATTTTGTTGAGCAGGGCTACGTGATTGCCGGCTCGCCGGCAACCGTGCGCGACCGACTGGTCGAGGTCCTGAAGGAAATGAATGTCGGCCAGCTTTTCACCCTGCTTCACTTCGGCAACCTGAGCGCCGCGTCGACCCGCAAGAACACCGAACTGTACGCCAAAGAAGTTCTGCCCTTTTTGCGCGAGCAGTTGTGGAACGAGTGGGAAGACCGCTGGGCTCCGCACCCGATGAAGGAAGAAGACCGCATGCCGGTCGTGGCCCTCTGAGGCCCTGCCCCCCGAAGGGAGATCGTTTGGAATGCAAGAAGTGAAGGTTGCTGTTCGGAATGGAAAATTTACCACCTCCATGCAGTGGGGCGGCAACGGCGAGCCGCTGCTGTTTCTGCACGGTGCCGGTGGCCCCATGGTTGGGGCTCCGTTTCTCGAGGAACTCGCCCAAAATTTTACCGTTTACGCCCCGGCCCATCCCGGCTTTGGCCTCGGAACGGGTATCGAGCATATTGACGACGTCATTGACTTTGCGCTGTACTACCACGATTTTCTCGACGAATTGCAGATCGATAGCCCGCATATCGTCGGTCACTCGCTGGGTGGCATGCTGGCCGCGGAGATCGCCGCGCTTGCCCCGTATCGGCTCAACCGGCTCGTGCTGGTCTGCCCGGCAGGACTGTGGCTTGATGACAACCCTATTCCGGATTTCTTTACCTTTAACCCGCAGCAGATGGTCGAGCATGTGTTTCATGATCCCAGCGGTCCCATGAGTCAAATGTTCACCGAACAGTTGCAGTCCCCCGAAGCCCAGCTTGAGATGTATAAATGCCTGGCCTCAACCGGGAAGTTCCTGTGGCCGATTCCTGATAAAGGGCTCAAAAAACGCATCCATCGGCTGCAACTGCCAACCCTGTTGCTGTGGGGAGAATCCGACAAGCTCATTCCCCCGGTCTATGGGGAAGCGTTTCAGCGCGCCATTCCCGGTTCGCGGTTGGTCCACTTCGCGAGTTCAGGTCATATGATTATGTTGGAGGAACAGGAGTCTTTTGTTGATGCGGTTTCGGATTTTTTACTGGAGTAACCCAATAAGGAGGGGAAAATGATTAAGGCGAAATCGATCCGTCATGCTGGGGTGCCGGTCTCAGATGTGAGAAAGGCAAAGCGATTCTATGGGGAGATTCTCGGCTTCGGCGAGATTGAGCGACCCAAAATCAAGGGGGTGCCTGGGGCCTGGTACGAGGTGGATGGAACCCAGGTGCATATCATTGGCCAGCGTAACGCCATGGCCGACAAGGATATTCCGGGTATCGGCACCCACATTGCGGTCCAGGTCGAAGACCTCGAAGAGGCCAAACGGGTGCTCAAGAGAAGGCGGGTGAAGTTCCATGAATTTGCCCCGCCACCGAGTATGGGTTTGGCCCCGGTGGTTTTTGTCCGTGACCCGGACGGCAACGTGGTCGAGTTGCGGGCGGAAGCCTAAACGAAGCGCAGGCGTAGGGGCTGAGCATGGCTACGTCTTCTCAGACGCAAACAGCCTTTCGAGACCCAGCCTTCCTCGCCAATCGTGCCATACCCATTCATCGATGGGTGCCGTGGATCGCAGGATTCTCACAGCAGTTCATCGAGGATGCTTTGAGCACCCACACGAAGGGCCAGTACGGGGCGGTACTGGACCCGTTTGCCGGTGTG